>JBDTMC010000583.1:0-4419 GCA_039934475.1 Bryobacteraceae bacterium | reverse complement strand
CTCGCGGGGATCAACAACCAAAACTTCTTGATGCGCGACGAAGAGACGGGCTCGTACTGGCAGCAGATCAGCGGGCGTGCGATTGCGGGGCCACTGCGCGGACGGCAATTGCAATTGGTGCCCTCCGAGGAGGTGACGTTTGGGTTGTGGAAAGGGGAGCACGGGAACGGGACGGTGCTTGCTTCGGTCGAGAAGTTCGCCAAGGAGTATGACCCGAAGGGCTGGGAGAAGGATTACGCGAAGCTGCCGGTGGTGACTCCGCGATTGAAGAGTGAGCCCTTGGAGGCGCGGCGGCTAGTGCTGGGCGTGGATGCGTTTGGCGCGAGCCGCGCGTTTCCGGTGGATAAGGTATTGGAGCAGAAACTGGTGTTGGATCGCGTCGGGAGCGAGCCGGTGCTAGTGGCGGTGGGTACGGATAAATTGTCGATCCGCGTGTTCCGCCGGCGTCTGCCGGGCGTGGATGAGGCTCCGGACTTCTACCGCAATGAGAGTGGCGTGATGATGGACTCGGTGAGCGGGAGTGAGTGGGGGTTCTCAGGATGCGCGGTGAAGGGCGAGAAGGCAGGCGCGTGCCTGGAGCCGGTGTATGCGATCAAGGATTACTGGTTTGACTGGCGAACGTATCACCCGGCGACGACTGTTTACGCGAAGTGACTCCGGCGCTGGTTAAAAAGGCGGCGGAGGCGATGAGGCAGAGGACTCCAGCGGTGACGAAGGCGGGCAGATAGTCGCCGCTGGTTGTGCGGATAGCTCCGGCTCCGAAGGCGGCAAGAGACGCTCCGATTTGGTGGGCGGCGCCAATCCAGCCGTAGACCACTCCGGTGTTTTCGCGGCCAAAGGCGTCGGAGGTAAGACGGACCGTGGGGGGAACCGTGGCGATCCAGTCCAGACCATAAAGCATGGCGAACCAGGTGAGTTGGGGCGTGTCTCCCATCGCTAGTAAGGACGGTAGCGCAAAAAGTGACAAGCCACGGAGGAGATAGTAAGTCGATAGTAAGATGCGCGAGCTGACGCGATCTGTGAGCCAGCCGGATGCGGTGGTGCCGGCGATGTCGAAGAGGCCCATCAGCGCGAGCAGTGCCGCGGAGCGGACTTCCGGGATTCCATGATCGTGGCAGGCGGGGATGAGGTGCGTCCCGATGAGACCGTTGGTGCTGGCGCCGCAGATGAAGAATGTTCCGGCGAGGAGCCAGAATTCCGGGCGGCGGGCGGCGAACGCGAGGGCGGCGAGAGGTTTTAGAGCAGGTGCGGTGGGTAGAGTCCGGTGTGTCCATCCAAAGGGCTTGAGGCCCATCGATTCGGGGGAGTCTCGCATCAGCAGGGCAACCGTCACGGCCATCAGCGCGGCAACTCCGCCGACGATGAGAGATACGGTGCGCCAACCGCTGTGTTCGACCACTCGCGCCATCAATGGCAGGAAGACCAGTTGACCAGTGGCGTTGGCTGCCGAGAGCACTCCGAGGACGAGACCGCGCCTGGTTTCAAACCAACGCGAGGTGACGACGGCAGCCAGCACCATCGACGTGCCTCCAGTGCCGGCACCCACCATCACGCCCCAAAGGGCGATGAGTTGCCAGGGCGCGGACATGCGCGAAGACAGCAATACTCCCACGCCGACCAGAGAGGCCGCAGCGAAGCAGCCGCGGCGTAGACCCCAACGATCCATCCACGACGCGGCGAAGGGACCAATCAAACCGAAGAGCAGGATGTTGATGGCGACGGCGGCTGATATAAGAGTGCGGGACCAGCCCAGTTCGGCTTCCAGCGGAACCATAAGAAGGCTGGGCGTGGAGCGGACTCCGGCGGAGGCGAGAAGGACGAAAAAGGTGAGAGCGGCGATGACCCAGGCGTAGTGGAACGGGGGTTTGACTGGCTGGCGAGTCGCTGACATGGGGACAGTGTAGCACGGTACGTGCATATGCACATACTATCTGTTATGATCGGGGCGTCATGAGTGCAAAGAGTCATACAGCGTGGCCGGGACCGCTGGCGGGTGGGTGTGTCTGCACGGCGATGAGGCGCGCAACCCGTTCGATTACGGCTGTTTATGACAAGGCCTTGGCCGCGGTGGGCTTAAGCGTGACGCAGTACGCTGTGCTGGTGCGTGCGGGGCGGACCGATGGCACTCGGCATAGCGCGCTGGCGGAGGCGATGGGAATGGACCGGACGACGCTGACGCGCGCGCTGCAACCTTTGGAGCGCATGGGTTTGCTGGAAGTGGCGGCGGGGGAAGACCGGCGGGAACGCGTGATTCGAGTGACGAGGACGGGACGGGCACGGGCCGAAGCAGCCTATCCCCTATGGGAGGCGGCCCAGAAGGAGATGCTGGCGCGATTGGGCGATCGCGGCTGGAGTGAAATGCGTGGCTTACTGACAGCCGTGGAGAAAGGGGGTGGCACGTGACTAAGAGCGGCGTTTCAAGCGCGCGATTGAACATTGCTGAAACTGTCCCAATTCCATGTACAATCGACAAGCTAGGGGGCGAACGACCCACTGGCGCTGATCGTACCTGGAGGATTGCCTCGCTATGAGTAACAAGGCGTTTCCCTTACTCACCAGCGCGGAGTATTGTCTCTGCTGCTCGCTCTCACCCCTGCCGCGTTTGCGGCGGATTCCACACCGAAGATCGTGAAGGACAAGACATACGCGGTAACCGTTGTCACCAGCTTCGGGACTACGTTCACCGACTGTTTCCGGTTCACGCAGACCACCCTATCCATTGATGGCTGCGGCGATTCGGGACCGGCCGGCGAGGTGCCGCTGTCGCGGCTTTCAGGCGTGACGGGATGGTCTGGCAAGGTGCCGTGCGGTGGTCTGAACCTGATCTTTATAGGCACTTCCGTGGATGCGGCTCCGCTGCCGCAAGGTGCGGATATGATCGGCGGAACGGCGGTTGGCCTTTCCGAAGGAACCGCGTTCTCGGTTAGCGGAATCGGTAGCGAAACCTGCCCCAGTTCCGCTGTCAGAAACGGTTTGAACTATACCAAGGGCCTGGCTGCTCCAGTCAAGAAGTAGCTCTGCGATTGCTTCAGGGGGTTGACGCCACAACCGGTGTCAGCCACCTGTTTTGCGGAAAGGGGCAGTTTTGGCTTCTAGCTCACCCTCTCTGATGGTGAGCGTTTGGTTTGGGGCCAAATTCTTGAATTCCTGTTCCGCGCCGGTAGGCCAACGAACGGTGAGGCGGTCGACTTTGGCGGCGGTTCCAAGGCCGAAGTGGAGGGTGAAGTCGTTCTGCGAGAAGAAGCCGGAGCCGGACATTACCTCCTGGAGTTGTTTGTGGCTTCCGGTTTCGACAGTCACGCGGGCTCCGATGGCACTGCGGTTGCTTTTTGTTCCTGTGAGTTTCACCAGCAAGACGTTCCCGTGCGTGCCGATGTTTTTAAGGAGGCTTGGGGTTTCGTTCATGTTGACGATGACGATTTCAGGATGCCCGTCACCGTCTAGGTCGCCAGCGGCCATGCCTCTGGCGGGCCGCAAAACGTTCAATGCCTCGCCGGCCTTTCCTTCCATGGATGCGAAGCGTCCGTTGCCGAGATTGCGATAAAGCAGCGTCAATTGGCGGTACTTGTCGCCCACCTCGGCGCGATCGACTTCGGGGTACACGTGACCGTTGTTCAGCATCAGGTCCGGCCATCCATCTTCATCCACATCAATAAACAACGCTCCCCAGCCGAGGAGTTTGCGGGCTCCGACGCCGGCCGCCAGGGAGACGTCGGTGAAGAACTTGCCGTCCTCGTTGTTGAAGAGCGAAGGCAGGTCTCCGGAGAAGTTCGTCTTGGCGATGTCGAGGAAGCCGTTGGCGTCGTAATCGGCGACGGCGACACCCATGCCGGCTTGGAGGCGGCCATCGGCATTAAACGCAACGCCGGCCTCCTGGCCACGCTCGATGAAAGTTCCGTCATGGTGATTTTCGTAGAGCAGGCTTGGCGACATGTCACAGGCGACGTAGATGTCAGGCCATCCGTCATTATTGAAGTCCGCCGACACGGTGGTCAGACCATAACGGCCTCCGGGCTTGAGGATGCCGGCTTTGACGGAGACGTCAGTGAACGTTCCATCTCCATTGTTGTGGTAGAGAACGTTGCTGGCCTTTGGCAGACCGGTAGGACCGCACATGACCGAGAGGCCTTTCCAATTACAACTCGGGTCCTGGCCGGCTTTGGGAGTCTTCGAAAGGTCCAGATCAACGTAGTTGGAGACGAAAAGGTCGAGGTTTCCGTCGCGATCGTAATCAAGGAAGGTACACCCGGCGCCCCACCGAATCCCAGTGACGGGAAGGTGGGCTGCAGCGGTGACGTCGGCAAACTTTCCGCCGCCTAAGTTGTGATAGAGAACGTTGTGACCGAAGTAAGTGATCAGAAGGTCTGATCTTCCGTCATTGTCGAAATCCCCGGCACAAACACCTTGTCCCCACCCTGT
>JBDTMC010000582.1:0-4430 GCA_039934475.1 Bryobacteraceae bacterium | reverse complement strand
GCATCGAGATCTGAAGCATTCGAACATCATGGTGACGCGGGATGGCGTGGTGAAGCTGCTCGACTTCGGGATTGCGAAAGTGCAACTGAACGTGGCGCAGGCTCCGGATTTGACGAGTCCGGATTACCGGCTACTGACGCCCAATTTCGCGAGTCCGGAACAAGTGTCGGGGGGGGCGATTTCGAAGGCTTCTGACATTTATTCGCTCGGTGTGATTTTGTACCAGATTCTGACGGGGCGATTGCCGCATGAGAATCCGGGGGACAAGCTGCACAAGGATCCGCCGTTGCCGAGCGTGAATATCAGGGAGGACTTGCAGCGGACGCCGGAAACGACGAGTCAGTTGCGGCGAAGAATCGTGGGGGATTTGGATCAGATCGTGCTGTTGTGCCTGCGGCGCGATCCGAAGCAACGGTATGCGACGGCGGCGGACTTGGCGGTGGACCTGGACCGCTTTCTGGAAGGACGGAGTGTGGTGGCGCGCCGGGAGCCGCTGATGGAGCGCGCCGGACGATTTCTGAGACGGAAGAAGGTGGCTGTGGCGGTGGCGGCGCTGGTGGTGCTTCTGTGCGGCGCGGGGGCGTGGGAGGCAGTTCTGGCGCAGAATCAAACCAGGCTGGCGCGGAGCGCGGAGGCGGAAGTGCGACGGCTGCTGGATGAAATGGACCGGCGACAGAAGGCTGGCCGGGCTTCCGGGGCACGTAAAGGCCAAGCGAAGAATGGGGTGATGAGCGCGGCGGCTGTCGCCGCTGACGTACAGCAACTGCGCCGGATCATTCAGCAGGATCTTGGCTCGGGTGCAACGGCGCGGGGACCGCTGTCTCCAGAGCGGCGCGATTTGTTGGATCGCAGCGCTATGTATCTGAACGGCATCAGCGCGTCTACGGCGGGAAATCCGGATTTAGGATTGGAGGTTGCGAGCGCGTATCAGGAGATTGGAGTTCTCTACCAAAATGGCTACCGCGACCGGGCGTTGCATGCGTTTACGAATGCGGCTCTGGTGCTGGCCGGTATGGTGGAGGGCGACCCGAGAACGGGGCCGTACGCGGCGCGATGGGTGGCGGTAGCCGAATTAATTCGGGGGCTGGGGGGGGACGTTCCGGTGGCGGTTGCGCAGACAACGACGCATGCGCGAGGAATTGCGATGGATGGCGCTTCGGCGAGGAGGTCGCCGGAGGTTGACACTCCGGCAGAGGAGCCAATGGCAAAGCCGGAACCAGGGGCGGCCACGCCGGCCGAGCCTGTGAACCAGGCGGAGTACGAGGAGGTGAGGCGGTTGTTTGTGCATGCGTCGTCAAGGGCTTCGACTGCCGACGACGTAATGCAGCAGTTGCAGGCCGACGCATCGCGGCAAGGGCAAGCTGTGCATCCGGATATTAAACAGCGGATCAACAGTATGCGGGATTCATTGGGTTTGGCGCGGGAGGCGATGGATGCAGGGAAGTTGGCGGCGGCCCGCGAGGACATTCTGGCGGCGGAGACGTATGCCAGCAGAGTGATTAAAGATGGAGGCGGGAGGTAAGGGGAGGTGGTGCAAGAGTCGCGACTGAGGGTGTTTGTAGGTCTGAGGCCCTTCGGGAGTACCAGAGGAACGGGCGGCGCGCGGGGCGGTTCGACAGGAACGGAATAGTACTGGCTGGGGAGTGTGGACAAATTAAATGCGTCTGACCCCTTTATTGCCCTTTATTGCATTTAATTGGGGAACCGTCAGGATTAGCTCTCGTGCATGAATTAAATGCGTCTGACCCCTTTTCGAGTTATTCGGGAATGGGGAGATTTTTTTGGAGGTCGGAGATGACTTCGCCGACTTCGGTTCGGCGGGTCATGACTTGGATTTCAGGGTCGTTTCCTATGGCGAGATTGTGGTGTTCGCAGAGGGCCTGGAGCATTTGTAGGATCTTTGTGTTCTCGTCTTCGGCCAACAGATTGATCTGAAGGTCGAGGTGATTCCTTTGCTCCGCCTGGAGGCCACTGCGGTTCTGACTCATGAGGATGAAGAGCGACAGGAAAATAGACTCCAGGGAAACGATCATTGTTAATAGTGAAAAGGGGTAGGGGTCGAACGCTGCCCGGCCATGCGGGTCGATGTTGAGTGCGATCCATATGGCGAACCAAACCATGTGAGCGGCGATGAACCACATCCGGCCGGCGTGAGTGGCGATGGCGTCACCGATACGGGCGGAGAGGGTGCGGCTCTCTAGCGCTTGCTTCTCCATTTCACAGATAGCTTGAATGTTCCGGTTGGTAGTTGAATCAGGTTGCATCGCTGGAACGGAAGCACGCATAGGTCCAAACGTTCGGGGAACCTTTTTTCCAGTCGACACTTACAAAAGTACCCAAGCACGTTTGGTAGGCGCCGCTTTTGTTCGTGTTTTCATGGACTTTCGAGAACGGCTGTCCATTTGCTTTAGAAGCCAGCGATGCTGCACAAAGCCCCTACCTTACTACTAACAGGCCTTCTCGTCACAATGGCGGCTTGGGCAAGTCCCACGCCCCAGAGCGATCAAACGAAGCCTGACAACACAAAGGTCAACAAACGAGACAAGAATCAAGGCGAGGCAACCGCGGACAATCAAAAGATGAACGCGGCGGATCGTACGCTTACCGCAAAGATTCGGAAGTCGGTGATGGCCGACAAGTCCCTTTCCACCTACGCGCATAACATCAAGATCATCAGCCAGGACGGAACCGTGACGCTGAAGGGACCGGTGAAGTCAGATGGTGAAGTGAAAGCCCTTGTAGCTAAGGCAACTGAAGTCGCGGGTAGTCCCGATAAGGTTGTCAACCAACTCGCGGTGGCGCAATAACCTCCAGACTCCAAGTCAGAAAAGAGAAACACTATGTCAGACAAGAACACGGCAGTATACGGTATTTATCCCACAGCGACACAGGCTGAAGCAGCCGTCGATCGCTTGATTCAAGCGGGCTTCAGTAACGATGCCATTTCGGTCCTTCTTCCGGACGCGAAGAGTTCGCGAGATTTCGCTCATGACAAGGCTACGAAGGCGCCGGAAGGCACAACTACCGGGGTAACGGCCGGAGGCGTGATTGGCGGAACGCTTGGCCTGCTGGCGGGAATCGGCGCTTTGGCAATTCCCGGCGTAGGTCCCTTCATAGCGGCCGGCCCAATTATGGGCGCACTGGCAGGCCTGGGAGTGGGCGGGGCCGTAGGCGGCCTGATCGGCGCGCTGGTGGGCATGGGTATTCCCGAATACGAGGCCAAGCGTTACGAGGGCCGGATTAAGGATGGTGGTGTGCTTCTTTCTGCACACTGCGACACATCGGAACAGATCACCCGGGCGAAAGATGTTCTGAAGAACACTGGCGCCGAAGATATTTCATCGACAGGTGAAGCTTCCGCTGAGCACCCTGCCGTTGTAACCAGCCGTTAGTCGTTCGTTTAAAGAAAGACCGGAGGAGAATCATCATGAAAGACAGCACAAAAGACAAAGTTGAAGGCACTGTCCACGAAGTAAAGGGGACAGTGAAGGAGAAAGTGGGACAGGTTATCGGCAATCCGGACCTTCAGGACGAAGGCACCGCCGAGAAGGTGGGGGGCAAAGTCCAGAAGAAAGCCGGAGACATCGAGAAGGTTTTCGAAAAGTAGTTTCGATTCTAACCGAGGGGCCGCAAAAAACATGCGGCCCCGAACTTTTATAACGTTCGAAGGGGAAAACCATGGCAGACAAGAATACGGTAATGGACCTGCTGACCGACGAGATCAAGGATTTGTACTCCGCGGAAAAGCAGTTGACGAAGGCGATTCCGAAGATGGTGGAAGGCGCCCACGAACCCGCCTTGCGCGACGCGCTTTCATCGCACCTGAAAGAGACCCAGGAGCAGGTTGTACGGCTGGAAAAAGTGGCAGAACTGATTGGCATTAAGCCGGCCGGCAAGAAATGCGTGGGAATGGAAGGTTGCATCAACGAAGGCGCGGAAGTGCTGGAGGAAGAGGGGGAAGACAGCGTACTCGATCTGGGGTTGATCGGGGCGGGCACGCGAGTGGAGCACTATGAGATGGCGGGTTATCTGACGGCGATCAGCCTGGCGCAGCGGATTGGCGAAACTGAGGCGGTTACGCTGCTGAAGGCGTCGCTGGCTGAGGAAGAGGCGGCTGAGCGGAAGCTGAGGGCTATTGGGGCCGGAATTTTGAAGAGCGCCCCGATGGAAGCGCCGGCGAGAAGCAAGGGTTAGTCTATGGCAGTTGCCTCGGAGCTATCGGTATCCGTAAGAGAAGGCGACGTATCGTCATCGGGTGTAGCGTGGGGCGCCGTCGTGGGCGGCGCCGCCGCCGCGTCTGCGCTGTCGTTAGTCATGCTGGCGCTAGGGGCGGGCTTTGGTCTGTCGACGGTATCACCGTGGTCGAACGTCGGGTTGTCAGCTTCCACCGTAGGGTCTCTGGCGATTGCCTGGCTGGTTCTGACTGCAGT
>JBDTMC010000581.1:0-4431 GCA_039934475.1 Bryobacteraceae bacterium | reverse complement strand
GCTGGGAGATTTCGCGGCCGAGGAAGATCTGCTCTTCCTTCTTGCCGAAGCTCATCGGGCCAAGCTGGCTCATACCCCATTCGCATACCATCTTGCGGGCGAGGTCGGTGGCGCGCTCGATGTCGTTGCCGGCACCGGTCGTGATGTGGTGCATGTACTTCTCTTCGGCGATGCGGCCGGCCATGAGGATGGCGAGCTGGGCTTGCAGATAATCGGCCGAATAGGAGTGTTTGTCATCAAGCGGCAACTGCATGGTGATACCGAGAGCCATGCCGCGCGGGATGATGCTGACTTTGTGAAGCGGGTCAGCGTGCTTGATGCAGACGGCGACGAGGGCGTGACCGGCTTCATGATAGGCGGTGTTCTTCTTCTCTTCGTCGGAGATGATCATCGATTTGCGTTCGACGCCCATCATGACCTTGTCCTTGGCGATTTCGAAGTCGTACATGGTTACGACCTTGCGGTTCTGGCGGGCGGCGATGAGGGCCGCTTCGTTGACCAGATTGGCGAGATCGGCTCCGGCAAAGCCTGGCGTGCCGCGGGCGAGGACCATGAGGTCCACGTCGTCTGACAGCGGGGTCTTCTTGGTGTGGACACGGAGGATCTGTTCGCGACCTTTCACATCGGGACGGCCGACAACCACGCGGCGATCGAAACGGCCGGGACGGAGCAGGGCCGGATCGAGAACGTCGGGACGGTTGGTGGCGGCGATGAGGATAACGCCTTCGTTGGATTCGAAGCCGTCCATTTCAACCAGCAACTGGTTGAGAGTCTGTTCACGCTCGTCGTGACCCCCGCCGAGACCAGCGCCGCGATGACGACCGACGGCGTCGATTTCATCAATGAAGATGATGCATGGGGCGTTCTTCTTGCCCTGTTCAAAAAGATCGCGAACGCGGCTGGCGCCGACGCCGACGAACATTTCAACGAAATCGGAACCGGAGATGGAGAAGAACGGAACGTTGGCTTCACCAGCGATGGCGCGGGCGAGCAGGGTTTTACCGGTTCCGGGAGGTCCGATGAGGAGGACGCCCTTGGGGATGCGGCCGCCCAGTTTCTGGAACTTTTGGGGCTCCCGCAGGAACTCGATGATCTCCTGGAGTTCTTCCTTCGCTTCCTCGACGCCGGCCACATCTTTAAAGGTGACCTTCTTTTGCTGGGAGGAGTGCATGCGGGCACGGCTCTTGCCGAAGCTAAGCGCCTTGTTGCCTCCGCTTTGCATCTGCCGCATCATGAACAGCCAGAAAGCGAGCAGAAGGACGAATGGGATAGCGTTAATCAGAACACTGACCCAGTTACCGCTGCTGGGCTCTTTGTAGTCGATATTGACGTTCTTCTCACGAAGCTGCGTGATGAGCTCCGGATAGTTGGCGGGGCCCAGGGTGCGGATGCCGCTGCCGTCGTCCTTCAGCTTGCCCTGGATTTCGGCGCCGCTGATGGTGACCTCCTTCACCTTGCCGGAGTCGACAAAGTTCATGAACTCCGTGAAGGTGATCTGAGCCGGTGGCTTGGTCCGGCTTTGGCGCACGACGGTCCAGAGAAGGACGGCCACGCAAATTGCCACCACCCAAAAGATAGCTGTCTTGACGTTCGAATTCATTACATCTCCCTGCCGGCTTGACCGGACAGATGCATACACCTATACAGACGTTGGCGAGGGCCGTTTTGATTCATTGGACAGTAATGGACAGCCGGATGCGAAGAATGGAAGCCGTCGATGGCATAACGGCACATTGCTGAGCTGGTCCGAACCGGCGCGCCCACACGATCTGCCCACCCGCAGTAATAACTGGCCAATCCCTGCGTTCCCAGAGCGGAACCCTTGTTTCCTGGAACAGGGACTTAATCTTTTGTTCGCCGCCGTAGTCCACGGGTTGATATCTATCCCCGGGCCGCCAATTTCGCAGGACCAAAGGGCCGGCAAGACAATCCCAATCCAAGTAGGTCTCTTTTTCATTATAGTCACAGTTTTCCCGATCAGGCCGCGACAACTCCAGGTGTAACGAGAAAGCGGGGAGGGTGACGGTGGCGGGAGGCGTCAAAGGGTATTCCCAGTTGCGTTCGGTTGGGGTGGTGGCAGGCGGCGCGAGACGCAGCCATTCAAAAGACCGGAAGGCATCGAGGCCGGGAATTTGGAGGCGGCCGTGGCCTTCGGGCTGGCGGCAGAGGGTGAGGATTTCCTCGACGTGGGAGAAGTCAACCCCACGGAGATTGCCGCGGACGGCTCCGATGGCGCGGCGGAGGAGACGGCGGGCCAGGGCGGGCGGTTGGAGGAGGAGAAGTTCGGTTTGCAACAGAACCGCTGAACCGCCGGAGCGGGCGATTTCCGGGTAAATGCGGTCGATTTCAGCGCTCCAGTAGTCTTCGTCATCCTGGGCGAGGGTGGCCATTTGGGCGAGCGTGGTGGGAAGCTGGGGGTTCCAGGCGGCGGTCAATTCGGGCAGGAGTTGGTGCCGGATGCGGTTGCGGGCGAAGGTGGGGTCGCGGTTAGTAGCGTCTTCGCACCAGGGAAGGCTGCGCTCAGTGAGCCAGGCTTCGATTTCGGCGCGATCTATTTCGAGAAGAGGGCGGATGAGGCCGGTTTCGGTGATGGGGCGGATAGCGGAGAGGCCGGCGGTGCCGGAACCGCGGAGGAGGCGAAAAAGCACGGTTTCGGCCTGATCGGAGCGCGTGTGACCCGTGGCGACGGCACGAAGGCGTTCGTCATAGCGAACGTCGCGGTAGAAGGCGAGGCGGGCCTCGCGAGCGGCTTGTTCGAGATTATCGGCAATGGCCGCGATTTCGACGCGGCGGGAGCGGAACGGGAGCCCGAGATGGGCGGCGAGGCCGGCGACGAACGCAGCGTCGGCATCGGAGGCGGGACCGCGCAGACCGTGGTCGAGGTGGAGGACAAAAAGAGAGAGATTCCAGGCCGGGGCGAGGTCAGACAGAATGTGGAGAAGACAGACGGAATCCGCGCCTCCGGAGACAGCTACGCCGACGGAGTCACCGCGAGTAAACATGTTATAACGAAGGGTGCTTTCGACGACGCGACCTAGTAGTTCCGGCAATGAATCTCCCCGATCCGATATCCACATTGTAAGTCTGGATATTGGATCTTCGTCCGTGCGGACTTTGCTGTTCGACGGCGAGGCTCGACAGGTGCACGGTTTTGGGGCGCAACTGGCGTACCGGGTGACGACGACCGCCGACGGCGGCGTGGAAGCGGATGCCGATGAGCTGGTGGCGCTGGCGGTACAGGCGCTGAGTGTGTTGCACGGGCAGATGGCAGAGGCGGGGTTGCGAGCGACAGCTGTTTCCTTCTGCACCTTCTGGCACAGCTTCCTGGGTGTGGGCGCCGATGGTAAGCCGGTGACCGCGATCATCCACCTGTTCGATACCCGGAGCGCGAGCCAGGTGAAGCGGCTGGCCGAGATGGTGGATGTGACGAAGACGCATCCGCGGACCGGGACGGTGCTGCACGCCAGCTACTGGCCGGCGAAATTGATGTGGCTGAAGGCGACATATCCGGAGGCGGTGGCGAAGGCCAAATTTTGGATGTCTCCCGGCGAGTATCTCTTCCTGAAGCTGTTCGGGAAGGCGGTGAATTCGACGTCGATGGCTTCGGGGACCGGGATTTGGGACCAGAACCGGAACGAGTACGATGAGGAGTTTATCGAGATCCTGCCCGTCAGCGAGGAGCAACTGGCGGCTCCGGGGGAGATGGATGAACCGCAGACGGCGCTGCTGGCGGATTTTGCGCGTCAGTGGCCTGGGTTTAATGGGATCCCCTGGTTTCCCGCGTTCGGGGATGGGGCGTGCAATAACATCGGGAGCGGGTGTACGACTCCGGACCGGTTTGCGTTGATGGTGGGGACTAGTGGGGCGATGCGGGCTGTGCTGGAACAGGAGAGCATCGAAATTCCGCCCGGGTTGTGGTGCTACCGGGTGGATCGGAAACGGTTCGTGCTGGGCGGGGCGCTATCGAACGGCGGCGAGGTGTTCGCCTGGATGAAGCGGACGCTGCAATTGCCGGGCGACGACGAACTGGAGGCGGCGCTTGGCGCGATGACTCCGGGAGCGCACGGGTTGACCATTGTGCCGCTGTTTGCGGGTGAGCGGTCGACGAAATGGCGGAGCGATGCGCGTGCGGCCTTTGCGGGTATGAGCATGCACACCGGACCAGTTGACCTGGTGCGCGCCGCGTTGGAATCGGTTGCGTTGCGGTTCCGGTTGATCTATCTCATTCTGCGGGACAGAGTAGGTGACCCGGCGGAGGTAGTGGCATCCGGTGGCGCGCTGCTCCGCTCGCCCGTATGGACGCAGATGATGGCCGATGCGCTAGGGCGGCCGATTGTGACCAGTTGCGAAGCCGAGGCAAGCAGCCGGGGCGCGGCGCTGCTGGTGCTGGAGCGGATTGGGGCGATTTCCCATATTCGCGAGTTGCCGGCG
>JBDTMC010000580.1:0-4441 GCA_039934475.1 Bryobacteraceae bacterium | reverse complement strand
GGACGAACTGCAGTCGATGGAACGGGCCGGGACGTTGAAGGCCCCGACACTGCGCGGCGGGACGGAGTACGACTTCAATTCGTTCTGGATTGAAAGTCCGCGGGTGAAGTCTTCCTACCGGCGGTGTGAACATCATTTGCAGGCTACGGAAGCGCTGGCGACGGCGGCGAGTTTGACGGGCAAGCATGTTTATCCGGCGCAGGAGCTTTACAACGCGTGGACGCTGCTGTTCCTCAATATGGACCGGAACACGTTGTGGGGATCGGCAGGCGGGATGGTGTTTGAGCATGAGACGTCGTGGGACGTGAAGGACCGGTTCGAATGGGTGGCCAAGCATACGGGGACGGCGGCGGAGGCAGGATGCGCCTCGCTGTTGCCGGCGGGCGATGGGTTGGGTTTGTTCAACCCGTTGAATTGGGAGCGGCACGATCCGGTGGTGCTGCCTCGGGCAGTGGCGGGCGTTGCGGGCCAGGTGGTGGAGGGCGGTGTGTTGTGCTCGCCGGCATTGGCCTCAGTGAGCGTGACGGGTTTCGGGAAGGCGACAGCGTCGGCGGCGGCGGCGGCGCGAGAAGTGGGACTGCCGGGCGTCATCAAGACGAAGTATTACGAGGTGAAGATCGACCCTGCCACGGGCGCGATTGTGAGCGCGAAGGTGCACGGGAACGAGATGCTGGCGGGTCCGGCGAATGTTCTGGTGGCTGAGAAACCGAAATCGCAACATGGCGACCCGGGCGACTTCATGCTGCCGCGGCCGGAGCGGGAGCGATTGGATTCCAGCAACAAGCATGCGCAGAAGATCCGGGTGAAGGAAGGGCCGCTGGCGACAGTGGTGGAGGTGGAAGGGGAGTTCCTGGGCGGCGGCACAGCGAAGCGCACGATGGTCTTCCACAAGGAGTATCCGCGGATCGATTTCAGTACCGAGTTGAACGACCTGCCGAACCTGACGGTGACTGTGGCGGAGTTTCCACTGGCGGGCGAGGTGACCGAAGTGCGGCGGGGTATCCCGTATGGGTTCTCGCATGGCGCGTGGGCGAAGCCGAACGCGGATCTGCATGGATGGACGAAGGGGATTGTGCCGGCAGTGCGGTGGTCGCACTACGCGCTGTCAGGGGGAGGGGGAGCGGCTCTGCTCGACCGTGGCGTGACGGGCCGCGAGTTGAATGGCAGCACACCGATCCTTTTCCTTTACAACGCTACCGACAAATACTACGGATACCCGAATGAATGGCTGAGCGGTAAAGGCCGCCACGTTCTGGAGTACGCCCTGGTGCTGCACGATGGCGATTGGAAGGACGCTCGGATCCCACAGCTGGCGTGGGAGTACAACTGTCCTCCGGTGGCGGCTGGGAACCGCGGTGCGCAGGCTGCGAAGTCTTTCCTCAGCACGTCGGACAACGTGATTGTGGAAACGATGCGGCGGGTGGATGGGGATATCGAGGTGCGGTTGGTGGAGTGCAAAGGGTATGCGGGCACCGCGGAGGTGACGCTCTCTCTGCCGCATCAAGCGGCGGCGATGACCGATTTGAACGGTGTCCATGGGAAGCCGATGACCGGCGGTCCAAAGTACAGCTTCCCGGTGCGGGCGCAGCAGATTGTGACACTTCGATTCCGTACGGAAGGGCCGGCGGTGGAGACGAAGTTAATTACTCAGTGGGACGAGATGGTTCCGGCGGCGAAACTCCCGATGTTACGCGCCTACTCCAAGGAGAAAGGACACCCTCCGAAGGGGAACTGAGAATATGGCCGACTTAGAGCATCTCTATGACGCGATCTTGACCGGCAACGCCAAGGCGGCGCTGGCCATCACCCAGATGCTGCAGGGCGGGGGATTCGAGGTGCACGATCTGGGCGCCGATGTAACGCCGCAGAAGTTTATCGACGCCGTTCGCGATCATAAGACCGATATCGTGCCTTTGTCGGCGCTGCTGACAGTGACTATGCCGGCGATGAAGACGACCGTGGAAGCCTTTAGGGGAGCGGGGATTCGCGAGAACGTAAAGATCATTGTGGGCGGCGCGCCAGTGACGGCGCATTTCGCCGCGGAGATTGGCGCGGACGGATACAGCGAGTCCGCTACAGCGCCGGTGAGCCTGGCGCGGCGGCTGGTTGGAGCGAACTGAGATGGAGCGCTCTGCGAACTGCCTGGCAAAACTGGACCGGATGAACAAGGCGCTGCACCATTGCGAACCGGACCGCGTGCCGGTGAGCGACTTCTTCTGGGGCAGCTTTCTAGAGCGGTGGCGGAGAGAGCTAGGACTGGCGGCAGACACGGATATCTATCGTTACTACAATCTCGACTGGCAGGTGGTGAGCCCGAACATGGACCCGCATATCCGGCCTTTCTCCTCAGAGACGATGAGAGTGAAGTGACGGTGCGTACGGGATTCGGCGCGACCATCCGGAAGAAGTTCGATCAGCCGATGCCCGCGTTTCTGGCTTTCGATACCAATACGGTGGAGAAGATGGAGGCGTTCCAGTTCGACGATCCTTTCGACGAGCGTCGGTATTTCAAGGCCGGCGACGATCAGATCAACGGCGTGGGCGACGGCTTTGCCCGCAATCTGGCTCCGTTTGTGGAGCGGGTGGGTGCGGTGTATGAAGACTTTCCGGTGTTCGGGTCAGTGTGTGAAGCGCATGAGATGATCTGGCGCATCGTCGGGTCAGAGAACGTGATGATGTGGATGGGTGAGTATCCGGACGCCCTGGCTCATTTTGTAGAGCGGTTGCATGAGTTCAACCTGGGTCTGCTGCGCGCCCAGATCAAGGCCGCGGGAGGGCGTTTGGCGGGGATGGTGATTTGGGGCGATGTGGCGTATAAGAAGGGCCTGCTGTTTTCACCGGTCTTCTGGCGCAACCACTTCAAGCCGGGTGTGAAGGCGATGATCGACGAGTGTCACAGCCATGGGCTTCCGGTGATCTACCACGGTTGCGGGAATGTGAGCCGCATCTTTGAGGACTTCATTGAAGTGGGTGTGGATGCGTACAATCCGCTGGAGTTCAAAGCCGGGTTGGACGCCGTGGAGTTGCGGCGCAAGTACGGACACCGGCTGGGGTTCTGCGGCAACATGGACGTACAATTGTGGGCCGCCGGCACGAAGGACGAATTGCGCGCGGCCGTGCTGACGAAGCTGAACGCGGCCAAGGGCGGCGGCTACCTTTTTCAATCGGACCACTCGGTGCCGAGCGATGTTTCCGGTGAGAGCTATGACTACGTGGTGCGGCTGGTGCGCGAACACGGAGTGTATCCTTTACGGCTGGGCGAATACGACCTTGCCGATGTGGCTTGAAAGATTGCAATGCCTACTTCCCTGTTTCTCGACCTGGCGAAACAAGGCCTTCGGATGCCGGTTGGCACGGACCTGATTTTGCATGAGACTGCCGACCCGGAGGGCGCGAAGTACGATGCTACGCTGCTCGGCGCGGTAGTGGCGAGGGCGGCAGAACGCTACCACACTCCGCTGGCGTTCCCGCTGATGGACCTGACGTTGGAGAAGGCGGACTTGCTGGAGTTTGTGGGCGTTGCGGCTGCTGCGACGGATCAGTTTCATTTCGAGGAAGCGCCGGATTTGCACACCGTGAGTGCGGTGATTCATGCGGCGGAGAGGCCATTTCCGCCGCGAATCCAAGCCAATCAGGGAGCGGTACGGTACATCGCGGAGAAGACGAAGCTAGTGGCGGTGGGGATGGCGATCGGGCCGTTCTCTTTGATGACGAAGCTGGTTTCGGATCCGATTTCTCCGGTGGCGATGGCCGGATCGGGCGTGACGGCGGAGGAGGATGCTTCGGTTTGCCTGGTGGAGCGGTGTCTGGCGCTGGCCGAAGCTACGGTGCTGCGGTCGATTCGAGCGCAAATCGAGGCGGGAGCACGGGCGATTATCCTTTGTGAACCGGCGGCGAATACGGTGTATCTCTCCCCGCGGCAACTGCGGGCCGGCTCTCGCATCTTCGAGCAGTTCGTGCTGGCCCCGAACCGGCGCGTGCGCGATTTATTGCGGAGCTATGACGTTGATCTGATTTTCCACGATTGTGGCTCGTTGACGACCGAAATGGTGCGCCTATTCGGCGAAGAATTACAGCCGGCGATGATCAGCCTGGGCGGCAGCCGGAAGTTGTGGGAAGACGCGGCTGTCGTTTCGAAGCGGATTGTGCTGTACGGCAACCTGCCGACGAAGATGTTCTATTCGGACAGTGAGATGCCGGTGGAAGAAGTGCGGCGGCTGACGGAGGAGACGGTGCGGGAGATGACGGCGTGCGGGCATCCGCACATTTTGGGGTCGGAATGCGACGTGCTGCACGTACCGGATGCAGCCGCCACGATTCGGGAGAAGGTGGATGTGATGGTGGGGCAGTGGGTAGTTTGAAAATGCAAGCACTTTAAGGCTGCGCCCATGCTTTCAGCGCCAAGCCGACGACCGCTCCAAAAACCACGCCAGTTCCCATG
>JBDTMC010000579.1:0-4442 GCA_039934475.1 Bryobacteraceae bacterium | reverse complement strand
ATGAGTTTCTGTCGCCGCTGGTGAATCAGCGGACGGATGAGTATGGTGGTTCGTTCGAGAATCGGATGCGGTTCCTGCTAGATGTTGTGAAGGCGATTCGCGGGGAGTGGCCGGAGCGGTTGCCCCTGTTCCTGCGGCTCTCGGCTTCGGAGTGGGCCGAGGGCGGATGGACGGTGGATGATTCGGTGGAGCTGGCGAAGCGAGTTGGGCCGTTGGGTGTCGATCTGATCGACTGCTCTTCCGGGGGCGCGGTGTCCTGGGCGAAGATTCAAGTCGGGCCCGGGTATCAGGTTCCGTTTGCCCGGCGCGTACGGGCCGAGGCGGGTATTTTGACCGGCGCCGTGGGCATGATTACACATGCGACGCAGGCCGCCAGCATTGTTGGCGACGGGGACGCCGACCTGGTCCTGCTGGCGCGGGAACTCTTGCGCGATCCCTATTTCCCTATGCACGCGGCGCAGGAGTTGGGTGCGCCGATCTTAGCTCCGAAGCAGTATCTGCGGGCGTTTCACCATAGCAAGCCGCGGCCGGCGCGGAGCTAGTCTTTCTTTTCGAACTTCAGGGCTACGGAGTTCATGCAGTAGCGGAGGCCAGTGGGCGCGGGTCCGTCGTCGAAGACGTGGCCCAGATGGCCTTCACATTTGCTACAGACGACTTCGGTACGCATCATGCCGTGGGTGCGGTCTACGTGTTCTTCCAGACTGGCGTCTGAGGCGGCGGCGTAGAAGCTGGGCCAGCCGCAGCCAGAGTCGAATTTGGTGTCGGATTCAAAGAGTTCATTGCCGCACGAGGCGCAGTAGTATTTCCCTTTGTCGTACACCTTATTGAGGGCTCCCGTGTAGGGGCGCTCGGTGCCTTTCTCGCGCATGACGCGGTAAGTTTCCGGGTCCAGTTCGGCGCGCCATTCGGCGTCGGTCTTTTTCACTTTTTCCATAGCATCCCTTTATTTAAGAATAGCGACAGAATGGGCCTTTGGCGCGTCAAAGGTACAATGAAGGCAATGAAACGAGTGAAACTGGGGCTGGTGGCCTTGCTGTGCCTGCCGCTCCTGATGCCGGCGCAGGACCTGCGCGAGAACCTCAAAGAATTCGAAAAGAACGTTGCGGAGTTTACGCTGCCCAACGGGATGCACTTTATTGTGCTGGAGCGGCACCAGGCTCCGGTGGTCTCCTTTCATGCTTACGTCAACGTGGGATCAGTGAACGATCCAGCGGGACGGACGGGGCTGGCGCACATGTTCGAACACATGATCGGCAAAGGCACGCCGACGGTGGGCACGAAGAACTGGACGCAGGAAGAGGAGTCGCTGAAGGGCGTGGAGGCGGCTTACCGGCGTGTGGAAGAGGAGCGCCGGAAGGAGTTTCGGGCCGATCCGGCGAAGGTGAAAGAACTGCAGGCGTCCTTGGACAGCGCGATCAAGAAGGCGAATGAGTTCGTGGTTCCCAATCAGTTTGTACAGGTGATTGAGGAGAACGGCGCAGCGGGATTCAATGCGGGCACGGCTCTGGATGCGACGCAGTACTTCTACAGCCTGCCTTCGAACCGCGCCGAGCTGTGGTTCCTGCTGCAATCGGAGTGGTTCAAGCAGCCGGTGTACCGCGAGTTCTACAAAGAGCGGGACGTGGTGCGCGAGGAGCGGCGGATGCGAACGGAGTCGAACCCGGTGGGGCAGTTGCAGGAGATGCTGCTCTCGACGGCGTTCACGGCGCAGCCGTACCGGACCGTTGTGGGCTGGGGCACCGATATCGAGAACCTGACGGCGACGGACGCGCAGGAGTTTTTCAAGACTTACTATGTGCCATCGAACATCACGGTGGCGATCGCGGGCGATATTACAACCGCACAGGCAAAGAAGCTGGCGGAGAAGTATTATGGTCCGCTGCCCGCGGGCCCATTGCCGCCAAGGATGCGGACCCTGGAGCCGAAGCAGAACGGCGAGAAGAGGGTGACCGTGGAGACTCCGTCGCAGCCGTTTCTATTGATTGCCTGGCATCGCCCGGACCAATACGACAAGGACGATGCGGTGTTCGATGTGTTGGAAGGGGTGCTTTCGAGCGGCCGCACAGGATTGCTCTACAAGACGATGGTGCAGGACAAGCGGCTGGCGCTGCAATCGGGCGCGTCGGCGACGTTCCCGTCGGGTAAGTATAGCAGCCTGTTCCTTGTGTATAGCGTGCCGAACCAAGGCAAGACCGTGGACGAAAACGAGAAGGCGCTGTATGCGGTGATCGACCAACTGAAGAAAGAGAAGGTGGACCCGGCTGCGCTGGTGCGCGTGAAGACGAAGATCCGGGCGGGGCTGATCCGGCGGTTGGACGGCAATTCCGGCTTGGCGTCGCAGCTGGCAGAGGTGTACGCGAACTACGGCGATTGGCGCAAGATGTTCACCTCGATTGAGGACGTGGATAAAGTGACCGCAGACGATATCCAACGTGTGGTGAAGACGTACTTCATTGATGAGAGCAAGACGGTGGCTTACACCGTGGCGCCGAAGAGCGCGCAGGAGTCGAAATGAGAACGCAGATGAGGCTGGGCCTCTTACTCACCGTGGCAGCCGCGCTGGGCGCGCAGACGGCTCCGTATAAGGCGTTGAAGTATCCGGCCTTACGGCAACCGGAGATTCCAAAGATCGAGCCGTTCAAGCTGCCGAACGGGATGACGGTGTATCTGTTGGAGAATCATGCGCTGCCTTTGGTGAGCGGGTTCGCGTTGGTGCGAACGGGCAACCTGTTCGATCCGCCGGACAAGATCGGGCTGGCGAGTATGACCGGTTCGGTGATGCGGACGGGCGGCACGAAGGGCAAGAGCGGCGAGCAAATCAACGAGGAGTTGGAGAACATCGCGGCTACGGTGGAGAGCAGTATCGGCGAGGGTAGCGGGTCAGTGAGCTTCAACGCTTTGAAGGAGAACACAGACCAGGTGCTGGCCGTTTTCAAGGATGTGATGACGCAGCCGGAGTTCCGCCAGGATAAGGTGGACCTTTTGAAAACGCAGACGCGAGGCGGGATTTCGCGGCGCAACGACGATGCGGGTGAGATTGAATCGGACAAGTTCAACGAATTGATCTATGGGCGGGATAACCCCTATGGCTGGCGCATGGAGTATGAACATGTGGACCGCATTCAGCGCGAGGACTTACTGCAGTTCCACAAGAGATACTTCTTCCCGGCCAACATCATGCTGGCAGTGCAGGGCGATTTCAATGCCGCGGAGCTGAAAGCGAAGATCGAGAAGCTGTTTGCCGATTGGACCGTGAAGCAGCCAGCGGTCCCGGCGTTTCCGGCGGTGACCGCGAAGCCCGCTCCGGGTGTGTTTGTGGGCCCGAAGCCGGATGTGACACAGACGTTCTTCCGCCTTGGGCATCTAGGCGGCTTGCTGAGCGACAAGGACTATCCGGCGCTGGAAGTGATGGGAGATATTCTGGCCGGAAGCTTCTCCAGCAGGCTGTTCAAAAAAGTTCGGACTGAGCTTGGATACGCCTACAGCGTGAATGGCGGATGGGGCGCCAACTACGATCATGCGGGTATTTTTGAGATCAGCGGGAGCACTAAATCGGCCTCGACCGTAGACACGATCCAGGCGATTCGGGCGGAGATCGATAGGATCCGTACAGGCGAAGTGACTGCCGAGGAACTGCAGGGTGCGAAGGACACGGTACTGAACAGCTTTGTGTTCCGGTTTGACCGGCCGACTAAGACCTTACAGCGGCTGGTGAGCTACGACTATTACGGGTATCCGAAAGACTTCATCTTCCAGTACCAGAAGGCGATTCAGAATGTGACGCGGGCCGATGTGCTGCGCGTGGCGAAGGAGCATTTACGGCCGGAGGAACTGACGATTGTCGCCGTGGGTAACACCGCTGACTTTGGGAAGCCTTTGTCGGCTACTGGGCTCCCGGTGAAGGAACTGGACCTAAGTATTCCGGAGCCGAAGAAGGCCGAAGTGAAGGCTGACGCAGGCTCCATGAAGAAGGCGCAAGACGCGCTGGCGAGATTGCAAAAGGCGGTTGGCGGCGCGGACAAAGTAGCCGCGGTGAAGGACGCGCAAGTGACGGCTGAGAGCGAGTTGACCGGGCCACAGGGGGCACTCAAGGTGTCGCAACATTTATGGTGGTTGCGGCCGGGGCAGTTGCGGCAGGAGCAGGTTCTGCCGTTCGGCAAGGTAGTCGTATACTCCGATGGGAAGACCGGTTGGATGCAGACGCCGCAGGGTGCAGGTCCGATGCCGCCTCCGGTGGTGGCGCAGGTGCGTAGTGAGTTGCTGCGGTTTCCTTTTCAGCTTTGGATCAGCAACCAGGACCCGGAGCGAAGCGTCAGTGTGGATGAGAAGGGTGCGCTGGTTGTGAGTTCAAAGAGCGGCGACTCGACGACGCTGACATTGGGTGAGGATGGGTTGCCGGCGACGGCGGTGTACCGGCTGGGTCCGCAGGAGTTGCGGGAAGT
>JBDTMC010000578.1:0-4467 GCA_039934475.1 Bryobacteraceae bacterium | reverse complement strand
CGCCAGTGCCATCACTCCTAGATACAAAAACGCGTTGAAACGCAGGAAACCCTCTCTTGACCTGCTCATTTCGATGCTCCCGCGGCGCTCTTCTTCATTGCTCTCTCGTGACGCTCCAGAAGTTCCTGCCGGTTCTCGCGCAGATCCAGACCCGTCCTCCTCGCAGGATAAGGCTGTCTGCCCATCAGCCCCTTCCAAAGGACTTGGTTGAAGTCATCGTCATCCACGCGATCGGAAACGGTAAGGTCCATACCCTTGGTCACTCGAGACCAGTAACTCGCATCGTGCGCAGGCTTTCGCACCACCAGGCCCGCCCGCTTCGGAGGCAGGGGAAGCGCCGTATTGTAGAGCAGCGCCGGCGGAATAGCGCTGAAACTCCAGACACTTGGCGTTGTGTCGAAAATATCGGTCATCGGAGCCGCCAAGGCGTCATTCAGGTTCAACCATGGCGGCAAGTTACGAGCCGCTTTCAGATTCGGAATGTTCAACACTTCCTCGATCGTCCGGATGAGGTTCACCGTGTTGTAGCGAGTCGAAATCACCGCTCCCTGCTTCACATAAGGCCCAGCCACGTAGGCCGTCGTACGGTGCGAATCCACGTGGTCACCGCCATCCTGGGCATCATCCTCCACAACAAAAATCAGCGTGCTGTCGGCGTAAGGACTCCGCGCAATCTTCTCCACCAGCAGTCCCACCGCATAGTCGTTGTCAGCCACCTGGAGATCCGGCGTATTCACCCCGTCGATCGCCACACTGTAGTTCCCTGTGTGATCGTGCATCAGGCGCACCAGTGTCAGCGCCGGCAAATCCGTCGTGCTGCGTCCGGCGTGGTGGTTGCCCTTATATCTCGCATCGAAGTCCCGCGCCCACTCCTGGTAGCGCCAATAATCGGGCAGCGAATTGTCGAAGCCGCGGTAATACGGATCCGTAAACGGCGCCAGCGCTGCATTCGCGGGAAATGCCACCTGCACTCCGTTCGCCCACGGTTCCCGGTACAAGGGGATCAGATAGTCGCTGGTGTTGTAACGCGTCTCGTCGATGAAGAAACCGTAGTTGCGCACAGAGAGGCCCGCTAACATCGCGGCATCCCACAGGTATCCCGCGTTCTCTACCTTCGCGCCGTCTTTATCCGCACCGTCCGGCGCACCCGAATTCGCCGTGCCCGGCAGGACGTCCGGATCGTTCGACGTGAATGGATCGGCCTGTTGCCGCGCGGCGACATTTGCCTTCGGATCCCTGCCCGGTGCCGCCGGTATCGCCGTGTTCACCTTCCGGTCCAAACCAGTCGCGTCGAGGCTCGTTCCACGATAGGCATAGGCCACCGGATATTGGTGTTGCACGACGTCGGGAGCCTGCGCCGCGGTCGTCCACAACCAGCCGTCATAGCTCACTTCGGCCGTCGCCATGAAGTTGTCCAGGGTCACGAAATCGGTCGCCAGCTTATGCTGGTTCGGTGTCACTTCAGCGCCAAACTCCACCAACGTCGGGTCGCCATTGCTCTTGTTCGGCAAGTCTCCCAGAACTTGGTCGAAAGTCCGGTTCTCCTTGACGATGAAGATCACGTGCTTGATGCCTTCCCGGACCTTTGCCATCACCGCCAGATCGGCGGCGCTTTCGACGTAGGCGAAGTGGTTGTTTGCCTTCACCTGCTCCGTCAGGCCTGCCAGGTCCGATGAACCAGGCACCGGAAAAGCCTGCAGCGTAGCCTTCGTCAACTGCGGATTGTACTGATTCGCCGGATAGCAATTCGGCGAATTCGGCGGCCCGTATCCGCCATAGCACCATTGGGGATTCGCACCTGTCGGCGACTTCTGGTTTGCCACATAAAGATAGGACGGGCCGCCATTGCCGGAGGGGACAATGCTCACCGAGTTTGGATACCAGCCTGCCGGAATCAGACCGATAACCGCATCCCCGCTGTTACTTCCCGAGAGTTCGATTACTGAGACGCAATTCAGGTTTCCGTCGGTGACGTAGAGCCGCGTCTCATCCGGCGACAGTACCAGGCTGTTGGGATTGGCGCCGCTGTAGCTTGCCACACTGCTCGGGTTGCTGCCGCGATAAACATAATTGGCCGGCGGCGTCAGCGATGCGGGCAGAAAACGACCCACCACCGGGATGGTTTCCACAATCTTGTTGCTTGCAGTGTCGATGAGATCCACCGTGTCCGACTGGTCTTCCGTGACATAAAGCGTCGTCTGGGCCGCATTGAGAATCATCTTGTTCGGCTGCCCCGCCACCGCAATACGCGCCGTTACCACCGCCGTCGCGCCCAGACTCACCACGACGATTTCCCGGTCCCTAATGCTCGATACATAGGCTGTGGCGGTCGCTCCGCTGCCCTTCACCTGCACCCAGAACGGATACTCGCCCCCTGCAACCCCACTCAGCTGCGGGTTCGTCGGCAGGCTCTTGCCAGGTCGCAGGTCCAGTTCCTTACCCACAAAGACGCCTTGCGGCTGACGCGTGAAAATAGTGATCGAGTCGTTATAGTAGTTGGCCACCACCAGCGTCTCGCCATCCTTTGAAATTCCCAAACCGGCCGCGAACGGAACCACGCCCACGGAGCTGTTAATCGCCAGAGAACCGTTCGGCTTCAGATTTAATCCAATCCCCGCACCGCCGTGGCTCATCACTAGCCCTGTGGTATTCAGGGGGTCCTCAGACCATGTCATCGTCGCCGCGCTCATCCGTATGCTGTGGATCACGTCCCACGACGCTCCCGCCACATAAAATCGCGTATATCTCGTCGTCCCATTGGCCAATTTAGCCGCCGACGCCGGATCGAAGACTATTCCGAAGTAAGTCATCGGAATCTGCACCACCTGAGTCAATTTCGGCGTCTGCGTGGAGATGTCGTATATGAAGACGTAGTCGTTCGAATCCGCATTCTCCCAGAACGGCGACGGCAGAGCCGCCAGCGGGTAGACGCGATTGTAGCCGCTCGTCAGCACCAGCAGAGTATTATTGTCGGGACTAACCACCGTCGTCGCAGCCTGACCGGCTAGCCACTCCGGCCGGTCAATCAGGCCGGGGTTTAACGTGAGGAGTTGGGAACCCGGCGCCGCCAACGGCGTGATCTGAGTGCCCATATTAGGGATGGCCTGAGCCTGCGGTTCGCCGGGTGGCGGCGCGCCGGCCGCAGCCAGCGTCAGCGTGAGCACGGCCACTGCGGATCGCCAACACGCGCCGATCAATCTTGTCATGGTTTTAGGCCTCCTGTGGACCGCGGCGGGGATCGCTTCGAATTCTCGATCTACGAGCGTACGTGGATATAGTGTTCTCTCGAGGCCATAGCTCTCCCGAGGTATTAAAATGGCATTGGCGAATCATGCAACCAGCTACGAAACCGTCTCTGGAAATGCGCGTCGTCCGGGCCGCCGAAGCCGCCCTGGCCGATCACAACTACGTCAGCGCTATCGACATCCTCACCGGAATCGGCTTCCTTGCGATACCCCACCAACTCGCTTGGCGCAAGGGCCAAACCAACTCGCTCGAAGAATCCATCCAGGCGAAGCCCACCAAGGTTGTGTCTGCACTGGACCTCTTCCATCGCTGGGCACAATCCAAAGGGCTCCAACCAAGTGAAGCCAGCTACGTTTGCCAGGACCGTAACGGAGTCCGCAATCTTCAATTCACCCGCAGCGGAGATCCAGTGCTCGAAGCGGCCTACCGCACGCACTACATTTCACCCGCCCTCTCCGAACGCAAGCGCCAGTCGCTCCAGGAGCGCCTATCGAAACCCGCGCCGCCCGTCGTCTTCCTGATCGTCAAAGACTCCGAATGTTCGGAATGCGGCGTCGAACTGCCGCGCGATAGCTTCCTCTCCATGGACGGAGGCCAACCCTTGTGTCTCTCCTGTGCGCGCCTCAACGATTTGGAGTACGTCCCCTCCGGCGACGCCGCCCTTACCCGCCGCGCCACCAAACACTCCCAGCGATCGGCTGTAGTGGTGCGCTTCAGTAAGTCCCGCGGCCGTTACGAACGCCAGGGAATCCTTGCGGAGCCCGCGGCCATCGAAAAGGCGGAACACGAATGCATCGGCGATGCCGCGGACCGCGCGGCCGCCCGCGCCAAAGCAATCCTCACCCGCGAACGGCAGGACGAAGAGTTCGTCCAACGAATGCTCGCCCAGTTGTCGCGCCTCTTCCCCGGGTGTCCCCCCAAAGAAGCGCAAGCCATCGCCCGCCACACCGCCACCCGCGGCAGCGGACGCGTCGGCCGCTCCGCCGCCGGCCGCAACCTCGAACCTCGCGCCCTCACCGCCGCCGTCATCGCCGCCATCCGGCACACCCACACCGCTTACGATGAGATGCTGTCCAAAGGCATAGAACGCACCGCCGCCCGCCTCCTGGTCGCCGCTCAGATTGGCGCTATCCTCGAGGCTTGGAAATAGCCCCCTGCGCGGACCACAGTGAACTAAACCGCTTCGCGGTAATCGGCTGCGCCAGGCAACAAGAAGTTTGA
>JBDTMC010000577.1:0-4490 GCA_039934475.1 Bryobacteraceae bacterium | reverse complement strand
GACGCGCTGGCTGTCCATCATCGGCATTGGCGAGGATGGCATCGCTGGTATCAGTCGGCGGATCGGAGTAGTTGTCTCCCGTCGCCACATACAATACGCCGAGTTGCTCGTCGATCGTCGGCGTCGACCAGACACCCACTCCGGAGGGCCCAAACTGTTGCTTCCCAGCCGCGGTCTTTCGCACCGGCCTAGCCGCTTCCGGAATGGTAAATGTCTGCCAGAGCTTCTTGCCGGTCGCCGCGTCCAGCGCCACTACACTGCCCCGGAACGTGCAGCACTCGAAATTCGGGTCGGGTCCAAGAGCTTCCTCAAACGACGAAAAGCCCAGGTACAGAACGCCTTTATAGAACTGGGGTGTCGCGGTAGCCAGGGAGGCGAAGTGATCCACCGGCCGGATCTTCCAGAGCAAAGCGCCCGTCTGCGCGTGTACCGCATAGACGGTTCCGCCCCCTTCGCTAAAGAAGGCCGCGGGCGCTCCATCGGCATCTCCAATCGT
This sequence comes from Bryobacteraceae bacterium, assembly GCA_039934475.1. Classification (GTDB taxonomy): domain Bacteria; phylum Acidobacteriota; class Terriglobia; order Bryobacterales; family Bryobacteraceae; genus JBDTMC01. Next base: position 3,994 of record JBDTMC010000577.1, on the reverse strand, counting down.
GATTCCGCCGCGAAGTCCGGACGCCGCCTTAAACCCCCAATGCGTGCAACCTGTGTTCACATCGAGCGAATAGACCGCTCCCGTCTGCGTCCCGATGAAGGCGCGGTCGCCCACAATCGTCGGCTGTGAGCGCCCCATGGTGACAGCGCCCAAGTTAAACGCCCATTTCACCTTCAAATTACGAACACTGGTTGCCGTTAGTCCCGCTGCGGCAGCATCCTGAAATCGTGCGTTGTCGGCGTGCGTGCTCCATCCGTTCCACTGCGGTTCGTTCGCCCGCGCTTGAAAGGGAGCGTCGCTTGGACAGGTGCGCATCAGAGTGGGCGCAGCCGTCCGCGCTCCGCCGGTCGGTGCGATGTATCCGATCAGCGCGAAGATCTGCGCCGTAGCCAACCCCTCGGCGCGACTCTTCATGCTGCCGTTGGTAAGGGCTGCGTAAATCGCTTCACCACTCATCGCCTTGATCGCGCTCAGGGCTGGAACTCGGCCCTCCGGCGCATCGTGACAAGTAGCGCAGCGTTCTTTATAAATCACGCCGCCGTCCTGTGCGGAGAGACTCGAAATCGTCAATGCCAGCAGACACACGTATCGCATGATGTTTCCTATCAGAGGATTTCTGGCGGAATCTCCTAAACGAAATCCCGTTTTCTCGATTGCAGATAATAGGCGGCTCCGAGAACCACGGCGACTACCGCGAGTTCCAAGCCCAGGAACGTAAGCATGTACGAGCTCCACACAGGCACCGGGCTTAGCAAATCGTGGCGTACAGCCGGGTTGCGAATGACCAGGTACCAGCCGAGGCCGTATGTGGAGTTGCAGAGAATCGTCGCCGCGATCGTTGGGCCCTCGGCTTCACTCACTACCGCCGCTGCGGCAATCACACAAAAGCCGACCAGTGTCATGCCGGAGAGGATCAGCAATGCCGGAATGAAACCGTCTGGAATATCGCTGCGGCCGAGGATCAGGGCAACACCCGCGATAACCAGCATCAGCCACGGCGCTAGGAACATGCCCACTGTCGACACCAGCTTCGATGTCGCGTATTGGATCGACGACACCGGCAGGCTCATCACGAATGCCAGGTTCTGCTTCTTTTTCTCGTTGATGATGTTCGACACCGGCAGCATGCTTCCCAGCACGATCAACGAGATGAAAAACCAAACACAGCCCACTACAAAGGGTATCTCGCTGCGTATTTGAAGGAGCGCCAGGGCGATGGCGCCGCACCCCAGAGACAGCAGAATATGCAGGCGATGGAGCCGCAAGTCTTTCACGATTAACTGTTGCACTACACTCTGGCTCACGCTTCTACCTCCTCACGGCTATGCTCGACATTGGCTACGAAGATCTCTTCGAGAGTCATGTTCTCAATGCATTGAAGCCTTGCACCGGCGTTCACGTACGCGCTTGCGAGATCCGGTACAAAATCGTTCGCAGTAGCCACCGCCAGCCGTCCGGCTTGCCGGATGCCAATGATTCCTGGCAGAGCGGACAGCGTCACCCCCAGCGGTACCTCCAGACGCAGGCGGCGCCACCGATCGAGGTACGCCTCCTTGTCCATGGAGTCGATAATTCGGCCACGGTCGATGAACGTGATCTGGTCGGAGATCTGCTCCACGTCCTGCGTATTGTGAGATGAAAACAGAATGCTGCGGCCTTCGTCGGCCATGACGTCCGTCAGTTCCCTTAGAACCTCGTGCCGCGCCACTGGATCAAGGCCTGTGGTCGGCTCGTCCAGCACCAGCAGTTTTGGACGTCGCGCCAGAACCAGAAGCAGCGTCGCCTTCACTCTCTGCCCGTGCGACAGACCCTTGATCTTTTGCTCCTCCCTCAGTCCGAATCGCTTCAGCAGAAGCTGTGCGTACGCCGGGTCCCAGCCCGGATACATCGATCGGATGAAGTTCATGTGCCATTCCAGCGTCATCGCTTCATAGAGGCGCATATCATCGGATGCGAACCCGATATCCCACTTCGCCGCAACCTGCTCGGACGGCATGCGATGGCCCAGCACGCGAACCTCGCCATGGTCCTGATGCACCAACCCCAGCAGGATGCGTATGGTAGTGGACTTGCCGGCTCCGTTCGGTCCAATCAGCCCCATGATTTGTCCCGGCGCGAGTTCGAGGTGAATGTTATCCAGCGTGAAGTAGCGGTACTTCTTCCCCACGCCATGGAGTTCTATGGCAAGATCGCTCATACTTTTTCCTTTTCCGTCTGTTCCTTCTCCGAAACGCGGTCACCGGCTTCGCGCAGCCGGCCTTGCAACTCTCTGGGGCGGATCCCCAACAGAGTAGCTAAACGGATCGCCTGTTCCAAGTGCTGCTCAAATTCCTGTTCCTGCAGCCACGCCCCCAAGCCGGGGGTTGAGGCGACATGCGAGCCCTTGCCTTGCTGCGTCACGATAACGCCCTCGCGTTCCAACTCCAAATAAGCCCGCTTCACCGTGATCACACTCACTTGAAGGTCCACGGCAAGCTGGCGGATGGAGGGGATCGTTTGACCTTCAGTCCAGTCGCCAACCGAAATCCGGCGCTTGATCTGCTCCATGATCTGCAGATACATGGGCCGTTTGTCGGACTGCGAAATGACGAAGTTGCCGTCCATGTCAGTATACTCAGTATATACAGTATTGGGACTGTGTCAACTTCTTTTTTACGGTCCACGCGCTCTATAAAGGGATGCGGATGAGGCAAAGCACCCGGACAAATCGGCTTCTGTCACGCGGAGATCAGCGAAACGAGGTCTCAGTTTATACTGATGACGGAAGCGATGACGCGCCGTCTGGCGATCACATTCGGGTCAAGTTGCCTTGTGGCTCCATCGATCGCGCTCAGTGCGGGAGAACAGGCCGACCGAATTCTGGTCAACAAAGCCCGCCGCGAGATGCTATTGCTTAAGAACGGCAAGATCCTAAAAACGTACCAGATGGCGTTGGGCAAGCATCCCGTCGGACCGAAGGTCCAAGAGGGCGACATGCGCACTCCAGAGGGTATATACCGGATCGACGGCCGATTTGCCAAGAGCCAGTTTCACATGGCACTGCACATCTCCTATCCGAACGCGTTCGACCGCGAGCGTGCGCAGCGGCTCCGTGTCAGGGCTGGACGGGACATTATGATACACGGCCTTCCGAACGGCCAGGGCTCTGTTGGCAAGGGTCACTTGCAGAGCGACTGGACATGGGGCTGCATAGCGGTGACGGACGAAGAGATCGAAGAGATTTGGAAGCTGGTTCCTGACGGTACGGCCGTCGAGATTCGCCCGTAGCGAGACGAGATCGAGACAGCCTTATTTGCTCGGTCCGAAGAGATGCTGCACACCGAGATTCCGGCGCGCCTCTACTCTAGCGCGTAAAGATACCCATCTGAGCTGCCCACGTAGACCACGCCGTCCATCACCAACGGTGTCGCATAGAAGGCGCCCGTGTTGTTCTGGCGTTGCACGCCGAGAGTCGTGTCTTCGCGCCAGTTTGAATGGAATAACATTTGGGAATTGAACCTGCCATCCGCAGTCAGAGCCCACTCCCGATTCGCACGAGAGGCTTCCGTTTGGAACTCCCAAAGCATCTCGCCTGTCTTCAGGTCGCGCGCCTGCACAGTCCCGTTCAACACTCCGACGTAGACCGTTTCGCCTGCCACCGAGGGTGAAGAGAAAACATAAGCCTTCGTGGTGTTCTTGAAGAGCCCCTTCCCGCTGGCCGCATCCACGGCGTGAAAGAGGCTGGAATCGGACGTGGCAAAGAGCACCTTGCCCCCGGCCACAGCCGGCGTGCTGTTCACCCAGCTGCCCTCATTATTGAAGCGCCACTTCTCTGCCCCGGTGGCGGCGTCCAGCGCGTAGACGTTGGAATCGCGGCAGCCCGTGTATACAACGCCATCCACCACTGCAGGCGACGACTGGAACCCCACCTGGTTATGGACGAGCGGGTCTTCCCCGCCATGAAACCGCCACTTCTGCTTGCCGGTTTCTGCATCCACCGCGTAGAAGTAACTGT
>JBDTMC010000576.1:0-4555 GCA_039934475.1 Bryobacteraceae bacterium | reverse complement strand
AAGAAAGTCAGTAAACTCCCATGCCGGGTGTCTCAAAATGCTTGACACGCGCCGACGGGCCATGAATTGCCCCGGCAGGCGGGCCGCCGAAACCACTTGATCGAGTAATCCCGCCGCCGCCATGAAGGTTTACGACGTCATTCCGAACTACTCAGCAGAACCCGGATAGTGCTCTCGAAATCTGCCCGTTTCGCCTGGCCCAAGTGGATAGCGGCGACGTGCTGACTGCGGTCGATAAAAAAGGCGAGCGGGAGCGACTCGACATCTCCGTAGAGGTAGGCGACCCTCGGGGTTCCCAACAAAATCGGGTAGTTAATGTGCAAGCTTTCAAGGAATGGCTTGATGACCGGCCACCCGTCTTCATCCATTGAGATGCCAATAACCACAAGTCCGGCGTCCCGGTATTTATCAGAAAGTTCGATCATCCAGGGAATCGAAGTACGGCATGGAACACACCAGGTGGCCCAGAAATCAAGAAGAATCACCTTTCCGGCGTAGTCGGAAAGGTGTACGACCTGCCCTTGCGCGTTGCTCAGTTCGAACTCAGGTGCGCGTTTCCGTTGGGCGCCCTTCTTCACCTTGATGGCGCCTGACAGCGGCGCAAGGGACAAGAAGAGGACGGCGGCGATTATCGGCAGCCTAGACAGGGGAGTCTCTCCTTCATTTTCAGAACCTCCTGGATAATCCCAGAATCACCAGATAATCGGCAAAGCTGGCGGCGTCCCCATTGCGGAATCCATTGGCGATTTCGGGAACGCTTCGACGCAGGTTCCGCTCGATGGCCCATGGCACGTTACAGGAGAAGATGTAGCCCCAACGGGCATAGAGCAGTCCCGGATCCACTGAAATAGCATAGCCGGGCCGCCGGAAGCCGTTGCTTTTACCGATGAGATCGCGTACGGGAACGCCTTCCCATCGCCCGCCCAAAGTGGCCACGAGCCCGGCCACTCCCGGTACGGAGTGAGAGATCCCACCACGAGCCAAATACTGGTCTGGAACCGAGTTGACAGTTTCCCGAAAACGTCTCCGGCCGGAGCTTACGCCGTTCGTATCGGCGGGAGTCACCAGGTAGGACCCGCTGAAATAGGCCATCGACCGGAACCAGAGGGGATGATAGGCCTGCGCCTCGACGGCAAAACCGACGGTGCCGTCGCCCGCCTGGATGGATTGGTCGACCGCGGTGGCGATGGCTTGCCCCCGGGCGTCACTCCCAACGCCGGTCGCGTTATATTTGCCTGTCGGCAACTTCAGGCTCATGCCCACGGCAACGTTGCCGCCCCCTTCGGTGGGAGGGCGGAATAGCCAAGCCCGTCCGCCCACTGTCATATCGCCAATGCTATTGACACGGAACGTTCCGCTGGGAACGTAAGGCTGATCGCGCCGGGCCAACTGAATGGGCAGGCTTGCAGTTGCGCTGAACCGCCTCGTCAATTGACGCTCGACGGAGATATCCCAAAGGTGAAATACATTCTGAAGCCGGGCTGCGTTGGCCCCACTGGGCGGGCTTTGTTCCACCGTCCCGATGAAAGGTCGCGACGACGGTTGATAGCGGTAGCCTACGCCGATCACCCAACGCTGCGGCTTTTGTACGTCAAAGGGCGTAATACGATCCTTGTCCGCCACGCGCGGTCCCCTGGCGGCCTCATCAGCAGCTCTTTGGGCTTTACTCTTCGCAGGCCCGGACGAACAAAGCGCGCCAAGCACGGGCGCGCTGCCACGTGCGGCCACTCAACCCTGGCCCGCGCCAGGACGGTGGAACAGTAGCAAGGCAGTAGCGACAAACAGGAGACGGTGACAAGAATGCGACACGAATTAGCTCTCTCGAACATTACCAGCGTATCGAGAGCGCAGGCTAGCCGCAATAGTTTTGCGGAGGTTATAGGCGCGCAACTGCGGTGCGGATTTTCAGGAGGAGACTAGTATGTTTCGATTATTGAGAGAACCTCCGGCATGATATATCATCGCTTCCCATGAGGATGCTTTCGAGGGTTAATTTTGGTGCGGTTATCGCGCTGACACTAGGCGTTTGGGTACCAGCACTAGCCAACAGTCTTTCGGACGGGACGGCGAATGCAGCAGTTCAGTGGAATGATGCGGCCGTTAGCGCGCTCAAGGCGACCAGCAGCGCCCCGACAGTAGGTTCGCGAGCGCTCTATATTGTTCACAGCGCCATGTACGATGCTTGGGCGGCCTACGACACCAAGGCTGCGGGAAGCATCTCCGGCGCGCCGCCTCGCCAGCCTGCCAGCGCGCAGACTGTGGCGAATAAGACCTGGGCGATCAGTTACGCTGCGTATCGCACGCTGCTCGACCTCTTTCCCACTCAGGAGCCGGCATTTACGAGACTAATGATCAACCTGGGTTACGATCCATCGATCACGGGCGCCGATCCCACTACTCCCGCCGGTGTGGGGAACGCCGCCGCCGCAGCCCAAATTGCGTTGCACCACGGAGATGGGGCCAACCAACTCGGGGATCTCGGAGGTTCCGGGCCGTACACCGACTACACGAACTACCAGTCTGTGAACTTCCCCGAAACCCTGAATGATCCAAACCACTGGCAACCGCTTCGCGCGACTAATGGCACGGCGCAGAAGTTTCTGTCGCCGTTTTGGGGAAAAGTGACGCCGTTTGCCCTCACATCCCCGGACGAGTTTGAACCGGGCCCCCCACCGGTATCGGGAAGCTGGCTCTATGAGCAGAGATGCCTCGACATTATCCGCCTCAGCGCGAGCCTCACCGACAGGGACAAAGTCAGTGCGGAATACTGGAACGACTTCGTGGGCAGCGACACGCCCCCGGGACATTGGAATCGCATCGCCGAGGATATATCCGATCGCGACAAGAACAGTCTGGATCGAGATGTGCAACTCTACTTTGTCCTCAACGCTGCCGAACATGATACGTCGGTCGCGCTTTGGGAAGCCAAGAGAAAATATGACTACATTCGGCCCTTGAGCGCGATCCATCATCTATTCCAGGGCCAGACGATTCAGGCATGGGGAGGACAGGGGAAAGGGACAATCTCGATGGACGGGAGCCAGTTTCTAGCGTACATTCCCACCCCGCCCCACCCGGAATTCCCTTCCGGCCATAGCGGGTATAGCAACGCCGCCGCCGAGATCCTGAGGCGCTTTACCGGAAGCGACACCTACGTCAAGAACGTCACTTTCGCGAAAGGTACGGCGACTCTGGAAGCGGGCGTGCCGCAAAACGATACGACGCTGTCGTGGCTGACTTTTTCCGAAGTCGCCGAAGATGCGGCATACTCGCGCGCCGTGGGTGGGATACACTTCACCGAATCGCTGCTCCGATCCGCCATTATTGGCCGGCAGATTGCCGCTGAGGTCTGGGACCGCTATACACAGCTTCTTGACGGGGGAATCGGGTCGGGTTCGACCACCCACCTGCCACCGCTCCGTCACCCGCGTTGAAGCGGCTGCGGGATCTTAGGGGATGGCGCTTAAAGCCGCTACCGATAAGGAAGAGCGTTCCGTCGTTTTGAGTATAGATTCGGCCATCGCTCCCAATAGCCAGCGGCGTGTACGCGGCTCCGAGGGCGAGTTTAAGGAACATGTGCCCCAACGGTTTTCCGGTTCTATCGATGGCATACAAGTTGCCGTCTTCGCTGTTGGCGTACACCACGCCATCGCGATCGACGGCCACCATGTTGACGCACCATTCAAACTTCGTGTTGGTCTGGTGGCAGGAGATGCTCCCGTCAGCCAGACGTTCACAGGCCTGATCGTTGGTGTTTTCGTAACTCCACTCCGGCTGCAGGTCCGGGTTGAGGCTTGTCAGCTTATACGCCGCCTCCTCCTGCCCGCATTGCCCGGGAACCCCACAGTACGAACCAACGGGGTAATGGTTGTCCTTGAGCACTATGGACCAAGTACCGTCATGTTGATAGATGGCCGGCGTTATGTCCCATCCGAAGTCATAGGAGCCAAGGAACACACCGGCCGAAGTGAAGCGGAACAGATGTCCCCGCGCATAGTTGTACCTGGTAGCCGTCCCGTAAAGAATCGATCCATCGGGCGCAATCACCGGCGACGCGGTGGATTCGTCAAGCACCTTTCCCGCGGGCAGATCGTTAGTCGCGGGGTCCACTCCGTGGCGGCTACCCACCCGGCATCCACCCAACGTGCCACTTGGCGGCAGCAACACATCGCAGCCATCGCTCAGACGGTCGCGCAACGATGCGGCCCACTTCGGAGTCAGATCGGGATTCACTGCAACCAGGTATCCGTAAGCGGCGTTGAAATGCGCCCGGCTGATGGTGTAAATGGTTCCATCCGCGCCAACGGCCGGCGCGGCGTTCAGGGCCGGCCTCTGCGAACCGCACGGTGTCATTGGAGGTTTGGCGTCGGGCGACGGCGGCCAAGGCAAGGATTCCTGGCTAAACGAGGTGGCGCAGGTATCCGCCGGTTGCTTAGCAACCAGATCGCGGAAACTGACTTTGGTCGCCAGTCCGGTGGAGTCGATTTTGACCAGCCAGCCTTCGCCCGCATCCGTGCTCCATGGAAGCGCAAGGTCCACCTTAAGCACCGTGTAG
>JBDTMC010000575.1:0-4558 GCA_039934475.1 Bryobacteraceae bacterium | reverse complement strand
CTGCCCGCGCCGTTATCGGTGGCGCCCGTCCCGGTGTGCCAGGAATCGAAATGGGCGCCGATCATCACGATCTCGTCTTTCTTGGCGCCACCCGGGATTTCGCCTACGATATTCATTCCATCGACATCTTTGTCGGACATCGTGGCCTTTAATCCAACGCGCACCTGGATGGGTTGGCCCTTCTCCACACCGCGTGCGATGCGATCATATTGTTCCGCCGTGATCACAAACGTCGCCGGCGCCGGCGTGTCCTTGCTTTTATAGCTTCCCGCGGCTTCCGCAAAGAGCATTCCTTCGTGGGCGCGGGCGTCTTCCATCAAAACCGCGGTGACACCCTCGGCGGCAAAGAACGCTCCGCGGTCAGCCGTTATGGCCTCGATCTTGTCCCATAACTGATCTTGCCCCGACAATGGCAAGCTGTTGAAAAACTTGCCGAGGTCCTCGGGGTCCTCGGGCCACTTTAAATCGTCCACCGACTTCATGGCGATCTTCATGGCGGGGTCAGGCGCGGTCGCGATCTTCGTGAGGTCTTCCGCCGAATACCGCTTAAATTGCGCGTTCGATTGCGGCTTCGGTATCTTCGGGTCACTCACCAGCACGATCTTGCCGCGCAGCTTGCCGGTCCACTTCTTCTTGTAGGCGTCCAACGACTCGCGTAGCTTGGTGGGACCGTCGCGGAAAGAGAGCTTCAGAGGCGCCAGAATCAAATCTCCGGTCACTGCGCCATTGGTGGATGAACTCCAAGCCAGAGGCGCGGCAGTAACCAGGGAATACCTTGGCTCAATCATTTCTACGGATGCCTGCTGGAGGGACCAGCTCCGTCCGAATGGGCCCCATTTTTCGAAATGAGGGTTCACAACGCCAAAGCCCTTCAACCGTTCCGCGGCCCACTTGGCAGCCCTCTCAAACTCTGGCGACCCGGTCAACCGTGGTCCATTTACTTCGGTGAGATTATAGAGGTGGTCCATCACCTGGGAGTGGTCGAACGCTTCGCTCTTGATGCGATCAACCACAGCCAGATCGACATGATCCTGCGCTACCGCGGGCAGGACTGCAAGAAAAAGTACCCCGAACTTTCGCATTCTTGCAGTATAGGCGGTCCTAGTTCGGCGGTGCTATTGTTCTACTGATTTCCGTCAAGCACGCCGTCAAGGTTGAAATCGATACCCATCCAGCGCCCTGAACCTGGAGGTACACCCATAAAGGTCAAAGTGTCGCCGCTTCTGACAAACGTCCCCAATTGAGACTGGTTGAACGGCCCTAAGCCGCTTTGGTCGGCCAGAAACGTGTTTGAAACTGGGTCGTACAACAGGCCGTGGACCTTACCCTGAATCGTGCCTTTTGCAATGAGGTCGATATTCCCGGCTTTGGCCTGGTTCGACAGCAGGACCAAGTCCTGGGCTACCGGCGGCGTGTTTAGGTTCGTCGCGGTGACCGTTCGGGCGTAGCCGACTGAGGGTGCCATCCCCGTGTCGAAACAAAGCGAATAGGCCGACAAGTCCGCCGCATTCGTGGCGTTGCGGGCGATCAGCGGAAACGCCTCCTTAAGGAAAGTCTGCATGTCAGGGGTGTTGCCATCGTGATTCAACCCGAATCCATCGACACTGTCGGCTCGTGGATTGTTATTGAAGAGCAGCTTTTGGTAGATGTTTCGTAACTCAGGAACCTTCAGCGGCTGCGGCGCATTGCCGAGGACCATCACGACGTTGTTGGAGCCGGGGCCAGGATTCGCCGTGTGGCAGCTTTGGCATGTTGGGCTGTCTGTGTTCCCATCGAAGACCGTATTGAAGACGTTGAGGCCATTTACCGCGTTGCCGCCATTGAGCGAAGTCGGAAGCGTCCGGTCAAGGTTCTGGAACGGATTCGGCATGAAGGCGATGGTATTGATGAACGCCGTATAGGCGCTCATGTCAGATGTGGCTAGCGGCGTACCGCCCATGAGGCTCTGAAAGGCTCCGTTGAAGTCCGCGAAACTCGCTCTGTCTCCGCGCCAGTGATAGGGTGCCAGCCCAGCCAATCCTTTGAGAGTCTGCGTAGTCATCGGGCCCTTCATCGGATGCTCCTGGAATGTCTGACCGTTCGAAACAACGGTTGCCATGTTCCCGCCCGGGTCGCCAAGATCCCATGCCAAATGATCCATGTCGCCGTCGAAGTGGCAGGATGCGCAGGAGTTTGTGCCGTTGCCAGAGAGTTTCGCGTCGTACAGGAATCCCCGGCCGCTCCTGATCTCTGCCGGTGTGGGGTCGTACGAGCCCACGGGCAATTCTGCGATGAGAGATCCTCTGCTGGTGTCGATGACGGAGATTGTGTTGGATATCCGATTCTGGACATAAAGGCGATTGGCGGGCCCATTCACGGCCAAACCACGCGGACCGCGTTTGTTGCGGGGATCCGCTGTCGCGCCGGAGGCTCCTAGTTCAACAAACGAAAGCACGTTCCCATTCGTATCCACTTTTGCAATGCGGTCGGTCCCAAATGCTGCGACCCAGAAGAACGTCCCGCCGGGATCGAACACTGCCGCCGTGGGTTGCGCCAGTGCCTTCGCAAGGGCCTGGGGATTCGGAAGGGTATTGTAATCGAGATTCGGATTCAGGTCGAATGCCTGGATCCGCGAGCTACCGACCTGAATGCGAGTCACACGGTTATTTACAAAGTGCCCTTTCAGTGTGGGTTCGAAGTCGGTGAGATTCAGTGAGTCGTTGTTCGTAACCCACAAGTCGCCGACTCCTGGACGGACGGCAATTCCGAAGTTCAGGGTTCCGACGCCAGCGTAATATCCGGATACCCTTTGCCTATTGGCGTCGATTATGGCCACGTCGTTGTCCGGCATATTGAACCGCAGAAAGAACGAATAGGTGGAATTATCGATCGAAACGATTTTACTTACCTGAGGCGGGGGAGGGAGCGCGGGATTAGTCGGATTTGGCTGGGGTGGAGCGAGATTCGGCGGAACAAGGGTCGTCTGGTTGCCCGACACGGCAAAGACGGCGTAGACCTTGGAACCGTCCGGGCTCACGGCCAATGCCTTGGGATAGCCTCCCGTTAGGGAAATGGTCTTTGTTACCTGGTGAGTGGATAGGCTGATCACGGAAACCGTGCCGGCGCGGGCGTTTGTGACGAAGGCCACCGTCGGAGAACCCGCAAAAACGATGTCCGCGGGCTCATCCGAAACACGAATCGTGTCGGTCACGATCCCCTTCGATACGGATACGACACTCACGGAGTCGGACTCCTGATTGACAACCCACACCTCATCATTGGTCCGCGGATTGACGGAAACCGGTTCAATGCCAACTGGAATTTCGGCCATTCTAGTTGGCCCGCCGGGGGACGTAAGGTCGAAAACCGATAGCCGCGCCGCAGCGGTATTTACGGCGTAGAGACGAGTGCCATCCGCTGAAATGCGCAACGGCGTGGTTTGCGAACCTTCGAAATTAGTGTAGGTGTTTAGCGGATTCTGCGCCAGTGCAGTTGTGCCGATGATTAACGAGAGGCTAAAGAGTACGGTCAACCACCGCGCATTCGCGCGCTGGGACAACGTAGTCTCTATTGTTGAAATCCAGTTACTCATAGTTCTTCCCCCGTGTGAGCTTGAAACGCTGCCAAGCAGCAAATTGTTAAAGTTCCCTTTTAAGGTCGGCTTCGGTGAGACGGGTGCCGGCCGGTTATTTTAAACGATACACGAGTTAACCCGTATCAGCGGAGTAGAGTCGCGCCTTCCAGTACTGTTCTAGTAGAGATTGGCCGGGGCGGATACGCGTACGCAATTTCGGACTTGATCGAGCATTCGGGTGTCGGGAGACGCTACACTCACGAAAAGAGGGAGCAAACCATGTCCATTCGGCCAATTAAGCGGGTAATTAAATCGAAACCTACGTTGGAAGGCGCTGGGGTCCACCTCCGCCGGGCCTTCGGTTTTGGCAACACATCGGATTTCGATCCTTTTCTGCTTCTCGACGATTTTCGCAACGACATTCCCGAAGATTATCTAGCCGGCTTCCCCTGGCATCCGCATCGGGGGATCGAGACAATTACCTATGTTCTGGCCGGTACGGTGGAACACGGTGACAGCCTGGGGAATCATGGAGCCATCGCAGCCGGAGATGTGCAATGGATGACCGCCGGCAGTGGCATCATTCATCAGGAGATGCCCAAGGGCGACGACGCCGGCAGAATGCACGGCTTCCAGCTCTGGGGTAATTTGCCCGCGTCGTTGAAGATGACTCCGCCACGGTATCAGGAAGTGAAAGCGAAGGATGTTCCCGTTGTCACTGATGATGACGGCACGCATGCGCACATCATCTGCGGCAATTTCTGGGGAGCCACCGGGCCCGTGGATGGGATCGCCGCGGACCCGATTTACCTCGACGTCTCTGTCCCGCCGGGCAAGCGTAAGTCGTTGCCCGTGGAGACTACCCGCCACGCTTTCGCGTATGTTTTCGCGGGTAGCGGCAAGTTCTGCAACGCATCTGGCCCGCTCGCTGTGCCAACGGAAGGACTCAAATGGTTGGACACCAAGCCTCCCACCGAGGCCGACAACCGCTCGCTGATCGTTTTC
>JBDTMC010000574.1:0-4581 GCA_039934475.1 Bryobacteraceae bacterium | reverse complement strand
GGACTGGACAGTTCTATTCTGAGAACACACCGATGCGGATCCTCGCCTGGCGCGGACAAGTAGTGGAAGGCGAGGGTCTTTCGGGCAAGCGCCTCATGGGCAACATCGCCGATCGCGCCGCGCTCAACGAGCTGGTGAAGATGGATGACTGGAACGAATACACCGTCATCGCTCGCGGCGGAACCTGTATGCATATCCTGAACGGACAACTGATGGCAGTGATGGTGGACGATGACCCGGAGTCGTCAAACAACCAGTCCGGTCTCTTCGGCATTGAGATCGAAGCGACTACCAGGGTCTCTGTCCGCAACATCTGGGTCAAGAAGCTGAACTAACAAGGACCAAACATGAAGATCAAGACTCCCTGTCTGCTGTTCGCGGCCGCCGCCTTGGCGCTGGCCCAGCCGCCCGCCACTCTGCCTGGCGCGGGCCTGAAGCAACACGATTTCTTCTATGCCGGCGAGGGTAAAGAAGAACGCATGTACATTGTGCGGCACGGCGAAATCGTGTGGTCGTACACGCACAACGCCAAAGGTGAGATCAGCGATGCCTTGCTGCTGCCCAACGGCAATGTCCTGTTCGCCCATCAGTACGGCGTCACTGAAATCAATGCCGCTAAGCAGGTGGTTTGGAACTTCGACGCTCCCGCCGGCACTGAGATTCATACCGCCCAACCCTTCGGCCGCAACAGCGTGATCTTCATTCAGAACGGCGATCCGGCAAAGGCCATCGTCATGAACAAGAAGACCCACACGGTGGAACGCGAGTTCGTCTTGCCCGTCAAGGATCCCAAAAACGTACATCCCCAGTTCCGCCGCGCCCGCCTCACACCCGCGCATACTCTGATGGTGGCGCACTTTGATTGGGGCAAAGTCGCTGAGTATGACCTCAAAGGCAAGGAGTTGTGGAGCGTCGAAGCACCAGGCGCCTGGTCCGCCGCGTTGCTTAAGAATGGCAACATCCTCATCGCAGGAAATACCAAGAAGTACGTGCGCGAAGTGAATCGCAAAGGCGAGACGGTCTGGGAATTCAAAACAGAAGACGCGCCGGAATATGGTTTGGGCAACATGCAAACTGCTACCCGCCTGCCGAACGGCAACACACTGATCAACGAGTGGTTCAACTCATGGTCAACCCCGCTCGATCTTGCTACCGCTCCCGTGCAGGCCGTCGAAGTAACGCCGGATAAAAAGGTGGTGTGGGCCTTACGCTCCTGGGCGCCCCCCGCCGATCTCGGTCCGGCGACAACAATTCAGCTCCTCGACAAACCGTCTGCGCGGCACTAAGGGGGTTCCACTGGCGTTATCCTGGAACCATGGATCGTCGCGAATTTCTCACCACAGCAGCCGCGCTCAGTGCCGGCATGCCCGTTAGCGGCGCAACTGGGAACCTGCCCCGGCGTCCGTACAAAAATGGCATAGAGCTATCGGTTATCGCTTTTGGTGGAATCGTCGTCTGTGGCATGGAGCAAGCCGAATCCGACCGCCGCGTCGCGGCCGCCTTTGATCGTGGCGTCAACTACTACGACTGCGCTCCCTCCTATTTCGACGGCGAAGCGGAGATCAAGCTCGGCCACTCTCTCCAGCCCTATCGCAGCAAAGTCTTCCTCGCGGAGAAGACCACCAAACGCGATGCCGCGGGAGCCCAGGCCGAATTGGAGCAAACGCTAAAGCGCTTCCATACCGACCACGTCGATCTTTACCAGTTCCATGCCGTATCGTCGATGGACGACGTCGATAAAATCCTCGCTCCCGGCGGCGCGGCCGAAACGTTCGTCAAAGCCCGCAAGGATGGCAAGGCACGTCACCTCGGCTTCTCCGCCCATAACGCGCCCGCGGCATTGCGCCTCATGGATGCCCTGGAACTCGACAGCGTCCTCTTTCCGGTGAATGCCAACGCCTGGGAAAACGGCGGCTTCGGGCCGCAAATCCTCGCCAAGGCGAAGTCCAAGGGAATGGCTCGCCTCGCTCTGAAGGCCCTCGCCTTTGGAAAATGGCCCGCCTCCCTAAAAGAGCAGGACCGCAAATATCCCAAGTGCTGGTATCAGCCCATCGATGACCGTGCCATGGCGCGCCTCGCTTTGCGCTTCACGCTCAACCAGGAGATCACTGCCGCCGTTCCGCCCGGCGATGAACGGATCTGGGATCTTGCGCTTGAGCTGGCGTCGGCGCCACTGCCGGAACTGGGTCCGCAGGAACTGGCTCTCCTTCGAAAGAGCGTCTCCGTTTTGGAGCCCGTCTTCCGCGTCTGACCATTCTTTCACCCGTTCGCGCTATCATCAGCCTATAGGTACCGGTACTTCGTACTCTCCAAGTGGAGAACCCGCCGGTCTACACTGGATTAACTTCCAACCGCTGGATTTTCAACTTGGAGGATTCCCGTTTTGTCCACTCTTGCTCTATGGCGTAGCTGTTTCTATTATTTCGCGATTCTGTTATGTACCTTCGTCTCCCATCAGGCGGTGGCAGCAGTTACCATCAGTTCTCTTACATCGTCGTCTTCTAGTCCCCAACCGGTAGGCACTCCCGTCACCTGGACGGTTTCGGCGAGCGACACGGATCCCGGTACGTTGCTCTATCGGTTTTCTGTCCAGTCTCCCGGTGCGGCCCGCGCGGCGATCGTGAGAGACTATCACCCGTCGAATTTTCTATTCTGGGCTCCCACCAGCGGCGAAGGCGCCTACATAGTGACGGTAACGGTGTTGAACTCTGCCACCAAACTCTTCGCCGCTGACACCATGTCATTCGCAGTTACCTCTCTCGTCCCGGGCACCTTGCCCGTGCTGAATGCCACTCTCAATCCGCTCGTTGTTCTGTACAGCGCACCACCCTGCCCCGCCGGTAATTCCTTCGTCGTCTTATACAGACTGCAAGGCGGTTCCAATCCCTACTCGGTCACATCCAGCAAGCGGTGCACGGGCACTGGCAGCATGAATGTATACGTGGCCGGGCTTCTTCCCAATACTCCCTACCAGTTCAACCACAAGATATCGTCCGCCTCGGGCAGTATCTACGGGCCCACGGTGAGCTTCACCACCGGAGCGATCCCCGGCTACATCAAAGCGGCTACGCCGCCAACGTCGATCATCCGGCCCATCGATTCACAGACTAGCCTCGCGGACTCCATCTTGCTGCTGGACTACATATCACCCGGCCTCGGCACTGGCTTCGTCAGAATGCCCATGGCGACCGACCTCAACGGAAACACCGTTTGGTACTACCCGAGCCTCTTCCAGGTATCCCGCTATTTCCTCAGGCCCATCGCCGGCGGCACCATGCTGATTCATCTTGACGATCCCTCCGTCACGGTGCCGTCCACCGACTTTCAGGCCAGCCAGATTCTCCGGGAGTTTGACCTCGCCGGTAACACCATACGTGAAACCAATGTCACTCAAGTCGCTCGCTTGCTCGCCGCCAAATACCCCGCCTGGAATATGTGCTCCTGGACTTCGGATGCCGGCTGCCGCCGGGGACAGACCCCTGTCGTCGCCTTCTCGCACGAAGCGATACGCCTTCCCAATGGCTACACCGCCGCCCTCCTCACGGCGGAGAAGCTCTACACCGATGGCACGCAAGGAAGTTCTGTCGGTCACCCGTCCGATATTCTCGGTGACATCCTCGTGGTGCTCGACCAGGACTTTCAAGTCGTGTGGGCATGGAATAGCTACCTCAGTCTCGATGTCACTCGCGCCGCCGTTCTGAATGAGACATGTACTCCGTTCGTCACCCGCTGCAGTCCCTACTTATTCATGCCGAATGCTCTCGACTGGACGCACTGTAACTCCATTAACTATGTCCCGTCTGACGGCAGCTTACTGGTATCCATTCGTAACCAGGACTGGATTGTCAAAATCGACTATGCGAACAGCACCGGAACGGGAAATGTGCTCTGGCGGTTAGGCCAGTTTGGCGACTTCACCATCACCGGCACAACGGATCCCTGGCCCTGGTTCTCACACCAGCATCACGCCGGCTTCGACGTGCCCGGTTCCAATTTGCTCTCTGTCTTTGACAATGGGAATACGCGCCTGGCGCCTCCGCCCATCGGACTAGGTGAAGGAAACAGCCGCGGCATGGTCCTCTCCATCGACGAGGTCAATCGTGTCGTAAGCCCCACACTTAGCGTCGACCTCGGACGCTTCTCCGTCGGCGGCGGCAGCGCCCAGTTATTGACCAACGGAAACTACTCCTTCGATGCCGGCGGCATCAACGGCCTCGCTAAGGTATTCTCACAGTCCATCGAAGTAGTTCCCGGAATCCCTCCCAGCGGCACCCTGAACTACACCCAACAGGAGACCGGTTCCGTCTACCGCTCCTACCGCATGCCAAACTTGTATGTAGGCGCAAACAAATAAGTAGCTATCCGCATCAGCGGCGTTAATCGGCGTACCATTTATCCTTGCCCTCTGCCTACGAGGGAAAGATCTCGGATACCGCCAATTCATCGGAGCCGAAAGCCTGTAGCGGTATGGCGTCGCCGCGCCGGTACAGTGTAACCGAGCCATCGCGCCTGGTGACCGTCACCCCGGGGTTGACGCCATCGACAACCCAAAACTCCTCTGCGCCGTTGTTCAGACACAGC
>JBDTMC010000573.1:0-4586 GCA_039934475.1 Bryobacteraceae bacterium | reverse complement strand
CGACGCTCCTTGCGGCAGGTCCGGATTCTGCGCGTGCGTCTCGGAATACGCGATCTTCATGCTCTTCTTCGAAATCGCCGCCCCTTCGCTCATCCGTTGCCCGAACTTCACCGGCTTCGAACCCGGCGTCCTGCTCAAAAACCACAACTCGTTGTCCTCCCGGCGGCTGATGCGCAAGTCCTTGAATCGCTCCGGACCGATTAGCAAGTAATCTCCCGAAGCCAAATGCATCACCCGCAAGAAGGCAGTTCCCGGCACGGAGCAAGTGAGGCAGCGGATCGCTCGCGTCTTCAAATCGACCACAAATGCGTCGCCGAATGACTTGTTCATGAACGCGATTCGCAAGTTGTCGGGCGAGACATCTGCCCGTTCGCCGAAGTGCGTCAACAGTTCCTGGTTCGGCGGCAGATGTTCGAGTGGGCTGCCCTGTTTGCGCTGCGCCAGCGCGCCGGCCGCCAATACGAAAAGAAAGGCGATTCTCTTCATCGCGTCCGATTCTATCGCTATTGCACTTTCAATGGCATACTGGCCGACCCGATCTCCGCTCCGACAGACCGCACCGTAACGCTCAACCGGTAGTCACCCGCCGGTAGTCCCACATTCGGCGCCGAATACAGCGGCACCTGCAAGTACTGCGCGCTGTCGCAGAGTTGAGGAGTCGCGCTCAATCCCACGGCTTGCTCGTAGACGGTGCTTCCACCGGCGTCGGTCAGTTGCACCTGCGTATCCAGCGGGGTCTGCCTATCGCATTGCGCCACGCCGGCCCGGATCCGCGCCTGAAAGCAGGGCTTATAGGTGTTGGGAGGGTCCGCCCCGCCGAACCCGCAGGCAACAAAGTAGCAAGGGATGGCGCAATTCGTCACATGATGGCCCGTCACGTCAAACGTAGAACTCTCAGCCGCCACCGACACGCCCGTCGATGGAGTGACGTAATACACGGCTTTGCCGATCTTCGCTTCCACCAGTTCCAGGCTGCTCGAAAATCCCCCTGACGATCCCGCGATCGTCTGCGCTTCCGACTTCAATAGCCCTAACCCTCGCACCAATGTGCCTGCCTCCAATGACAACGGGACGGAGGTCTGGTACGTCAAACCGGGCAGGGAGCCGAATGGCGTCGCTACCGCAACATCGCGCTGCTGCACCTGCAGCACGGCATCGGTCTGCCCTGTGGATGCGGCATCCAGCCACAGCTCTTGTGCGGCGCCTTGATAGTTCGGAATACGGTAGATACGTCCACTCTCGTCGCAGCGGTACAGCACGGTGCTCGCAGTCTCCGCACCAGATGCCCTGATCTCCAAAACGAACCACGTGTCGCTGCCCACCAGCGTCGTTCCCGTAAGGCTCCATACCGTGTACGTCGAGGTGGCGCTCCTGCTGTTACTGCGGTACACCCAGCGGTTGCCCACCTGCAGTGGGAACCACGCGCTGGCAGTCGAAAAAGCCGCATTGGTGGTGTCGGCGGTCCCGCCGCAATTCACCTCGGCCACCACACGCCCCAGTTCCTGCCCGGCGTCGTTCACCACGTAAAACGCCATGCCATCGCGAACCCAATCGCCCGTCTGCGCGCTCCCCGCGGCGTTCTCCAACCCAGTCATCGGAGGGCCCGTGGCGGACAACACATGAACCCGAACTCGCTGCCCAGCAGGAGCATTCCACGCAATCGTGGCATGCCCCAAACCGTTTGTGCACTGTGTAAGCGTCGTGGGAGTGATAGTAACAATCTGCGCTGCCAGCACCCAGGGCGCCGCACCAAACCAGAGACGCACAATCGGTAGCGTCAGACGATAGCGGCGGGAGCACCGTTTCATTCGAAGTATTCTACACCCGCCGGACTCCCGAACCCGGGCTAGCCCTCATAAGACCAACTCTTTATTAGGCAACGGCCATTTAGATGCTCTTACAACGCCGTGACCAACCGTGAAGCTCGCATAATCGCCCGGCCGTCGTCTTGTTAGGAGAAAGTTCCCGCCGGCTCCGGCCGGTAGGAACAGAATTACGCTGTCGGGGAGTTGCGCCAGTGTTCGTCAATTTCCATTGAGGAGGAGTCTATGTCATTTCTTGCCTGGATCGTTCTGGGTCTGATTGCCGGTTTCATCGGCAGTAAGCTCGTCAACAAAACTGGGGAAGGGTTCATCCTCGACGTTCTGCTCGGAATCGTCGGCGCTGTGCTCGGGGGATGGCTTTTTAGCATTTTCGGTGCCTCCGGCGTAACAGGGTTAAACCTTTATAGCCTGCTCGTCGCAGTAGTGGGCTCAGTTGTTTTTCTCGTCATCTACCACGCGCTTTTCCGGCGCACCGCTTAAAGGAAATTTCAATGCCAACAGAAACCAGAAATATCAATGACCCCGTTACTGGAGTCGCTTCGCAGGTAAAGGAGAAAGTCGCCGAGTTAGGCAGAGCCGCAGCCGCCACTATCGATCAGAATCGCGACCCGGCAGCCAATCGTCTCGAGAGCGCTGCCACTGCCTTGAAAGATAGCGGTGAGAACATTGCGGGCGCCGCCCACGCCGCGGCTGGAAAGCTGAATTCGACGGCCGACTACGTCAGGCAGAACGACGTTGACTCGATGATGGATGACCTGGTTCAGTTCGTGAGAAAGCATCCTGGCCCAACCCTCCTGGTTGCCGCCATAGGCGGTTTCTTTCTCGGCCGGGCGCTCACTCGTAATGACTGAGTAGGGATTCCTCTATGACCGCCGGCAACCGTTCCATCTCCGACATTCTTCAGGACATCATTCACAACGTCCAGGAGATCGTGCGGTCTGAGGTTCGCCTCGCTAAGAGAGAATTGCGCGATGAGGTCGCGAACGCAAAAGCTGCTTGGCTCTTGCTTGTCGTTGGTGGCCTCAGCGCAATTTTCGCCGTTCTGTTCCTGCTGCTCATGAGTGTTTACGCCCTCTCGACGGTCATGCCTAAGTGGGCCGCTGCATCGATCGTCGCGGGTGCGTTGGCGATGATCGCGACTGCAACACTCGGGGTGGGAATTAAACGGTTGAAGCAACTTCGCTTGCCCGAACTGCCCGAACGAATCATTGATCGTATGTAAAAGGAGATCGTCGCATGAGTGCCACTGCCAATCAACTAGAGACCCACATCCAGCGAACACGTGCCGACCTCGACTCTAATATCGATGAGCTGACGCAGAAGGTAAAGTCCGTCACCGATTGGAAAGGTCACTTCCAGAACCATCCCGGCGCGATCGCAGGGCTCGCATTCTGTGGGGGATTTCTGGTGGCTGCGATAAGCAGCCGCCGCCGTTTGCCGTCGACGATGAGATCGCACTCTGGCTTGGACCGCCCAACGCATTCCGGATCCGGCCGCCCGCCGCTAGTGGCCACCGACGTTTGGGACAACGTCAAGAGCGCATTAGTAGGCGTCGCAGCCAGTCGCCTCACCGAATTCGTTGACGAGCTGATTCCAGGCTTCGCCGATCATTTTCATCAAACTCCGCGCCGTCCTTAGACCCAACGTATGACTTGAGTTGCGCGCCTTCCGGCCCCGCCGGATTGGCGCCGCACAAGCGTCTTCGCGATCAACCAGACCACGAAAGGTAACAAATGAAACAAAAACAGAATCCCCAAAAGGAACCACTGCGCGGCAACGGAGGAGAACTCCACCAAACCGCCGGCGGCGAGGTGCCAGTACTCACCACTCAGCAGGGCACCCCCATCTCCGATGATCAGAATTCACTAAAGATTGGCTCTCGCGGTCCCACTACCCTGGAGGACTTTCACCTCCGTGAAAAGATCTTTCACTTCGACCATGAGCGCATTCCCGAGCGCGTCGTCCATGCTCGTGGCTTCGGCGCTCACGGTTTCTTTGAAACCTACCAATCGCTCTCTGACATCACTGCTGCCGATCTCTTCCAAAGCGCTGGACAAACTACCCCAGCCTTCGTCCGCTTCTCCACGGTGGCGGGCAACAAGGGTTCCGCCGACCTGGCGCGTGACGTTCGCGGCTTTGCAGTGAAACTCTACACGCAACAAGGTAATTGGGACATTGTCGGCAACAATATTCCCGTCTTCTTCATCCAGGATGCGATAAAATTCCCCGACCTCATCCATTCCGCCAAGGCCGAGCCGGATCGTGACTTTCCCCAAGCTCAGACCGCGCACGACAACTTCTGGGACTTCATCTCCCTCACCCCCGAAAGCATGAACATGATCATGTGGGTGATGTCTGACCGTGCCATTCCTCGCTCCTTCCGGTTCATGGAAGGCTTCGGCGTTCACACGTATCGATTCGTAACAGCCGCCGGAAAATCCACCTTCGTAAAGTTCCACTGGAAGCCTAAACTGGGCTTGCAGTCGGTGGTGTGGAATGAAGCAGTCAAGATCAATGGCGCCGACCCCGACTTCCATCGCCGCGATCTGTGGAACGCCATCCAAAGTGGTAACTACCCGGAATGGGAACTGGGACTACAGTTGTTCGATGACGAGTTCGCCGACCGCTTTGAGTTTGATATTCTCGACTCCACCAAGCTCATTCCGGAAGAACAGGTACCCGTGCGCCGCGTAGGCCGTCTCGTGCTGGACCGCTGCGTTGATAATTTCTTCGCCGAAACTGAGCAGGTGGCGTTCTGTACCA
>JBDTMC010000572.1:0-4587 GCA_039934475.1 Bryobacteraceae bacterium | reverse complement strand
CCGCGCTTGAGACTTGACGTTCCATCTGGAGAAGGAAATAGGAGGAGATTTCCTTTACCCTGATGGTTGGGTTCAAGATGATGATGTTCGATGTACTGGCTCAGGGCTCGTCGTAACGAAGCTTCTCCGAACAGAATGAGTTTGGATAGGCATTCTTGCCTGATGGAGCACACCCAGCGCTCCGCGAAAGCGTTCAAATTCGGGCTCCGCGCAGGCAGGGTCAATGGCTGGATGCCGCTTGACCGCAGTACTTCCAGACAGAAAGGCGGCGCAGAACTTCGTGTCCCGATCATGAAGGAGATACCGTTGACCGCGCAGGACCCCGACACTCTCGTCGGTTGCGTTGCGAGCCATCTGGATCATCCACTCCGACGTGGGATGTCTGGTCAAGCCTGCGAGACTGACCCGGCGCGTTTCCAGATGGATGAAGAACAGCACATAGTAGGTGGCGAGACCTCGCCAGGTGAGCACCTCCACCGTAAAGAAGTCAGTCCCGGACAGGACGTCCATATGGGAGGCGATGAAATCCTTCCAAGTGGTATTCTGTCTCCGTTTGGGCGCCGGCGCAATCCCGTACCGGCGTAGGACGTTTCCCACCGTCTGGTCGGAGACGGCGTGGCCGAGATTGGCAAGGGCCCCGACGATGCGGTCGTATCCCCAACCGGAGTTCTGTCTGGCGAAGCGGACAATCAGCGCTTCCACGTCCCGCGCGATGGGGGGCCGTCCGGGTGAAGTACGGAATTTGGAGCCGTCGAATTTGCGGGCAATCAGCCGCCGGTACCAGGCGAGGATGGTATCGGGCTTGGCGACACAGGCGACTTGCTGGAGGGCACTGCGACCGAGGCGCTTGCCTATCTCAGCGAGAGTGGATCTCTCGGGATCGGAAAGGCGCAGTCGGGCCGGAAGGTGAGCCCGCAGGACGCGATTCTCCGCGATGAGATACTCGTTCTGGAGCAGGAGCTTCTGATTGACGAGCCCGGTCACGTACGCCAACAGTCGAGCCCACTTGTTGTCTGGCATGAGGAACATCCATCATAGACCTCCAAGCCATTCGTTTGGATAATTTGACCACACGGGTATCGGAAGGCTTCATCGTGAGAAAGAGGTGAAAGACTTTGTCGCCGAGTATGGGCACGTGATTGTCGACGAATGCCACCACGTGTCAGCCTTCACGTTCGAGCCGGTGATGCGGCAGGTGAAAGCGCGGTTCGTGGTCGGCCTGACCGCGACGCCAACTCGAAAAGACGGGCACCATCCGATCATCTACATGCAGTGCGGGCCGGCGCGGTTCACGATGGCAGTTCGTGCGATGGCGGAATCCACACCGTTTGACCATATTGTCATTCCACGCCTGACCGGCTTCCGATGTCCGGCGAACCAACGATACAGGACATCTACGCGGCGATGACCACTGACGAGGCTCGCAACCGCAGCATCGCCTAGATGCGATCCGCGGTCTCGTGATGCGAGCATCGACCATACCGAGAAGCCCATTCCGCGTGACAGCATCGAGCGCCTCTTGGACCCTCGGTTTTGCGCCATCGCGCCTCTCGGTAAACAACTTCTTCATCATGGCTGAAACCGATCATCGTAGCAGCAGCCAGCCCCCCCCCGTGTTTCCCGGTTTCCAGAGTGCTGGATTCAGATGCCCGCAAATTCGCTCAATTCGTCTATCCTCCCGAATCCAAGAACGACCTGTATCCCTTCGGCATCTCCGCTGGATGCTCAGTATCGCTCGAATTGCACGCAGGACACGGCGCACCAGCGCCTCCACAGTGACAGGCGTCAGCAGCATCGCTCGCCCCGCCCCATGGCTTATCGCGGTGATCTTCGCAGACCCATCGGACACCCCGGCATATCGTACACTCGGTGCTCATGAGCCCCCCCGTGTTTCCCGCTCGGAAGCGTCAGATCATCATTCGAAATCAGCCATCTCCGGGATGGGCCGGATTTCGATCTCGCTGGGCCCTGCCATCGGATTGGGGCAGCGCTTCACCCATGCAACGGCCTCATCCATATCCTTGACTTCCCAAAGCCAAAAGCCCGCCACCAACTCCTTAGCCTCGGCGAAGGGCCCGTCAATGACCTTGCGTTTGGGGCCATCAAACGCCACGCGCTTCCCCTTCGATGACGGCGCGAGGCCGTCGCAGTCTCCGGGCTTCAAGATACCGGCCTTGATCAGTTCATCGTTGAACTTGCCCATGGCCTCCATCATTACCTTCGTCTCCGGCGTAAGCTTGAAGCCTTTCTCGCTGTCTTCCGTCGCTTTCACGAGTACCATCACGCGCATTGTCGGACTCCTTGCCTTCAGTTTCGCAAGGTTGCGCTGGCGATCTCAAGCCGTGTTTTCCGCTCTCTTGAACGCCGATTCAAACGTGCTGGCCGTTTCAAGCCATCTCCTTTCGTAATCTGCCGCAATCAATGCCCTCGCTCAAAACCCTCGCCATCGACGCCACTCTCACACTCCAGCCGAACGACGACAAGGAGAAGGATTCACACCCGGATTACACCGTTCTCCACGGCCAGAACGAGATCGGCGTTGCCTGGGAACGCAGCGATGACCACGGGGCTTATATCTCGGTGGCCTTCGAGGAGCCGAGCCTGGCACCCGGACGCTACGCGCTGGTCAAGAGCGGGGTCGAGAAGGGCTACACCATGCTCTACCGCAAGAACATGCCACCGAAGAAGGCTTAGTGCCGGGAGGGCCGGTCTTCGGATCGGCCCTTTTTCTCTTGACCGAGTAAAGCACCGCCTGTTTAATGCGAGGGACCAGCAAGTTTGCACCTCGCTGGACCCTCTAACCACCGCGAAAGGAACTCGCCATGGCTACATCACCTGATTCCACAGATTCCTCTCCTCCGCAATCAAAACCTTCCTCGGACGCGCCTGTTAAGGGGTTTCACATCTTCAGCCGCGCTTGGTACGCGCGGGCCGGAGAGAAACCGTCCATTACGATTGGCCTTTACTATCCGTCCGGCGGCTGTGACGCCGAAGTTTCAATAAAGTGGCACGATCTCAATTCTACAGGGACGGTCCCTCGTATCGAAATCTTTGACGATGCATGGAAGATGTTCTTCCAGATGGATGAACTGCGACCCTTGGCTGAGTTCACCAACAAGAATGCGGGTGAGCAGACCGTTGTAGAGTTCCTTCTCTCTGCGGGGTTCAAGGACCTCACCGAGTACGAAGGCCCGAAGCCCTTGAAGCCTTACAGCATCCTCCTGCTGTATCCCGAAGGCAACAACGAGGGCGGGGCGGAAACCTATCTGGCCAGCGTGAATGCCACCGATAAGGCAACAGCGATAACGGATGCGCGCGCCGAAATGTGCCGCGTGAACGACTGGTCAACATCCACCGCCTCCGAGTTGTCGGTGCTGCTCGTGACTGAGGGACACATTATCGACTTGGGAGAAGCATCGTGACCCAGCCCATTCACACGCCCGCCTCGGCGTACGACAAGGGGCCAATCGAAATTCTCTGCAAGGAAATCGGATTCAGGTTTGACAAAGGGCTGGAAACACCGGAAATGCTCATGGCGTTCGTCTCGGTACTGGTTGCTCACATCGCTGAAATGCGCTGGCTCAAACAGGAGTGCGTCTCAATGGGAGCGATCGCCCCATCCGCCGACAGTGAGGAGGTGCTGAAACGCGTTCTCCAGATGCTCGCAGCTAACGACCAGGAGGGCCTGAAATCAAAAGCGGCAGAGATCCACGATTACATTCATCGGGTTGCCCTGATGACCTAATCCCATGTGACCAGCTCATCGACATGCTTTCCTCCTGTGTATCGGCAATCAGATTCGGCCTTGAGAAGCCCTGTCACTCCCGCCATGCAGCAGATGCAGCGGGGCATGTTTGGAAGCAGTTATATGGAATCCGCCTATTTGATAGCTTCACTCCGAATTGGGAAAAGAGTGGGTCAGGGCGCAGCTTCAAACCGCGACAATAGCGAGGCTGGGATGACCGACACCCACACGCCAGAGGCACCGGCCCCGCGTCGATCACTCGTTCCAAAGCTTAAGCCCACCCATCACCCCGCCGCGCTCCGCTCTTTTCGCGCTATGGACCAAACGACCAAAATCATGAAGGTAACCCCGAAGCAGAATCCGGCTGCGACCAGACCAACGACGTCCGAGCCGTGCAGAGCGGCAACCCGTTCCTTGCCGAGACTATTGAAGAGGGCGAAGAACCCGAACATCCCCGGCACCAAAGCCGTAAGTGGCACAAATCTCTTCACACTGCCTCCTGGGTCTTGCCGCCGCCGGAATCGTCGGGGCACCCATCAGTATTGTGCCTCTAAAAGCATTCTCGTTTCACAACAACAGGAGATCGGGCTATGACCGACATCCTCACGCGCCTTGCGGCGCTTACTCAGATAGACGGCGACGGCCTTCTCGCTTGTCGTGTGGTCAAAGAATCAAGCGGCACGATGGTAAAACTTGAGCAAGCCACCGAGGCGTCCGCGACAACGGACGGTTCCGCGCTTGAGACTTGACGTTCCATCTGGAGAAGGAAATAGGAGGAGATTTCCTTCGGCGCAGAACTTCGTGTCCCGATCATGAAGGAGATACCGTTGACCGCGCAGGAC
>JBDTMC010000571.1:0-4601 GCA_039934475.1 Bryobacteraceae bacterium | reverse complement strand
AAGATGCCCAAGGCGCCGTTCGAAACCGGGCAGTTCAGTTAGTCGCGGTGGCGAGCCGATTCGCCTCGGCGGCGAGGCGATCGGCCGTCAAACGGTAAGGCAGATAGGCGCGGACAATCCCTTTCGCGTCGATGAAAACGAAGGTGGGCGTGCTGGACGCGCCGTAGCGCAGCATCGCTTCCGTGGAAAACACCACCGGCACGTCAGACAATCCGCTATAGGACGCTTTCCAGACGTCGGCCGTTTTCTTGCGGTCGGCGTCTGCGTCGTCTTCGTAAATGCGGGTGACTGCCACCATGCGGACGCCTTTGGCGCTGTAGTTTTTCCAGAACAGTTCCAGCGCCGGTGCCTGTGCCAGGCAATCGCCGCAGTAGTTGGCCCACAGAAAGAGTACGGTCGGCTTGCCCAGCGGTTCCAGGCCCTCAATGGGCGGTGCGGGTTGGCCCACCAGGCCAATCTGATTGCGCCGCTTGTACAGGCGGCTGCGGAATCCCAACGGCCAACCGGACCGCGCCTGTAGCTGTTTATCGAGGTATGCGACGGCGTCGTCTTTCTTCCCGATGGCTTCCAGCGCCTGCGCCGTCACTTCGAGAGCAGAGCCGGCGGCATAGATGAGGTCGGGGTCCTTCGGATCGCCGCACAATTCGAGCGTGAGCTTGGCGTAGCGCTCCGCAGCGGGCCAATCGCCGGTGAGCGCCGCGCCACGCGCCAGCCATGAGACGCCAACGATGTATTCGGTATCGGAGCCCTTCTCGGCCTTATGCCTTTCGAGCAGAGACTCGGCGCTGGGCAGGTCGCCGGCGGAGATTTTCAAGCGGATGGCGCGTATCGTCTGGTTCGCTGGAGGCGCCTGGGCAAGCAGCATCGAAGCGGCGGCGATCATCGCAAATGCTCTAAAAATCAAGGGTCTGTCCTTCCTTCAATCCGTAGTGCTCCACCATTCCGCCGGCCAGTTCCAGAGCGTATTGCACCACGGCATGGCCGCCATAGTGCGGGCACTCCCTGGGCGCGGTCGTGCAGGGCGGCGTGTTGGCTGAGATCTCCACAATGCGGCGCGAGGAATCCATCCAGATAATGTCCAGCGGGATCCGCACCTGATACATCCAATAGCTGTAATTGCCGGGTTTTGGATGGACGAATAGCATGCCACGGTCTGGGGCGAGGGAATCGCGAAACATCATGCCGCGCATCATGTCCCGGTCCTCCAGCATGACTTCGGCGTTGATCTTCTGGCCGTTGGGCAAGGTGACTACCTTTGCGGCGAAGCCACTGTCGGCTCCCGATCCCGTCACCCGGCCGCACGCGGCCAAAAGACAGAGCGCGCCTACCGCGGCAACCAAACGTAAGAGGCCCATGCAATAGAATGGTATCTGGATCTCATCCTTCCATGCACGGTTCCGAAGCCACTGGAGTGCCTTTTTTCGCCCGCGTGCGCCTGACGCTCGACATGATCAAGTTCGAGCATTCGGTGTTTGCCCTTCCTTTTGCGCTCACCGGCGCTCTTCTCGCCTGGCGCGATTCCGGCTTCGCGACCACCGCGCTCGCGTCGAAGTTCCTCTGGATCGTGGTGGCGATGGTCAGTGCTCGCTCAGCCGCCATGGCCTTCAATCGCTTGCTGGACGCGGCCATCGATGGCCGTAACCCGCGCACTAAGGCGCGCCACATTCCGGCAGGGTTGCTTTCCAAATCGTTCGGGTGGGGCTTCGTCATCGTCACCAGCGTGGTGTTCGCCGTCGCCGCCCGCATGTTGAATCCGCTCTGCTTTCAGTTGTCGCCGCTGGCGCTCGGGATTGTGTTTTTCTACTCCTACACGAAGCGATTTACCGCGCTGGCGCACCTTGTTCTCGGCTTTTCCCTTGGCGTGGCGCCGGCCGCCGCCTGGATCGCTATACGAGGCACGCTGGACCCCCGCATCCTGTGGCTTACCGCCGCCGTTACGTTTTGGACCGCTGGTTTCGACATCATCTACTCCTGCCAGGACTACGAGTTCGACCGGCGCGAGGGACTCTTCAGTATTCCTAGCCGCATCGGAATCGCTCGGGCGTTACTGGTGTCGCGCGTTTTGCACTTGGCCATGCTCGGCTGCCTGGGCGCGCTGGCCGTTACTCTCGGACTAGGCTGGATCAGCGTGTGCGGCATTTTCGCCGTCGCCGCGCTGCTGTTGTACGAACACAGCCTGGTGAAATCGAACGATCTGTCGCGCGTGGACGCCGCGTTCTTCACCATGAATGGCTGGGTCAGCGTGCTATTCTTTTTCTTCTGGGCGGCCGATATTTTCCTTGCCAAAGGAGTTCTGTAAATGGAAGTTGTCATTGAAGATGCGCGTTTGAAGCCCATTCTCGAAAAGGTGCAAGCGGGTGTCCGGCTGGATTTCGACGACGGCGCTGCGCTCTATCGCACGGGCGACATTCTGGCCGTCGGCTACATGGCGAACCTCGTCCGTGAGCGCCTCCACGGCAACATCACTTTCTTCAACGTCAACCGCCACATCAACCCCACCGACGTTTGCGTGGCCAGTTGCCGCCTCTGCGCGTTCGGGAAAAAAGTGCGCGACCCCAAGGCCTACACGATGTCGCATGAGCAGATCTGGGAAGCGGCGGGCCACGGCTATTCCGAAGCAGTCACGGAATTCCACATCGTCGGCGGCCTGCATCCCGAATTGACTCTGGACTGGTACTGCGACATGCTCCGCGGGTTGAAGAATCGCTTCCCGCAGGTACATCTGAAGGCCTTCACGATGGTGGAGGTCGCGTTTCTGGCCCGCCGCCAGAAGATCACGATCCGGCAGACGTTGGAGCGCCTGCGTGAAGCCGGCGTGGATTCACTACCCGGCGGCGGCGCCGAAGTCTTCAGTGAGTCCGTGCGCCGCATCATCTGCGACCACAAGATCGATGGAGGCGAATGGATCGAGACGGCTCGCGAGGCGCATCGCCTCGGCTTGAAGTCGAATTGCACGATGCTCTATGGGCATATCGAAACGGACGAGGAGCGGGTGGACCATCTCATCCGCTTGCGCGAGTTACAGGACGATACCCACGGCTTCGTGACATTCATCCCGCTCGCGTTCCATCCCGAGAACACCGCGCTGCAGCACATCGGCAAGACCACCGGATTCACCGACATTCGCAACATCGCCGTAGCGCGGCTGATGCTCGACAACATCCCACACATTAAGGCGTACTGGATCATGATGACCCCGCGCATAGCCCAAATCGCCCAGAGGTTTGGAGCCGACGATATCGATGGGACCGTGGTGGAGGAGAAGATCTATCACGACGCCGGAGCAACGACGAGCCAGGGGATGCGGCGCGGCGAGTTGCTCCATTTGATCAAAGAAGCCGGGCGTGAGCCGTTGGAGCGCGATACGTTGTACCGGCCGGTGCAACGGAACGAATCGACGTTTACCGTTTTGGTGTAACTAGCGTCAGCCGGTGGGGAACCGTGGTAATTTATCCACCATGCGGTTCCACTGGATTCCCTTGCTCCTCCTGCCGGTGTGCCTGCTGGCGCAGGATTCTCCCAATCTCGCCAACACAACGAAAGACGGACGACTCGCGCCGCGGCTGGCTAACCTCGGCCACTTGCGTGTTCCGATCACCGTCAAATCGAAGGACGCCAAAGCCTACTTCAGCCAGGGCATGACGCTGGTCTATGGCTTCAACCACGTTGAGGCCCTCCGCTCGTTTAAAGAAGTTGCTCGCCTGGAACCCGATTGCGCGATGGCGTATTGGGGACAGGCCCTGGCCTTGGCGCCGAACATCAACGACCCCGCGATTGGCCCCGACCGTGAAAAGCAAGGGTTCGACGCCATGCGTGAAGCCAAAGCGCACAAGGGCTGCACCTCGCCGCGGGAACGCGCCCTCATCGACGCCCTCGCCGCACGCTTCGCGGAGATCCCGCCCGGCGACGACCGCACCGCGCTGAATCAGGCCTACGCCAAGGCGATGGCCGCCGCCTACGCCAAGTTTCCACGCGATCCCGACGTTGCCTCGCTCTATGCCGACGCCATCATGAACACGCAGCCGTGGAACTATTGGACGCGCGATAGCAAGCCCAACGCGGGAGTGACGGAGGCTCGCAAAGCCCTGGAACAAGCCATCGCGGCCCATCCGAATCACCCCGGCGCGCGCCATCTCTATATCCACTTGATGGAAGCCTCCGATGAAGTGGACCTCGCTACGCCCAGCGCCGACCGGCTGGCCACGCTGGTGCCCGCGGCCGGCCATCTCGTCCACATGCCTGCCCACATCTACATCCGCGTGGGCCGCTATTCCGATGCCGCCGAAGCGAATGTGAAAGCGATCGGCGCCGATGAAGACTACATCACGCAGTGCCGCGCCCAGGGGATTTACCCGGCGGCGTACTACCCGCATAACATCCATTTTCTGGCCGCCGCCTTGATGATGGACGGGCGCAGTACCGCGGCTATGGAAGCGGCGCGCAAGGTTGCCACTCGCCACGATCACGGCGCCTTGGACCAGCCTGGCTTGGGCTTTGTCAATTTGTTGAAGACCATGCCACTTATGGTGATGGTGCGCTTCGGTCGTTGGGATGAAGTCCTGGCCGAGCCGGAGCCGCCGGAATATCTGCCCGCCTTTCGC
>JBDTMC010000570.1:0-4667 GCA_039934475.1 Bryobacteraceae bacterium | reverse complement strand
CAAAACGACAGATCGCGCGACGCTTGCCGACGAGTCGGCCCGATCGGCCCAACGGTACTGCTGTCGGCGCAACAACACGTTGCCCGAAACCGGTCCCTGAACCCGAGCGAGAAACTGGCCATGTTCGGACAGGAATGCAAGTCCAACGTTGTTTTCACCGCACAAACGCATCAGGAACGGGCTACATGAGACTTGTCCAAAGCAAACGATGTTACCAAGTGTATGAATTGGGACGCGGAGCCTGGTTTCCTGTTCCACCCGAACGAGTACAGCCTCTCCCTCCTTGGCGAGATAGGCTCCTTGCGTAGTGACATAAAGCGTATTGAGAAGCTGTTTCACGTAGGATCCTCGCTAGTCGGAATCGCCGATCTGAGATAGCGTTCGACAGCATTTTTCGAGTTTGGAGACCGAGGGAGGCAGCGGTCAATGAGAGAGCATCGCTCGCACTTCTTCAGGTAGACAGCGGCCGGAGTGACTGCAAGGGCATATAGCTCATGCATCCGGCGGCATAAAGATTCGGTGGTGGTCCTGAGAGAGGGAACGAAGGGGACCTCGACGCGACGCCGCGTTTCGCCGTAAAACAGAGATCCGGATTGCAAACGAACCTCGAACATTTCCTCAAGGCACAACGCTTGAGCGCAGAGTTGGATTTCGTCGCAGGAATCGGATTTTGGGCGGCCGCGCTTATACTCGATCGGCACAGGCTGCCACGAGCCCTTGCGGCCCGCGAGCGAGATGGTCTCTCCATTTGCAAACTCGGCGCGGCGGAACTCGACGACGTCTGCTTGGCCTGTAAGGCCGAGGCGGCGGCACCGAAGTTGCAGACTTCGAGTAATTACGAGGTCGGACCGCGCCTCGGTAGCGGATTCATGGACGCGATCATGGAGGAGGCGGCCTTCCGCGGTAAGCCGGTTCTCCTCCCATTGTTGTTCGAGATGAATGAGACCCCATTGGCGCTCACAGAACCGAAGGTGCTGGAGCGCCGAGATGGGTAACAGGTCATCGTCTTCGTACATGGTTCATACGGGAACAGGCTCAATGATCCACTGGAACGCGACGCCGGAGGGAAGCTCCGCTGGACCTTCGATATGATACTCGCTGAACCGTCTTGGCGAAGGCGGTCCCGAGATGCGGATGCGGTCGAAGAGCTGATGGGCTGGGGCGTTGCCGAGGGCGCTTTCGTGGGTAAAGGCCCCCAGCCCCCGGAGCGCCATCTGACCGCGAGCCGCGGAGCGATCATGTTCGAACATAAAAGTCATCGCCTGTATAAGCAGGGCGTAGTCCGACTCGGCGAACCCGGTGTCTTTCGCAAGGAAGGGAGACACGAAAGCATGGGTCCGGTAGAGGGCGTAGGGAATGGTGTACTTTCGGCCCATCTGACCGCTGGCGGCTTTCTCTTCGCCGTCATCGGTTTCCGCCGCACGGTCGGTGTCGCCGGGGTTGGTGAGAGCGACGCGAGTAATGGCATGCTCATGGGAGAAGATCGGCGCTTGGGACCGCGCGAACGAGAGTTGGACGGGTCCACGAACCTGTCCACAGTTCCAGAGCTTGGCGTCTTTCTTAACTGTCTTCTTTTGCTTAGCGCCCTCCGGCTTCGTTCCGTCCGCGGCGGAATCGTCGTCGGCACCGGACTTGCCAGTTGTCATGACGGCGCCGAATGTGCGGATGTCGAAGTAGTTGGCGCACATCCAGCGGCGGGCGTCTTCGTTGGGACGGTTTAGGGGTTCGGCCTTGATAGCATCATAGGCTTTCTTCTGCTCACGGGCGAGGATGCCACGCTCTTTTACGAAAATATCATTGGGTGGCTCATACCCCTTGGTAAGGGCAACGAAGTTCCTGATTTTTCGCTTGATACAGACATCGGTTACGATGCCGAAACCGGTTTCTGGGTCGACGCGCGGGGCGTTGCCGGCATCGGGGTCTCCGTTCGGATTGCCGTCGACTACGTCAAACAGCAGTACGAGTTCCACTCGCTTTTCGAAGCTCATAACTCTTTCCCTTCTTCAGTCGGAGGTTGTTTCAGGTGATGGTTGCGTCGTGGCGGGCGCTGGTTTTCTAAAGGATCTCTGATGGTAGTAGCCAAGGGCGAAGAGGCCCTGATTCTCAAGGCTGAGGGTTGCAGGGAAAGTGGAAAGCCCGTTGACTACATCACCCAGTTCAGTCTGGTAAAAAGCCGCTAAGCCACGAGTCAGTTTTGACAGGTGGTGCTGGGCGCTGGCAATGAGGCGCGGGAAGACCGTACCAGGCCTAGTGCTGGCGGCGCCGTAGTAGCGGTCAACGATCGTTTTATTCGGATTGTTTTGTGCGGCCCCTTGTATTCTCTCCAGAAGAGCCATGAGTCTGCCGAGGCGGTAAGCTTCGCTCGGATTGGATATATCGAGTCCCACAGTAACCTCCATTGGTGTATTGCGAATGATGAATGCGCGGAGAATCGCGGCGCGCTCGCGGGTGACCTTTCTCTCGGCACGGCAGCGGCTGACGGCGCGTGCCAGTAATGTTTGAGGGAAACGACGCCCGAAGATGATAGCAAGAAAAACATCCGTGACCAGGGCAGGTGGGAGGTTCTCCAACTTGCCCTGAAGAACAAGAGAGCGCATCAACCACGTGAGAGGGAGAGGTGCTGGGCTGCCGATGTCGACGGACTCGAAGTAAGCGGCAAGATTGGTCTCAATTTGATCGACGGTGCCAGTGTGGAGGCCGCGCAGGATCGCTCGTCCCTGTCCACCAGTAAGGATGAGGCAGTAGAAGCGATTCGTGAGTGCTCCCGACGCACGGCCGCTTCGAGGCGATTCCAGAAGTCCCTTTACGGAGTCTGGGGTGGGTGCAGCGAAGTAGTTTGTCAGCAGATCCAGAATCCCGAAGGGTCTGTCGGACCAAAAGACGGCGGTAGTATCGGAAGAGAGCCGGACGAACCGAGGTGCCAGGTTTCGGCCTGGGTGTGTTGGATCGGGGTAGCGGTCGGTGAGCAAGCGTTTTAGCGCGGTTGTATAGGCATCAGCGCAGTCCTGACAGACAGGAGCGTTTCCGTTCCCGCTTAGTCCGTATGACTCGAAAGCATCCGAATTAAAGCTGACGAGGGCAACTCCACTTGTAGTGCCGCCAGGTAGTTGAATGGAGGGATGTTTCTTCGCAACACTGCCTGAAGACCCGCAGACGAGGCACTGGGCGTTCCCCTGTTGTGTAGCGCGGCGTAAGCGCGAAAAATATCGCTTCACTTCGGGCAAATCGTGGACGAATCGTCCTTCGAATTCGAACGCGAAGAGATCGTTGGATGCGTACTTAGCAGCCGCTACGGCATTGGCGGCGCGATCTCGCTCGGTATCGTTGGCAAGGAACGCTTCAACCGCTAGCAGAGGGGGGATGGGAACCTCTCGGGCAGCATCTGCTATTTCCTGGCGAAAGAGCGATCGCCGAATTTGCAGTTCCTCGACCGCCCGCTTTCCGTCGGGTTCCACCCCGAGGACATACTCGGATTTGTCCACGGCGAAATCGGCGACCGCTGCGACTGTGCGACCCTTCCGGCGTGGGATTTCCATTATCTTCGCTCGAGCTTTGCCGCGGCCATCCTCTGCCGCTGTGGGAGTGGCATCAATAAAATGGCCACCCTCTCCAACGGATAGGATCCATGCCACGGGTTTCGGCTCGTAGTCGGCGTTGTCGAGGAGGTGTTCAGAGCGTGCCAGCTCTGCGAGGCTGGAAAGAATCATGCGGCCTCCTGCCACTCAGGCACTTCGATGACTCCGCGTTCAATCCTTGCCCGGAAGAAGACCGGGCGATTAGCATCGGGACCGAACCTGAGATCGTGCAGCATGTACCCGAGGTCCCGCGTCTCACTGGCGAGGGGCTCGGGCGAGCCGGTGTAAGGTTCGACGATGGCCGGGAACTCTCGACATCCGAGATAAGGCTGCATGTGGAACTGGCCTTTCTCGAGTCGCCGTTGGAACATGGCATCGAACTTCGCCGGATTGTCGTCGGGACCACGACGTTGGGTCATGACAAACTCGGCTTCGACAGCATAGTCAACATCGCGGAGTGCAATGGTGTTCCGCTGGGCGCGATCTTCGTCGGCGTAATAGTCGTAGGGTTGGCCGGCACGGAGAGCGATTTGGGCGTTCCGAACCGATGTCCGAGTTGCGACTTCATTTCGCTTAAATTGGATATATTGGGGCGGCGCCAACAGCATGATTTTCCGGATATGCCAGCGAATCGCGGGCTTCCAGAGAACCGCTTCAATTGCGCCTCGGGCAGCCGAAGGCGTGATGACGTCGTACGTGACTCGCTCTGTTGAAAATTCGGGCCTAGAGAAGCAAGCGAGGGCGCCACGGATACGAACCCGATAAATAGACATGCAAGGTACCTCCTGCGATTACTATGCAGCAGGACACCTTGCATTGTCAATTTTTCTAAACGAATTCGTTTAGAGTTTCAATCCACTCACCTCGAAAGGAGAGACACTACTGTTTAGATTCTGTCACGCGATGAGGCTTTCGGGTTCAGGCGCGGGTGAACCGTGCCACCAGAATCCGAAACGCGGGTGATAGATCAGGCTTCCCGGAACCACCGCCCAGAAGGTGTCTTCCACTCGTTCCAGTGCGCCGGAATTCTGCAAGTCCTCGACCTCCTGCCGATGAAGGGTGACCATATACCTCTGAAGCCTTCGCATGCGG
>JBDTMC010000569.1:0-4675 GCA_039934475.1 Bryobacteraceae bacterium | reverse complement strand
CCCGTGGTGCAACGCCGTGTGCCGGAAAAATTGGTACAGGCACGAATTTCCTCCCGTGGGAACTTTTGTATTTACAGTAGCTTACAGGGGTCGGAAAATCATGCCAGCCCCATTTTTCGAGCCTGACCACTTGCGCCACGGACTGCTAGCGCGGGACCGTCCCGCGCACTGCACTTGAGGCGGCATCCCAGAAAGCGCGCAGCATCACCATGCCTTTGCCGTAGTCCCAAACCGCTGCTGCTGTGGTGACGCGGCTGACCTCTCGCAGGGCCTTCGCAGGATCGGGAATCATCGCTCCATTTTATGGCCGCCGCGCGAGAACGTAAACCGTCGCTGGCGGTGTTCCCGTCTCGATCACCTGAAAGCCTGCCGCTTTCACTTTGTCGGTCCACCACGCCGGACCCCTTAGTCCGCTGTGGAGCAGCATCGGGCCAAACGTGAATTGAAGCCACGGGTCTTTGTTCACCACCATCATGAGAAAGTCTCCGCCGGGCTTTAGCACGCGGGCCGTCTCAGCGAGGGTTTGGGTGATTCCGTCGCGATTCAGGTGATCGATAGCGTAGGAACTCACGACCGCGTCGAAGGCTGCGTTGTCGAATGGGAGCTTTCGCATGTCACCCGTCTGAATTGTGGTGCGTTGTTCCACCCCAGCGGCCTTCAGGTTGGCCAGAAGACGCTGCTGCGGCGTATCGCCGCGACCGAAGTGCATGTCGAACGACTCGGAGAAGAGATCCAAGGCGACCAGTGTTGCCTGCGGACGCGATTCGAGGACCATGATGGACGAGCGTCCGGTGCCCGCTCCCAGATCGAGAACGCGACCCGCGCCGGAAGTGAGGAAACTCGGCGTGGGCAACGAGGCCTTCGCGTTGACGTTGAGCGGGAAAAGCATCACCAGTGATGCCGCGACTGCCCACACAGCGAGGGCTCCGGACAGCCATTTCGTCCATCGGGGTCCCTTCAGGGATATGGCAAGTGCCAGCAGGGCCACGGCGATGGCCGCGACAATCAAATGTCCGTAAGTGAGCCACCACGGGTAGCCGAAGTTGATTTGCATTTTCGTTGAACTCCAGAGAGATCGTACGGCATTGGCGCTGAACCTGTCCTGAACGCGGCGTTCATCTGCGGTTCATCGGGATACGTTATAACTGTCTCATTGCGAGTTCTGGTGGTGGAAGACGAGGTGCTGTTGTGCCGGCAGCTGGCGAAGGCGCTCACCGACGGCGGATACGCGGTGGACTGCGCGGCGGATGGAGAACAGGCCGACCTACTCGCCAACACCGAACAATATGACGCCGTAGTGCTGGACCTGGGATTGCCGAAAGTGGACGGGCTGACTTTGCTGAAGCGCTGGCGGGAGGGGGGCATCTTTGCGCCGGTTCTGATTTTGACGGCGCGTGGAAGCTGGCACGAAAAGGTGCAAGGCATTGATGGCGGCGCAGACGATTATGTCGGCAAGCCGTTTCGCATTGAAGAGGTGCTGGCGCGAATTCGCGCTTTGATCCGGCGCGCGGGCGGCTTGGCTAACGCCGAACTTCGCTGCGGCGATCTGGTATTGGATCCAAGAACAGCGCGTGCGTCGGTGGGTGGTGTCCCTGCCAAGTTAACCAGCCATGAGTTTCGCGTCTTGTCCTACCTCATGCATCATGCGGGGCGAGTGGTTTCACGGACCGAGTTGAGCGAGCACATCTATGCGCAGGATTTCGATAGGGACTCGAACACGGTGGAGGTCTTCATCGCACGGCTACGGCGGAAAGTGGGTGCCCCTTTCATCGAAACAGTGCGTGGATTGGGCTACCGAATGCAGGTGCCTCAGCGCTAAGCTGAGGGGTATATGTTGTATCGCCGTTTGAGCGGTTTCTTCATCGGCTGCGCGACCTTGGCGGCGCAATGCACGCTGCCGCCGGCGCCGAGTCAGGGAGTGCCGGATTCGTATTTCAACGCATTGGCCACGCAGAACGGTCCCGGCTGGACAGGCGGCGATGGCACGTACTCGCTGGCTCTTCCCGATGGCCGCTATCTCTGGATGTGGTCTGATTCGTTTATAGGAACCGTGGATCCCAACACCCGACTTCGCGCGGGCTGGCTCTTCACGGCGCACAACTCGCTGACTGTTCAAGATACGGTGACTAACACCGTCACTACGGTTGGCTATCCACCGAAAACGACTTCCTATTTTGTTCCGCAGACTACCGCGAACTGGTTTTGGATCGGTGACGGCATGGTGATCCAGCCCTCGCCTGGTGTCTACAAGATCAAGATCTACCTTTTGGAATGGACTGGTGTCTTTCAGTTCAAGGGCAACTCGGTCGCCACCCTCTCCTGGCCTGCCCTCACGATCGACTCCATTCAGAAAGTCGCCCTGCCGGACCTCACTATCCAATGGGGATCGCGGCTGCTGCGGGACAGGAACTACATCTACAACTACGGGATCAAAGATCCAGGCACGGCGAACAAGCTGCCGTACGTGGCTCGGATGTCTTCCGTCACTGATTTGACGAACCCCGCGAACTGGCAATACTGGAGTACGACGGCTCGCGCCTGGGTCAGCGGCCAGGCAAATGCCACTAACCTACCGGGTGTTCCGGGCATCACGAATGAGTACAAGGTGGATCGGATGAACGCCTCGACGGGTCCGTTTTATTTGATGACGGGGATGGATCCTCGCAATCCGCCGTACCCTGGGTGGAACGCGGTCACTACCTACTATGCATGCGCGCCATGGGGTCCGTGGACGACCCGAACCGTGGTTTACACGACGCCGGAAACTGGCGCGCCGGGATGCAAGACAGGAACGCTGCTTACTTACAATCCGAAGGCTCACGCGGAGTTCACTAGCGGCGACCAGGTGTTGCTCTCTTACAACGTGAATACCAGCGACGGGCACGACCAATACTGTGCGGACGACTATAAGCCACGGTTTATCCGGGTTCAAATTCCAGGGCTAATCTCAGTCGCACCGCCGCCGGAACCCTAATAGTGTGTTCGCTTCGCTCCACCTTAATCGTATCTTCGCTCCTATGGACTGGAGGCCTGCTGGCATTGATGCATGTGGCATCAATGGTGGTCATCCATGTCATGCCCTCGGTGCGCGGTATGAAGGCCACCGGGCCGGTGATCCTCGGCCTGGCTTTGATGGTTTTGGGGGTGCTTAGCTTGCGCCGCGCGTTAGCGCCGTTCCGGACGCTGCGCGAAACCCTGATGGCCGTCAAGGTAGGTGATGCGAAGCGAGTGGAGGGTGCGTACGCAAGCGAGGTCCAGCCTCTCATCGACGATCTGAACGCGCTGCTGGAAGATCGGGAGAAGGCCGTGGCACGGGCGGTGGCGACGGCCGGCGACCTCGCGCATGGCCTGAAAACGCCGCTTGCGGTATTGGCGCAGGAAGCAGACCGTTTGGGCGCCGCAGGCAATGCCGAACTTGCGGAGAGTCTGGTCCAACAAGTGGAGCGGATGTCGCGACAGGTGAACTATCATCTGGCACGCGCCCGGGCGGCGGCTTCCGGGGCCGCGGGCGCGGCGCCGTATGCGGTGGCTCTGTGCACCGATGCCCTGGTGCGCACGGTCTCGAAGCTGTATGCGGGGCGCGCCTTGAGCATTTCATCGCGCATCGCACCGGAGCTTTGTGCACGGGTGCAACGCGAGGACCTCGACGAAATGCTCGGCAATCTGTTGGACAATGCCTGCCAGTGGGCCAACTCCCGGGTTATCCTGGAGGCTTCGCAAACGGGCCATTCGATTGTGGTGACGGTGGATGACGATGGTCCGGGGTTGGTTCCCGCACAGCGAAGTGTGGTGTTGGAACGTGGGGTGCGATTGGATGAGGCCGCGCCAGGATCCGGACTGGGTTTGGCCATTGTCCGCGACCTCTCGGAACTGTACGGGGGATCCGTATCGCTGGATGATTCCCCACTGGGCGGGCTGCGCGCGCGAGTCTCGTTTCCGGCTTATTAAAAGGAGTTTGTCAATGTTCCGTCTTCTGAACATCGGGTTATTGATCAGTCTGTTGACGATGGCTCAAACGCGGCCGACGCCGCCGGCGCGCGATCCGCATACGCCCGGCTATGTCACGGCGACGGAACTGCCGGACGGCACCAATGCTCCGGCAAATAAGGATGGCAACTTCATCCTCGGGCCGACGCATAATCCAGCGCCGGAGATGACAGTGAAGGAAGGCGTGCCGCAGGGAACGGTTTCCGAATTCGTTATGGATTCGGCGGAAAGCAAGATCTATCCCGGCATCGCGCGGGAGCCGAACACGTTTGGTACGCCGGATCCGAGCAATCCGGCGAAGTTGATTGTCACCACCAGTCATCCCGCTCCCTACAAGCGGCGCGTAACCGTATATGTGCCGAAGCAATATGTTCCAGGCACGGCAGCGCCGTTTATCGTGGGAGCCGACGGGCCGGACAAGATGCTCTTCACGGCGTTGGACAACCTGATCGCTCAGCAGCGGGTGCCGGCGATGATCGCCATCTCCATCAGCAATGGCAGCGGCGACGCCCAGGGGAGCCAGCGCGGTATGGAATACGACACGATGTCGGGCCTTTACGCGGAGTTTGTGGAGAAAGAAGTTCTGCCGCGCGTAGAGAAGGAATACAACGTCAAGCTGACGAAAGATCCGGAGGGCCGGGCGACGATGGGCGGCAGTTCCGGTGGTTCCTGCGCGTTGATCATGGCG
>JBDTMC010000568.1:0-4702 GCA_039934475.1 Bryobacteraceae bacterium | reverse complement strand
AGCTCTACGGCCGGGAGATGCCCTCGAAGGGCGAACGCCGTGGCCCGGATTTTGCGCGCCTGATCGAGTTCCAAGCCAACAGCATCGCCGGGTTCCTTCGCGATTCGAGGGAGTTGCTACGCTCCCTCAATCCGAACCTGGCGTTCTACATGAACAGCGGCGCGCGCGGCGCGAACTGGGCCACCGGGCGGTTGAACCGGATCATCGGACCGGAGCAGGACATCCTTGGCTCCGAGGGCGGCTTCCTAGCCGGAGACCTCACGCGAATCCCGTTATGGAAACCCAGCCTCACGGCGCGTCTGCTAGAGACGCAGGCGCCCGATAAGCCACGAGTGGTCTTCTCGGCGGGAGGCCAAAAACCCTGGACGTTTAGCCTGCTTCCGGCCGCCGAGCTGAAGTTGCTGTACGCCTCCACCATCGCCAATGCGGCCAACGTCTGGTTCGGCCTAACCCCGATGGACCTGGATCAGCCGGAGATGAAGGCTCTTCGGGAGATGAACGATTTTCTCGCTCGCAATACGGCCCACTACACAGGCACACGCTCTGCGGCTCGTGTGGCCGTCGTCTGGTCCGACACCACTGCCAACTTCTACAACGGTGCGGGCGCGCAATTGATGGATGTAGATACGGTCCGCCAGAAGAGCGAGGCCGGAAACCTCGAAGCCGAGTTCTCCGGACTCTCTGAAGCACTGCTGCGCGACCACATCCCTTTCGACGTTGTGGACGACGTCACCCTCGACAAGGATTCTCTCCAGCGCTATGACCTCATCTTCTTGCCGAACGTGGCATGCATGAGCGATCGTGTGGCTGCGCGACTGCGCGACTACGTCGAGAAGGGCGGCAATTTGTTCTCCACGTTCGAGACTTCGCTCTACGACGAAACTGGTATACATCGCAAGACATTCGCACTCGGCGAACTGTTCGATGCCGGTACTGCAGGTGAAATCGTCGGGCCGATGCGTTGGGACTTTATAAAGCCGGCCGGATCGCACGCGCTGCTGCAGGGACTCAACCGGACTTTGTTCCCGTCCACTGTCTATCATCTGCGCGCGAAGCCTGCGGCAGCGGCGCCACTCCTGTTCTTCACTCGCCCGCTCGCGGGCCGGTATGACGGCGTTCCGGAAGTCTCAACAGATCCCGCCCTCATCGTCAAACGCTATGGCGCTGGGACCAGTGCGTACTTCAGTGGCGATCTCGGTTCGGCAATCGCCAGTTTCCACATCCCGGAGCACCTCCATCTGATCGAAAATGCGGCACGTACGTTCTCGCGGCCGGCAGTCTCGGTGGAAACTCTCGCGGGCTCCGTCGAAGTGGTGGTGCGCAGCCAGGGAGAGTCGCGCAGACTCGTGCACCTTGTGAACTTCACTGGAGAGATGACCAGGCCGATTCAGAACGTGGTGCCACTGCGCGACGTCGCCGTGTCGTTACCCGGTTCGTTTCGAACCGTCCGAACGCTCGTACATCCAGGCTCTCTTCCGGTTTCGCCTGCCAACAGGGGCGCAACGCGCGTCACTCTGCCGCTGCTCAACGAATACGAAGTGCTGGTCTTCGAGAAATGAGGATCAGGCGTTCTTGAAGGGCTTCTGCTTCAGCGCATCCAACAATTCGGGAGTGAACGCCGCACCGTGAAACAGCATAACGCCGCGGGTGCCCATTTCCCGGGCGGCATACACTTGCTGAATCACCTCATTCACGGTGTTCTTGCCTTCACTCCAAGCGAAGGCGATCCCCGCATACACCGACGTATAAGGTCCAATGTCCTTCATAGTCATGGCGAGCTTTTTCCGGAACGTCGCCGTGTCGGTGACGTACACTTGCGAAGCGTAATAGCGCAGCCACCCCGAGTACGCCCAGCGAGCCCAATCGCGCCCTTCCACGCGATCGTGTCGCCAGTCATGCCCTCCGTTGGTCGCCAATAACATTTTGGGGTGCTGTTTCG
The DNA here is from genome assembly GCA_039934475.1 of Bryobacteraceae bacterium. Taxonomy (GTDB): domain Bacteria; phylum Acidobacteriota; class Terriglobia; order Bryobacterales; family Bryobacteraceae; genus JBDTMC01. Next base: position 2,763 of record JBDTMC010000568.1, on the reverse strand, counting down.
CCAAGGCTTCGCGCAGCTCCGACATGAAGGCGCTGGTGCCCAGCATCCGGAAGTCCTCTGCCTCCAGAGTTTCCATTGCGTCGATCAGCTTCCTTCCGTGAAGGCGTTCGAAAGTTCGCGCGCAGAGATCACATAGGCAGTAGCCCGGTTCGCCGTATCCCGGCTCTTCGATCTGGATGCCTCTCAGAAGCGGATACCGTTCCGCGGCTTTCATCAGAAGCTTCAATTGCCAGGCGCGTGCCTCCCAGTGCTGGGGACAGATATTCGACAGCCGCGGAGCAACTTTCTTGCCCGTCTTGGGATCTGGAATCATTTCGTCCAGCCGGAACGCGGTCCATTCGGGGTTGCCACCCACAGACGGATCGTAGTCCGGACTGTTCGCATCGCGATAGTCCGTGAATCCGTACCAGAGATCGACGCCAAGATTGAGTTTTGAGGCTTCCTCAACGATCACCGAAAGCACATCCCATCGTGCCGTCGGGTGGGTGTTCAGGTACTTTTCCGACTCCAGCGCCACCAGGTAATCGCTCTTGATCCACGGCATCACGACATTGAAATTCGCCTTTGCGAACTTCTCCAGCATCGACCTTACAGCCTTGCGGCCCTCGACGCCATCGGCGCCAAAACTCGTTTCGGGATGCATCCACACCCCTCGGACTTCCTGTGTGTCCGACGGCGTTGCAGCGGCCGCCAATGCGGGAACCGCAAGAAGCATTGACGATGAGAGCTGAAGAAAATCCCGCCGGCTGTTCAAGACCACCACCCGACAACACCGCCGACTTCATTCTGAATTGTCACCATTTCAGCTAGGGTAGCACCTACCTCTCAGGCGACATCGACGATGCGAAAAATGCTACGAGACTTCGACTCGAATAGCGGTGCCACCTTCGGTTACACCGAATTGGACCGGCAAAAACTTCGTGATGACGTCGATGTTGGTTTGCGCATGCAGATTGACCTTCGTCGCAGTAAAGGAACCTCCGCCTGCCAGCGCCATCGGCAACAGCAGTTGATCCGTCAAATGTTCGCCTACAGCAGCGTCGGAAGCCAAGTAATCGCGCGCCTCGCGCGCCGCTTCGGCTGCCACTTTTTCCGCCTCCACACCCAATTTCCCAAAGGCTGTGAATATCTCTGTGACATCCACGCTGCCGATTTCGATCATCGCGATATTGCCCTGTCCGGCTGAGTCGCGAGTCCCCTCGATGACATGCGACTCGGGTCCCCAGTCAAGCAAGGCGGCCGCCGTCTGCACTTCGCGGAGAGCGATGTGGCGAGGCAGGTTGGCCACAATGGCAATCACGCGGCGCGACGTAATTTCTCCTCGCAATCCGAGGTTCAGGGGATGCAGAACCTTCACTGGGTGGATATGCGCACAAAAGCGACCGCCGCCGGCCGGGTAGAAACCGTATCGTTCCAACTGCGTTTTGATCACTGGCCCCATGCGCTCCACCAGAGGCAGGAACGTTCGATCGAGAAAGTGATATGGCGGCGCTCCCTGGTTATGAGTTCCGCCCTCGATCACTACATGGCTTGGCCCCGACGCCAACATCAAGGCGGGCAGAATCGTTTGGAACACCAGCGTGGCGCTACCAGCCGTGCCTACGGCAAAGCGATACTCTCCCGGCCGGACCGCACCGGGACTGAAAGTGACCGACGAGGACCCAAGCGCCGCGCCGTCCACCGTCGCATCCGCAATTTCCGCCGCCGCCAGAACCGCAGTTAGATGTTGCCGCAATAGCCCAGGTTTTTCCCGGTTCGCCCGAATGTGTTCGATCCGGAACGGCTTACCAGTAACCAGGGAGAGGCTCAGCGACGTGCGGAGAACCTGCCCGCCGCCTTCGCCTAACGACCCATCAATCCGAATCAACACACGTTCATCCTTTCACACACACAACCTGGCGCAATGTATGCACGATCTCCACAAGATCCGTCTGCGCCGCCATGACCGCATCAATCGGCTTATACGCCGCTGGAGTTTCGTCGATCACATCCTCATCCTTCCGACACTCCACGCCCGCTGTCATCCTTATGTGATCGTCCACTGTAAAACGCCGCTTCGCCTCCTTGCGCGACATCGCTCGCCCGGCGCCATGGCTGCAACTGTGGAAGCTCTCGGGATTGCCTTTGCCGCGGACGATAAACGAACGAGCTCCCATGCTGCCGGGGATGATTCCCATGTCGCCCGCGCGCGCACGCACCGCTCCCTTGCGAGTCACCAGCACGTTCTCGCCAAAATGCGATTCACGCGCCACATAGTTATGGTGGCAATTGATCACCTTCGCTTCCGTACGGAAGGGCGGCAACTACCCAGAACTTCGGACCGCTTCAATGAGCCGCTCCATCATCAGCTCGCGATTGTGGCGAGCGTAATCCTGAGCCCAGGCCACGGCATCCACGTAATCGTCGAAATGCTCCGTGTGCTCCGGAAAATAAGCCAAGTCGATATCGGGAAGGTTAATGTAGAACTTCCGCATATCCTTCCGGGCCAGCTCAATAAAGTAGCTGCCGATCCGGTTTCCGACTCCACGCGAACCGCTGTGCAGCATGAACCAGACGTGGTCCGCTTCATCCAGGCACACTTCAATAAAGTGATTACCAGTCCCCAGCGTCCCCAAGTGGTTAGCGTGGTTGCCGCGATCGAGTTTGGAATGTTTCCTCAGGATTTCGTCGTAACGCGGCTTCAATTCCCCGCCCCATACCTCTTGATTCCGCCCGGGGATTGCACCCCACGCGCCCCGGTCACCGGCTCCGCCGTGGTTTGTG
>JBDTMC010000567.1:0-4703 GCA_039934475.1 Bryobacteraceae bacterium | reverse complement strand
AGCGTCCTTGCCTGAGGTTCCGATCCAGGTAACGGCCGTTCCGGAGGGCGGCGTCGTTGCCACCGACCGAACTCCGGATTGCGGTGAGACGTACCTCTTCAACTCTGTCCTGCTGATCTGAACCCCTTCCTGACAGCCTTCTCATGGACTTTGCGGCGTTGAGCCGCGCACGTTTCCACCCACTAACTGTTTTCAGGAGAACTTCGATGAAGAGCATTCTTGCTGTTGCGATGATGAGTGTCATGATGACGACCGCCGGGTTAGGCGCTGTGCCGGCGAAGATGTTGTCGAAAAGCGAGGTCCACCGGCTGCTAGAAAGTGCCAATACGCCGGCGGATCACAACAAGCTGGCGCAACACTACCGCCTGCAGGCGGATCAACTGGACGCTGAGGCGGCTGAGCATACGGCGATGGCCAAGGCGTACCGCGCGAAACCGGGGGTCTCGGAAATGAAGCGGCCAATGAGTCCGGACACGGCTTCGCATTGCGATTACTTCGCGGAGAGCTTGATGAAGGCAGCTACCGAAGCGCGCGCTTTGTCGGCGGCGCACCTCGCAATGGTGAAGTAGACGGCCATGTCTTTGGGGAAGGTTCGAACAGACCCTTCCCCGCCTGTTACTTTGTCGTGACAATTGAATCTGCTTCGATGTAAGAGGTGTTATGAAACTCTCCGCCCAGTTTGCGGTCGCCCTGTTTTGGGCGGTGACGGGTATTATGCCGTTGGCTGCCCAGATGACTGTTGTCAATGGTGCATCCTTTAGTTCGACACCGGTTGCCCCTGGTTCCTTTGCTTCGATTTTTGGCCAGGATTTGTGCCAGGGAACGATGGCGGGAGAGTGGATTGCGCCAGGTAAACTCCCGACCGAGTTGAGCGGGTGTACGGTGATGGTGGGTGGGATACCCGCGATGCTGTCGTATGTGTCGCCGGGCCAGGTGAACTTCATCGTGCCTGCGGGTATGGCTCCCGGGATGGCCACAGTGATGGCGAACAACGGGTCACGGACCATCAGCGGCTCAGTGATGAGCGCCGCGGCGGGACCGGGGATGTTTGCGCTGACTGGCATGGGCGTGGGAGAAGGCGCGATGCTCCACGGGACACTGTGGCGCACGGGCCCGTTTAGCGTATCCACCAATGGCCAGACTACTTATCTGTCGATTTATGTGACTGGCTTGGACGTGTCTGCGAAACCGGTGGTCACCATGGGCGGTGTGGCAGCCGATGTGGTCTGGTGGGGCGACGCTCCGGGCTACGTAGGGCTGCAACAGATCAACATTATGCTACCTGCGGGCACGGCCGGTACGGGGCGCGTTCCGGTAATGGTGACTTCGAACGGGCAGAACAGCAACGTGACGTTTATGCACGTGCTGCCAACGGCGGCGATGATGCAGGGGATGCCGGGTTGGACGGGCGGGATGACGATGGGCGAGAACATGCGGCGCAACTGGGAAGCCAGCGGGATGGCGTTCAATGCCGTGAATAGCACGGCGCTGGTTGTGGACGAGGACGATGACGTGGTCCGTGTGTTGTCGCTTGGGGCAAGTTCGATTCTGGCGACAATCGCGCTGCCGAGCGATTCTCAGGCTCATGCGATCGCGGTGAGCGCCGATGGGATGCTGGCGGCAGTGACGCTGAGCGGCCTGGGATCGGCGGCGCTGATCGATCTGACGCAGAACAAACTGCTGGGCACTGTCGCGACTGGCTACTATCCGGCGCAAGTGGCGTTTGCGGGAACGAATGTGCTGGTTACCAACGCCGGGAGCGGCACGGTGTCAGTGATCGACAGCGTGAGCCGGGCTGTGACGCAGACGGTAGACACTGGCGCCGGCTCCAGTGGAATCGCCGTGGCGGGCAATACGGCGGTTGTCGCCAATATGCAGGTGGGGACGGTCTCGATCATCAACCTGACGGATTTCAGCATTTCGAACGTGACTCTGGCGGCGGGCACGCGGCCGCATCAGGTCGCCATTTCAGGAACAGCGAACAAGGCGGTGATCACGACTCCCATGACGAATGGATTTGCGATTGTCGACCTGGGAACGAAGGTGGTGACGGAGGTGAGCACGCTGGCGTCGAACGGGATCGGCCCGGGTGCGGTGGCGATCAACGGAACTACCGTGTATCTGGCAAATCAGATGACGGCGAGCGTTACGGTGGCAGACCTGTCGAGCGGCACGGTGGTGAAGACGTTGACGGTGGATCCCGGACCGGTGGCGCTGGCAGTGGACGCCGCGCACAACCGGCTGCTTGTGCTTGCGGAAGGCACTGGCACGCTTGATGTCGTCGATCTGGCGAGCGGTAGCGTGGTTTCACGGCTGGCGACGGGCAACTCCGAGCCGGACGGCCGGTTCGTTATGCCGTCAATCTCGTCGCTTTCTCCGTCCAGCGCGGCGGCCGGTTCCAGCTTTATTTTGACGATTGCAGGGGCCAACTTACAGAACGTCAAGAGCGTGGAATTCCATGCTGCTGGCGCGGGTATGGGAATGGGTGGCGGCGGGATGATGGGCGGCGGTCAGGATAGCGAGATCAACACGTCGGACCTGCAGGTGAACGCGGCAGGCACGCAAATCACGGTGTCCGTTCGGATACTTGACGGAGCGGCGACCGGGGCACGCCAGATACGGCTGGAAACCGACCACGGCGAGATGGCGGGGCCGATTACGGGTGCCGTATTTACGGTGACGCAGTAGCTAGAGGCCCTCGACGATATCTATTGGATGCTACACCACTGTAAGCTCAAGAGGAATGACTTGGAAGCTGATTGTGGAGTACGACGGGACGAAGTATAGCGGTTGGCAAGTGCAGACCAATGCGCGGACGGTGATGGGGGAGCTGCTGCGGGCGGCCACTGATTTCTTTGGAGCCGCGGTGGAGATACAAGGCGCGGGGCGGACCGATGCCGGGGTCCATGCGGCCATGCAAGTGGCGCACCTGCGCGTTCGCACGACGAAGAAGTACCAGCCGAAGCTGGTTCGTTACGGGCTGAATGATGGGCTGCCGGCGGACGTGGTGGTCACTTCGGTGGAGGAGGCTCTGCACCGGTTTCATGCGCGGCACGATGCTACGTCGCGCGTTTATGTGTACCGGTATTCAATGCGTAAGACCGCCTTCCACAAACGAGTTGTGTGGTGGGTGAAGGAAGATCTGGACACGGCGAAGATGGCGGAAGCGGCGGCGCTGTTTGTGGGGCGGCACGATTTCAAATGCTTCCGCGCGCTGGATCCTTCGCGGCCGGAGGAGTCTACCGTGGTGGTTGTGGAAGATTCCACGATCGAAGTGGACGACCACCTGATTCTGTTTCGTATCCGGGCTTCGCACTTTCTGTGGCGGATGGTGCGGCGGCTGGCGGGCGTGCTAGCCAAGGTGGGCACGGGCGAAGTTACGATTGACCAGGTGCGGACGCTGCTGGAAGGGAAGTGCTCACCGAAATTGGATGTGGCGGCGTGGACGGCTCCGGCATCCGGTTTGATGCTGGAACACGTGGAATACCCGCCGTCTTAGGCGCGCCTGGGCCAGTAAAGACGAATGGCGACGATGGCTGCTCCGAGCAGGCCGAGCACGGTCATGATGAATCCGATGAGTACCGACTTGGGCCGGTAGCGCATTTCGATCTCGTGGCTTCCTGCGTTCACCGGGACACCGCGGAGCATCCCATACACCTGGTGGATCGGGGCGGTGACCCCATCAACGGTGGCCACCCATCCGGGATAAAACGTTTCGGAAAGCACCACCATGCCGCGGCAGGCCATATTGGCGCGCATGTGAACGGCATTGACGTTGGGCCGGGACATCGAGACGCTGTCTGCGCCGGCGCATGTCTCGACCGGGGGTGGCGTTCCTATCATGACCGCCGTTTTCGCCGGGTCTCGCGTTTGCATAAAGTGCTGCACTTCCCCGAGGTTGTGGACGCCGACGACATCATGTACGGCCCAGGCGCGCGGCAGGACGCCGGGGTTCTCAAACACTTTCACACCGCTGCGGGCGACAAAGACCTCGGTTTGTCCGGCGCGATTTGGCGCCGCTCGAACGCTATAGCGAACATTGAGCAGTTGCATGGCGCGATCGGAGTAAGTGTCCTGCTGGTTAACGTTTTCGGTCACACTCGCCAGATAGCCGCCGGTGGTGTCAACACCATACCAATCTCCGAAGTTGTAGGGGATGGCATTGTTGTCAATTTCAATGCGGAAGGGCGGTGAGATGCGTGTGCGAAAGAATTCGACAATATCGGAGTTTTGTTGTAACGACTTCAGGCGGGAATAACTGCCCTCCTGGAAGCGATTGGCAAGGCCGTAGGTGCTGACGCCGGCCGTTTCCCACAGCATGACGGCGAGAAGCAGCGTCATTGCGAAGCGCCAGGAGAGACCACCGGAGGAGCGGCCGAAGAACACGGCTGAGGCGATGGCGGCAGTGAGCGCCGATGCCAGCACCGCGTCGTTCTTCAACAGCGCAGGGTTGATCAGCAAGACTCCAAAGACGATGGTGAAGACGACCGTCGCGAGGCTCCAGAACATCGCCAGTGCGAGCCAGTCTTCCCAGCCGTGGCCGGAAAGGTCGATGGGTGCGTCCTTGATGTGGAACTGGCCGTCTTCACCCAGCACATGCTCTTCCGCAGCTTTGGTCTCGGTCACGGTCAGTGATTGTCCCGCGGGACGAAAGCGCCGGAATTGCCGACCAGGAAGTCGAGATCGGCGCCCTGGTCCGCCTG
>JBDTMC010000566.1:0-4715 GCA_039934475.1 Bryobacteraceae bacterium | reverse complement strand
GGCTGACATTCGGGCTGACACTGGCGTTGGTCGAGGTCCGAAGACGAAGGTCATCCCAGCCGAGGGCCAGGATTATGATCAAGAGCACCCCGCCCACGGAAGCGATGAGCGCCCATGGCGCGCTGGGTGGTCTATCGACGGTCTCGGCGACAGGGGCCGACTCGCGGGGACGGAAGACCGGTGTGTATTGTCCCTTGGGGACTTCCAGGAGCACCTCTTCGCGCTCTCCATCCGTCTGAAAATACTGCTCCAGACGCTTGCGGAGCTGGGAGGCGTGGACGCGAACGATGGAGTCGTCTCCGGCCGGACCATCCTTACGGCCGAAGACCATCTCAGCGATTACGGCCTCTGGTATGGGAGCATCCGGATTCGATAGACCGCGCTCCACGACGAACGTAAGGAATTCACGCAGGCGCACGGAACGCGCAAATTGCGGGCTGTTCAGTATGCGGGCGAGCAGGGCTTGGCGGTCCTCCGCGGAGGAGTGAACCGACTTCGTTTTATGCGCAAACATGAATCGCCAGCTGCGAGCCCCCGGACTTCATTTCGCCTCCTATTCTAACCGCTCAGTCAGGCTCCTGTATGGGGACCACCCGGTTCACGGGGACGTTGGCCAGGGACTGCAACTTGCCATCAGGCCAGCGGATTTCCACTCGCTCGATCGCTTTTGCGGCGCCGAGGCCGAAGTGGAGGGGAACGAGACTGGAAGACGCATAGCTGCGGCTCGAGCTTTGGATACCTAATTGGCCAAGCAGTCGCACTTCGGCGCCCAGTCCATCGAGGTTACCGCCCCGGCCGTGGAGTAGGAAGGCGACCCAATTGTTGTTTCCAACTGTCGCGTTGTGCCAGAGTTCCGGGGCCTCTCCCAGTACCGTGACCAGCACGTCGAGTTTGCCGTCGCCATCGAAGTCGGCGACCGCGAGGCCGCGATGGGCACGCGGCTCCTGGAATGCGTCACCAGCCTGCGGTGAGACGTCGGCAAAAGTCCCGTCCTGGAGGTTCCGGAAGATGGCGTTGGGTAATCGATAGCGATCGCCAGACAGGGCATCGATGTTGTCGGTGACGTGAGAGCCAGCGGTGACTATATCCTTCCATCCATCGTTGTCGAGATCGGCTATCGCCACTCCCCAGCCGCTCTTGCGGATGCTTAACGGCCCGAGCTTGCTGGCATAGGTCACATCGCGAAAGCCGGTTGGCGGCTGATTGCGGAAGAGAGGGAAGGTCTGCCCGGTGAGTGCGGTAAAGACGATATCCGGGCGGCCATCATTATTATAGTCGCCGAAATCCGCGCCCATGGCCGACACGGGCTGACCATCGGCGGTGAGGGCGACGCCGGCGAGTAGGGCCACCTCTTCAAAAGTCCCGCTACGCAGGTTGTGAAAGAGAAAGTTGGGCAGCGTGTCGTTGGTGACGAAGAGATCGGGGTACCCATCGCGGTCATAGTCGGCCATCGCGGCGCTCATGCCCTTCCCAATGTAGCGGCCGATTCCGCTGTGTGCGGTGACGTCCTCGAACGTTCCGTTCCCGCGGTTGCGATAGAGCCGATTGGGCATGCCCGGCACTTGCCTGGGGTCGCAGTAGACGGTGATTTTAGGATCGGCGGGATGACAGACAGGGCTGGTCTCGGGAGTCCATTTCAGGTAGTTGACCACAAAGAGGTCCAGCTTGCCATCGCGGTCAAAGTCGAGCCACACAGCGTGGACGGCCCACTCGGTGGTACGCAGTCCAGCCTGTTCGGTGACATCGGTGAAATGGCCCGCTCCGCCGTTGTGATAGAGATGGCTGCCGCTGACGCCGGTGACGAAAAGGTCCGGCTTGCCGTCGCCGTCGTAGTCGGCAACCGCGGTTCCGATAGAGTATCCTTCGCCCGCCAAGCCTGAGTTTTCGGTTACATCCTTGAAGTGCAGACCGCCCTCATTGTGGAGCAGGCGATTGTCGTCACGGCCGGGCTGCTTCTTCAGCGACGGAAGACTGGCGCCATTGGCGAGGAAGACGTCCGGGCGGCCGTCACCATCGTAGTCGAAGACGGCGACGCCACCGGCCATAGTTTCCGCCAGTCGCCGCTCCGGTGTGGGATGATTTTCAAGGAGCGCGGGCAAACGGCTCAGTTCGAACTTGATGTCTCCGGCCGGCGATTGCCAAAGCAGAAGCAAGACCGGATAGAAGAGCATTCGCATCGGAATCAACATAATACGAATCGGCCTGGCGGTGCTGGCGACATTGACGCTGCTGGCGATGGATGACCTTGTGGCGGTCTCCAGCCGCGCCAAGGCCGCCTTGCTCGCAGGACGGTATGACGAAGCGATTGGCGCGTACCAGCAGTTAGCGAAGGCGCTGCCTCAGGAGTCCGGTCCGCGATTGAATCTGGCCGTCGCTCTGGACGCGGCAGGCCGACATCGCGAGGCTCTCACAAACCTCGAGGCGATTCGCACCGCGCAGGCCGCCAACCCCGGCTTCTGGTATCTGCTTGGGATTCAATATCAAAAACTGCAGCAGCCTGCCAAAGCGGTGGAGCCGCTGGAGCGGGCTTGCAAACTGCAGCCGAACGAGCAGTTCCGCTTCGAACTGGCCGATGCCTACCTGGCCAGCGGCGCGTACGAGAAAGCTCGGACGGAGTTTGAGCGAATAACCAGGGAGCGGCCTGATAGTGCGAAATCGTTACAAGGCCTTGCACTCAGCCTGCTGGCGATCTCTCGGGAGGCGCATCGTAACGGCGGCGATCCGGGGCGAGCATCGTCTCGACTTGCCGAGAAGGCTCTTGACCGGCTGGCCGCGCTGCCTCCCTCCGCCGAAGTGCATGAGCTACTCGCGCGGGCCCTTGAGGACGCTGGCCGGAATGAAGAGGCTGTAACTCAGTTACGCGACGCCCTACGAATGGCACCGGGCGAGAATCGTCTGCGCGGACTGCTTGCCGGGGCGCTGTGGCACGGCCGTCATTACGACGAGGCCGCATCCACCTTTGCGGAACTGGTCAAGGCGGAGCCCGATCGCGCGGACTGGCAGTATCAGTTCGGCGACTGCCTGTTCAATTTGGGTAAGGTCGAAGAGGCCGTTCCGCACTTACAAAAAGCCGTGGAGATCAATCCCGGTTTGCTTACTGCACAAGCTGTTCTGGGGCGGACTCTGATGCAGTTGGGCAACGACAAGGCGGCGCTGCCTCACCTGGAAAAGGCACTGCCGTTGGACACCGATGGGGCGATTCACTACCAACTGGCGCGGGTGTATGGAAATCTCGGCAAGACGGAGGAGGCCCGCCTCGCCATGGCTCGGCATCTGGAGTTACAGGAGAAAGCGAAGAGCAAGCAGTAGGCTGAGAATCGTTCAACGAAAAATCGCGTTGAAGTGTTGAAAGAATTCCCCAAGGTTCGGAAGGCCTACCGGGCCAACAGCTGCCGCGGCGCAGTCGCTTTCGTGCGCGCCAGACTCGTAAGCAATAGATATTCAGTTGAGAAAGATTTGAGGGCGCAGACAAAATTGTGTTTGGCGGGCGGCCCCTGGCTACACTGGCTCGGAGTCCCAGGCGGCGGGCGAGGTCAGAGTCCGTTTCCTCAAGTGTGTGGCGCTCAGCCTTATTAACCAACTTGCCAAATTAGACCAACTAGGTTAACGTAGCTAATGGAGAAACGAACGCCGCACTGTAGGCTGGCGGTCGTCAAGATTATGCTCGCGGCGGGCAAGGTACGCACCACCGTTTCGGCACTTGCCGGCGGCGCGGCCCTAGGATTCGGTTTCGAGGAGATCGTCGGCGTCGTCGCGGTACTGACGCCGAAGGACTTCTACAAGAGCATGACAACGCACGCCGATCACCGCATTTGGCAGGACGTTTGCCGGCCGAAGACGCCGGCCGGCGAGGTCTACCTGTAACTCACGGTCATCGACGATGTGCTGATCGTGTCTTTTAAAGGGCTTTGAGAAAAGGAGCACATGCCATGGAATGCCCATACTGTGGCGCGGGGAAACTCGTGCGTGACACACGCGATATCCCGTACACCTACAAAGGCGAAACGATGACGATTCCAGCGATACGTGGCGAGTTCTGTCCGGCCTGCGGGGAAAGCGTGCTCGGCGCGGGGGAAGCGAAACGGGTCGGCGCGGCGATGCTGGAATTCAACAAACAGGTGAACGCCACTATTGTCGATCCCGGCTTCATCGCGCGCGTCCGCAAGAAACTTGCACTGGACCAACGGCAGGCGGCCGCCATCTTTGGCGGCGGCGCCAATGCGTTTTCACGTTACGAGAACGGCAAGACCAAACCGCCGCTCGCGTTGGTAAAACTCCTCATGGTACTCGACCGACACCCCAATCTGCTGAACGAGGTCCGGTCCGGGCCGTAGCTACGCCAGGAGGGTCGCTGGCGCCTGTCGCGACTGCACGCCAGAGGTTATTGTGTCAACGACTGAGGGAGGCTGGTTCTACACTGATTCAGAGCCAGTCGCATCAGAGGCGGCAGTGGAGATCTTTTGAGAATCGCCCAACAAGCATGAGTGTCGCAGTGGGCTTGACTAAGTGTCGCGCACCGATGGGGGTTGTCGTAACCGTGAGGGTGTACAGTGAAACCAGAGGCCGTTCTTCGGGCAAGATGTATGAGCGAGGTACAGGGCCGGTGGACATCGCTAGAAGGGAAAGCGGCTCTTAGGCCGGTCATCTGCTTAGCAACTTCGGTATACGTCTCGAACCTACGTATCGTGGAGTAAGCAATGAAACGGCGAACTGGC
>JBDTMC010000565.1:0-4720 GCA_039934475.1 Bryobacteraceae bacterium | reverse complement strand
GGGCACTTGTGGCCGGCTGGTTGTCTCCGTTGAACCCAGCCACCCCGGTACCTGCCACCGTGGTTATTATGCCGGTGGCACGATCGACCCACCGCACCTTATTGTTATTACCGTCGGCGATACAAACGTTCCCAGCACGATCAACTGCGATTCCATAAGGAAAATGCAAGTTCGCCTGGGTAGCCACTCCCCCATCGCCTCCGGATCCTGGATAACCATTACCTGCTATCGTTGTAAGAATGCCGGTCGCCGACGAGATGGAATAAACGCGGTGATAGTAGTTATCCGACACATACACATTGTTGGCGCCGTCGATTCCGATGGCGAACGGCGTGGCTAAGGATGCAGCCGTGGCTGGTCCTCCGTCGCCAATGGGCCCGCCACCCACAACTGTGGTGATGATGCCTGCGGCGGCATCGGCTGGCCGCGGCGAGAGAAGTGCAAGAACAGCGGCCCCGCTGGTGGCTTGGATCAGCTGCCGACGATTGAATTTGTGTGCCTGAGATGACTCAGAACCTGAATTGGTCATTTTAGTTTCTCCGCAACTTCGATTTGCTTTCATTCGGGAACCTAAAGGGGCAATTAGTGGCACGTGAGCGTTGAGCGTTAGACTAACTTGCCCAAACGTTCCCGCAGCGCTAACGGAACCGCGGCCACACTGAACTCTCTCCTAACGTGCGGACCGATCCCGGGATCCGCCGCCTTCACTCTCCATATAGGTTGGTCATTCGGAAGCTTCGATATGCCGACGCTTGGGTTTGGACGTTGTAGTTGATGCTTGCGTCAGGCATAAACTCTGAGGAATAATCCCTTGGACCCGGAACCACAATCCCCGACATGAAGTGATAGCTGCCGTTCTTCAGCAACTGGGCGCTCCCGAACGCTCCGGAATAGACGCCCAAATCGGCATTCAACGCGAGTGTCACGACGCGATTTACCTCATCGATCTTCAGCGCTTGTCCACGGCTGTGTCCCGAGGGCTGCGCTTCCTGAATGCGCGTGTTGCCGTTATCGAACAATGAAAGAATCGGCGCCCCGGCCATTTCGTACTCCGCGTCATGTTGGTGCGAGAACCAGGGATAGGGATCGGTAGAGTTCAACGTGAAGTCGCCATCGTGCCCCAATCGCCAAATCACGTCTCCCGATCCATTCCCGTTACCATAGTTGATCTTGACTACCCAGTCTTGGTGCCGGAACGAGAGGATAAGGCTACCATCGGCCGGAACATACGCGATGGAGTTACCATGGAGCCAGTCATTGGCAGTGTTGGCCAGCCACAGCGGTGGGCAGCCATAGTCACCCTGGTGGCACAGTTCACCGAGGACAGCAGCGCGGTTGACGTCGAGATGGTCAAACGCGTTCCACGCCCAGGCTACTTGCAGGTTCTCGTCGAGGTCGATGATCTGATCGCCGAGGATATCAACGGGACTCGTGGACCCCTGGGTGCCCGCCGGGAAGATGCGCTCATTCGCACTCATCACAATGGTGTGCCCATTGGTCAGGCGGATTGCCTCATGATGAAACCCACCCACGGAGTCGAAACCCCTGGGGACCATTTGTTCAGAAAGACGAGAGCAATTGGTCTCGCGAACGGTATTTCCCGCAAGGTCGATTTCCCTTAGAATCTGGCCCTTCGCCATTGGATTCGGCGAACTGGCGTCGCGTGCGATGACCAAAAAGGTTCCGCCGGGGATGGGCCGGGTAATGTATGGTCCAAGTTCGGGATAATACCAAATGACGTTTCCGCTCAAATCCCTGGCTGTGGATGGATATTCCTGGGTGCCGCCCAACGACAGGTAGTCATTCAGCAACACCTGCTGCGTCAAACTGGACTGGGCGGTGGGTGGTTTGAGGACCTTCACTGACGGAAAGGGAACAGACGCCGGAATCGCGCCGGGCGTGAACGTCCGCAGGGGTCCGAGGGCGGTCGCGGCCCCGGTATGAACTTCATGACGGATGTAGTATGTCGATTGCGGCAGCATACCTGCCAGGTAGAAGTTCATCGTCATGCCGCTCATGCAGGGTTTCAACGGCGTCGCTACGGGAACCCCTCCACCGGTCCCCTGGAAACGCACAAGCATGCTGCTTCCCACGGCGCATGCCGGAGCGCTATAAATGGCCACCAGCGGATGGGAGGAGGCGCTCACGACCGGAACTGTACTGGCGCGCGGACTAATCAGGAAAGCCACGATACTCTGTGCAACCTTCCCTGTGCTCAGATTACGCACAATCACTTGAATATCGAAGGAGCCTTCTGAGTCCGCTGGCGCCCAGGTGAATACCTTGCTCCGCGCAAAATCGCGGACCACACCGAACTCTTCTCCGCCGGTAGCGCGGACGTTGTAGCGATACGTAAGTATCCCGCTATCGCTGTCATTGGCGAGAGTCGTCCAAATGACCGGAGTACCAAGCAGTTGAGGAGAAGGTAATGACGGTGTCATCGCACCGATCATTGGTGTCGCCTGAATCCGGACGGCACAGCAGCCGACCAGCAGCGCCCCTATCAGTATTCGCAGACACGTCCTGCCGGTCTGACCAACAGATGTGCGCCAGCAGACAGTGCGGTCCAATTGTCCAGCAGCAGCTTTCATCATTGAACGTTTCTCCTTGTATGGGACATCAACTCCAACGCCACGCCGCACCTCCAAGTGTCGGGCGACACCCTCGTGGACCGTGGCAAAGTGTGCTCGGCCACGGTCAAGACTCAATCACCGACTGATTCTGCTGAGCCGCGCAGGTAAGTAGGCGGTGTTTTGCTGACTCTAAATGCGAGAAGTACGGCTGGAATGCGACATAGTTTGGCCTTACTTTTGAAACTCCAGAGTGTGACACGTAGGGCCGGAGCACCCTCGCAAGGCAACTGCCGAGGACTGCAGCTTTTGCCGTTGCTGCACCCGCGCGGGTACAGTGCTCGACTGCAGGCTATCTAGCTGGTAAGGATCGCTGGCGAGATCGTACCACTCGACACTTCCCTGGATGTATGTGGCGAAAACCATGTTGGGAGTCGCGGCATCGCTTGGACTTGTTCGAACGCCGTGGTACTCAGGGATATAGAACGTCGACCCGGGGGCGCCATGGTCCCAGTGCTCAATGGCCACTCGATAGCGCCACGGTGTGCCGGGATTCTGGAATAGCGGGATAAACGAAGTGCCATCGGTTGCTAGACCGGGTACGGCGCCCGCAAATTGGGCGATAGTTGGCGCCATATCGTTCATATTTAGAAACGCGGAACTCACTTGAGGCGTGGATTGCGATCCTCTCCGTACATACAGAGGGATGCGGATGGACTCCTCATAGAGAGCCTCCTTCCCCGACAACCGGTGCTCACCTAGAAGATAGCCATTGTCCGAGGTAAACATGAAGATCGTATTATTCCACTGTCCCTTCGTCTGTACAGCCTGAAAGACGGCTCCGACTAAATCGTCGATGGCCCGGAACGAGCCGATACGGTCGTTGTACTGGCTTTGAAGGTTTGCCAGATCGACGTCTGTGAGAAGTGGGATATTCATCTGATTAATCCAGCTCTTATCGGAAATGTTTGCTTCGTTAAAAGCAGGGCCCTGGGGTACGGTTAGATTCACAGTGCCCAGGTGGCGCGGCGCCGGGCGCACGGTTAGTTTCCACATATCGGGGTATGTAATCGGCGGCCAGGTTGGGGACGTTAACTCAATATGGGGCGCGGTAGGTGTCACCTCCAAGAAGAACGGAGCCGCCGTTTTCTGAATGAAAGCGACCGCCTTCTTTCGGAGGACGTCGGTTTGGTAGTCCTCGGGTGCTTGCCCATGCGTCTCCAGTGTGCCGTTCACCGACAACGTGTAGTTGTACTGGTTGTAACCGCTTTGCATCGCCGCCCAATCGTTCCAGCCCGGCGGAATATACACGGCATCGGCGTGGTCGACGACGCCGTCTTTATTCATATCGACAAGCCCATAGGCGTTCAGGTACTTGCCCATCAACGCTGTACGGTAACCGGCCTCCTGGAGCCAGATCGGCAGTGTATTCGCATCCTTGAAAGCGACTATATTCCAGGGAGCAATATGATCCGTCACTCCGTGGTTGTGGGGATATTGCCCTGTAAAGAAGGTGGCTCGCGAAGGGCAGCAGAAAGAGTCGCTAGCGAAGAAGTTGGTGAAGGTTGTTCCCGAATCGATGAGGTACTTTTTGACGTTAGGCATAAAACCGGCGGCGACCGCGGCGTTCATGCTATTGACATCAAGGTCGTCGGCCATCACTAAGATGATGTTAGGCTTGGCAGTGCCTGCTGCGGACAGAGGCGATTCGACCGCATGGGACTGAGAAGTCTGCTGTCCAACAAGAGGCAGGCAGACAAGAAGGGTAAGGCTGCTTACATGTGCACGAGTCATATTGAGGTTCCTCCTCGAACCGGATTCAATCGAGCGACAGGTAGTGCAAGACGCTTCCGTGTGGGCGCGGCCCGAATTGCTTTCGCGTCAACGTCAGACTGATTCGGCGGAGATCGTTATGCCGACAATCAACGCGGGCTTCTCCGCCCGGCGCTTGCACTTGTTCTCTCGCAGATCTCTTGTGATTACATCTGCGTATATCCGCGTCCAAACGCGACATACACGGCAGGTATAATTTTCATGTCCTAATGTGAAAAGAGAGCACTAATAGTACTGCGAGAGCTAGCAGCCCGTGGCGCAGTGGTGAGGCTCGAAACTGGGGACAGGCGCGAATTTCATCCCTTTGTAACTCATGT
>JBDTMC010000564.1:0-4735 GCA_039934475.1 Bryobacteraceae bacterium | reverse complement strand
TCCACACCAGACCGGTGTGACAAAGCGTTCAATACGTGGCGGCGAGCGCCGCTCCATTCACCCAATCATTCGCGATGTGGTGGTAAGTCAACGGCCGCACCGGATACGCCCGTGCCGTCCCATTCAGAGTCACCGCCAGCACCATCTCATCGGCGTCAAACTTGGCGTCGCGAGCCGCCACAAATGCCGGCGCGTCAATCGGGTGAAACATTTTCTCGTAGACATTCACCCGCGTGAGGACCGCAAACCCGCACGCCAACACCGCGCACACCACAGCCACCACGCGCATCACCCGCCTCTGATCCCATAGAAGCCAAGCGGCCATGGCGCTTACCACTGCGCACGGCACCACCACCCACACCCGCCACTGCAACACCGCCAAAGCGGCCTGCAATTCCTCGGGCCCTTGATGGCGAAAGGGCCGAATCACATAAATGGGATAAACCAGGCTGGCGAAAGCCCCTACCAGGCACGTTAACAGGACAATCCAGACACCACGGCGAGACATGCCGCCATTGTACCCAATACCGGAATTACATAACTCTTACAATGCTTGCCACCCAATCCCGATACCTTAAGAATGTAAGCAATCTCTCACAGGAACTTGGCTTGAGCACTGAAACCCTGGACTTCCCCCAACCCGGACTGAACTGGCTGACGACCGTCGTCCTCGTCATCCTCCACATCGGCGCCATCGGCGCCCTCTTCATGTTCAACTGGACCGCGTTCGCGGCGGCGATCTTCGTGCACTGGATGGCCATCTGCCTCGGCATCGCCCTCGGCTACCATCGCCTCCACACACACCGGTCATATAAAGTCCCGAAGCTCCTTGAATACTTTCTGGCGATTTGCGGCACCCTCACTCTCGAAGGGGGACCCATCTTCTGGGTCGCCACGCACCGCGTCCATCATCAGAAATCCGATCAGCCCGGCGATCCTCATTCCCCCCGTGATGGCGCTTTCTGGGCGCATGTTGGCTGGATCATCTTCGGCCAGGCGAACCACAACAACACCGCTCGCATGGCTCGTTACGCACCCGATCTCGCGAAGGATCCTTTCTACGTGTGGCTCAATAACTGGCACTGGGTACCGCTCACCGTTCTTGGCGTGATACTACTCGCCATTGGCGGTCTGCCGATGCTGCTCTGGGCCGGCGCGTTTCGCATCTGCTTCGGCCTCCATGCCACTTGGCTCGTGAATTCCGCCACGCATATGTGGGGATCCCGCCGCTTCGGTACTCGCGACGATTCGCGCAACCTGTGGTGGGTCGCGCTTCTCACTTTCGGCGAAGGCTGGCACAACAATCACCACGCGCACCCCACCTCAGCGCGCCACGGTCTGGCGTGGTATGAACTCGACATGGCTTGGATCCAGATCCGCCTGCTGCAGCTCCTCGGCATCGCCAAAGCAGTCCGCGTGGCCTCCGTTCAGGCCGCCATGCCCAAAGAAGAAGCCGCTTAGTTTCAACCCCGCATTCCCTCCCATTTGGCACAATGGGAGGGAATGCCCTTCGATCCCGCCGCCTACGGTCCAAACGTTCAACAAATCCTCGCCCTCGACGGTGACGGTCTTCGCCTTATGCCTCTAGCCGGCGGAACCTGCTCTACCCCCGCAGCCCGCAAAACCCTCGTCGCAGCCACCGCCGCCGAACTCTTCCCTACATCGCGCGCTCCCGAATCCGCCCTCAGCGGCCTCTGGCTCTATTTCTCCTGTCTCGACGAAAGCCACACTCTCTCCCAAGACATCAACAGTCCCGAGGGCAGCTTCTGGCACGGCATCCTGCACCGCCAGGAACCCGATCCCGGCAACGCGAGTTACTGGTTCCGCCAAGTCGGCCGCCATCCTATCTTCCCCGTCCTCAACCAGGCCGCCGGCGATATCGTCGCCAGCCATCCCGCCTGCGGCTTCCTCATCGGAGCCTCCTGGGACCCTCTCGCCTTCATCGAATTTGTAGAGACCGCGCGCCGCCGTCGCGGCACCCCAGCCGAACAGGCCGCCCTCGAAATCCAACGCGCCGAATGGCAGATCCTCTTCCATTACTGCGCGGAGAACCCGACTTGAAACGCCTGCCGCTCATCGTCATTATCATCATCGTCGCCGGCGCCGGCATCTGGCTTGCCGCCCGCCGCTCCGCCCCTATCGACATCCCCTTCGTGGCCGTCACCCGCGAAACCGTGGAAAGTGCCCTCAACACCAACGGACGCATCGAACCCGTCGAATGGGCCGCCGTGCGCGCCGAACGTACCGGAACCATCGACAGTGTGCCCATCGTCAAAGGTCAGTCCGTTGCCACGGGAACCGTCCTCGCGACACTTCGCTCTGAGGAGGCGCAAGCGGAACTCACCGCGGCCGAAGCCCGCATGGAACAAGCCCGCGCTCAAATCGCCACCATCGGCCGTGGAGGCTCAGCCGCCGAACGCGCCGAAATCGATCGCGCCGTCTCCCGGACCCGCCTCGATCGAGACGCAGCGCAAAAAGAGGTTGACATCCTCACGCGCCTCGTCAAACAACAAGCCTCCACCAGTCAGGAACTCAACGCCGCCCGCCAGCGTGTTGACCAGGCGGCCGCGGAAATTCAGTCGCTCGAAGCGAAGCGAACCGCCCTCACATCGGAGAACGACAAACAGGTAGCCGAAGCCCAACTCCGCGACGCGCAAGCTGCCGCTGCCGTGGCCCGCCAGAACATCGCCGAGGGCACCATCCGCGCCCCGATTGCCGGAACGGTTTACGCTCTCGATATCCGCCGCGGGGCTTACCTCAACCCCGGTGATGCGGTCGCCAGCATCGGCCAACTCGACCGTCTGCGCGTTTTCATCTACGTTGACGAACCGGAACTCGGCCGCGTCGCCATCGGGATGCCGGTCAAGATCAGCTGGGATGCCGTGCCCGGCCGCACGTGGCCAGGCACTGTCGATCGCGTCCCCACGCAGGTCGCCGCCCTCGGCAACCGCCAGGTGGGTGAAGTCATCGCCCTCATCGACAACCCCGGCCACACTTTGATCCCCGGCACTAACATCAATGCCGAAATCCAAAGCAAGATCGTTCCCAACGCCCTCTCCATCCCGAAGGAAGCCATCCGCCGCCGCGGTGGAACGGTCGGCGTCTACCTGCTCGAAGGCGACCATCTGACTTGGCGTCCCGTTACCCTCGGAGTCTCCAGCATCACCCGTTCCCAGGTCCTGGAAGGCCTGAAGGAAGGCGACTCCGTAGTAGGAATCACCGAACGCGAACTCACTGATGGCCTCAAGGTACGATAGCGGACTGCTACTTGCCCTCACTCTTTAACCTGTCGAAAATCGCCCGCTCCGCCTGCGCCTCCGCCGTCCGGCCTTGCTTCCGATAAACCAGCCAAAGCCGGTAGTGCGGTGTCGGATCGTCAGGTGTCAGCGCCAGGGCCTTCTTCAGATGCAAAACGGCAGCCGCCGCATCGCCTCGCGCCGAAGCAATCCGCTCCAAGGCCAGATGCGCCTCTACCATGTCCGGAGCCCCCGCCACCGCCAGCGAATAATGCTTTTCCGCCTCAGCGGGCTTGTTGTCGGTGAGTAGGATGTCGCCGATTTCGTAGTTAGTCTGCGGATCCCCCGCATTTACCTTCAACTCCTCCCGCAGCTCAACCAGTGCGTCTTCCATCCGCCCGTTCTTCCAATACAAATTGCCAATGGCGAAATGAATGGTCTGCAGATCCGGTTTCACCGCCAGGGCCGCGCGATACTCCCCCACCGCCTCGTCCGTTTTGCCCCCGGCCTCCAGCGCTTCCCCTCTCAATTCATGCGCGCGGTAGGAATCCGGCCGCGTTTGCATCACTGCTAGCGAAGCGAGAAACGCCATCGATTGGTGCGCTTCCGCCGCTGTGTACAAAGCATCCTCGGTCACGGCCTCACCTGCTTTCAGCGACAGTCGCTCCCGTTCGTACTCACTCTGGATCGCCGGCCCCTCCGGTGGCGCATACAAATACCGTGTGGACCCCGCCAGCGCACTCTCCGGCGGAGCAGATGCGTCCCCCTCCGCTCGCCGCCGCAACCACCCCACCCTCGCAGTCAACGAAGCATCCGCCGGCCGCAATGCCGCGGCCTTCGCAAGCTCCTCCCCAGCCCTCTCCCAACTCCCTCCCGATTCGAAGAAATGGCTCCTTGCCAAAGCCGTGTGGAACGAGGCCGGATAACGCCTCTGCAAAACCTCGAAAGACTGCCGCGACCACTGGCCGTGAATCTTGCTGAGGTGATACCAGGCATCTTCATTCGCCGGATCCATGCGCGTCAGCTTCTCCAAAGCCTCCGCCGCCGCTGGAAATTGACGCCGCGCGAAATATGAATACCCCAGATACAAGGGCGCCAGGGGGTTATTCGGATCCAGCTTTTCCGCTTTCACCAAATACCCGATCGCCCGTTCCAGCTCTCGCCCGTTGTACGCCAGCACACCTAACAACACATGCGGCGCGGCCAGACTCGGCTTCAACCGGACCGCCTTCTTCAGCGCCGCCGCCGCCTGCTCCCACTGTTGTTGGACATAGTAGAGGTTGCCCAGGTTCGCGTACGCCTCGGCCATATCCGGACGTAGCGCCACAATCTGCTCATACCGCTGCGTCGCTGTGCGATAGTCCCCGGATGCTTCCGCCCCTTGCGCTTCCCGGTACAGCCGCACCAATGCCTCATCCTGCGCGGCAGCGCAGAACACGAACCCGAGAAGCAAAAAGGTCAACCCAGTTCTCACAACAGGTAGATGGTATCCTCAGGGG
>JBDTMC010000563.1:0-4746 GCA_039934475.1 Bryobacteraceae bacterium | reverse complement strand
ACCGCCCCTGGGGACTCGGGGCACTCGCCGTTGGACCCTGGGTTGCCGTCACCGCCATCCTCCAGACCATTGCTCTCTCCGTCCGCGCCTTTTGCGTCAGCCGCATCTTCGGCTGGCGCTTCGCCACCGGAGTCCCCGTCCGCGCCGTCTGGGCTAACCTCATCAATTCAATTTCCGGCTGCAAGGCCATCGTCCGTTACGTCTGGGCGCGCCTCCACCATCAACCACTGGTTTGGGTAAAAACCGAACACGCCTACCCTTCGCGCGAAACTCTCCTCCAGCACAAACGCCCTCTCGAAGACGTGTTGGTCGGTGAAGGCTTCATTACTTCGCAGGATGTTCAGGAAGCCCAAGCCAAAGCCCCTGACTGGGCGGATTGGCTGGTCGCCCAGGGCCGCCTTGACGAAGACGACCTCTACGAAACCATCAGCCTTCAGGAAGCCATCCCACTCTTTCGCTCTCAGGACCAGCCGGTCACGAAGCGAATTGCGCGCAGCCTCCCCGCGCACGTGTTAGAAGAGTGTAAGGTGTTACCCCTAGAAATCCGCGACGGCGAGATGTGGCTCGGCGCCCCCTGCATCCTCGCCCCCGAAATCGTCCCCAAGCTCCGCCGCTTCACCCGGCTCGACGTCCGCTTCGCCCTCCTCACGCGCACCGACTTCGAAACCCTGAGGGAGCAACTACTATGACCCCAGTCTTCCTCGGAATCGATCTCGGCTGGCAAGAACGCCCTACCGGAGTCGCAGCCGTCGACGCCAACATGCGGCTAACCGAAGTCACCCGCCTCGAGAAGCACAAGGACGTCCTCGACTGGATGCAATCACACGAAGGTGATGCCGTGGCCGCGGTTGACGCGCCACTGGTAATCCCCAATGCCACTGGAACCCGTGAGGCCGAAAAGCTGCTGAACAAGGAATTTCGCCGCTTCCACGCCGGATGTCACGCCGCCAATCAAGGCCGCCCTTTTGCAAAGAAAGTAACCGCCTTCAGTGAAGCGTTGCGAAAGCTGGGCTACCGCCACCAGCCCACCGCCGGACCCAAGCCCCACGGCCGCTACCAGATCGAAGTCCACCCTCACGCGGCCAGCATAACCTTCTTCGATCTCCCCAGAATCGTCAAATACAAGAAAGGCCGCAGGGCTGACCGTTCCATTGAGCTGACTCGCTACCGTGACTTACTGTCCGGCCTAACTATTGACTTACCTGAGATACCGCTGAAGGGCAATCTGAAGCCTGTCGAAGATCAGTTGGACGCCATCTTCTGCGCCTACATAGCACACCACTGGTGGAGTACCGGCCCCGCCGGCAACTACATCTTCGGCGACGATGAGCAAGGAGCGATCGTCGTCCCTAAGCCCGCCACTTATAGTAATAAAACAGCAACGGCGTCTTTCCCGTATTGACGATCCCATGGGACTTACCGCCTGCGCAGTACATCATAGTGCCCGGGCCTACCTTAGTGATCTTCCCGGCAACACTAATATCGCCTGTACCCTCGGTAATCACCATGAACTCTTCCTCCGGATGCTCATGAGGAGGATGCGGGCTCATCCCTGCCTTCAATGACAAACTCCCGGCGGTCATCCACTTCAACTGATCCGTAGGTCCATCATGGTAAACCCGCAGATCCCCAAACGCTTCTTTCTGTAACTTGGCGCCGGAGGCATCCATCGTCCCGTCCGGAAGCTTCGTCCCAGCCGCCGACCCCATCATAGGCAGCATCGCCGCCGTCCACTTCAATACATCACGCCGTTTAGCCATACCTATTTCTCCAATCGCTTCAGAGTTTCTACTAACACATCCCCGACAACCTTCAAGCTCTGCCCACTCAACTTATCTACCGTATCCTTCTCTGTGTGCCAGTAACTATTGCCCGGTCCGTAGTCGAAGTCGATTAAATCCAGAGCCGTTACCCCTTGTCTCACGAAAGGCATGTGATCGTCTTCAATGGCCCCCGGCTGCTCCAGAAAGTGGCTCCCGTATCCCAGATCCTTCGCCACCTGCCACACCAAACGCCGCAGTCCCTGGTTTGAGTTCGACTCAAGTGCAATGCCCAGATCCTTGTCCCCGATCATGTCCACGTTGATCAAGGCCAGGATTTTCCCCAGTTTCCCCTCCTGCGACCACTTCTGTGCCAGGTGCCGGCTCCCGTGAATTCCATCCCGGTCTGACCACTCGCCCACCGCCTCTTCGCCGTCGAACCACAGCAGATACACATCATGCTTTCGGACCTGTCCCGCCAGCGTCTTCGCCATCTCCAGCAGCACTCCTGACGACGATCCCGCGTCGTTCGCCCCCACGAACTTGAACTCCTTGAACACCTTCGTATCGAAGTGCCCCGTGAACACCACCGACATCCCCGACTTACCAGGGAACTTCGCAATCAGGTTCGTCATCGGAATCGGTCCGCTCGGCGGTGTGCCAGTAAACGCGTCTTCCGTCACCTGGCAGCCCAGTCCTTGTAACTGCGCCTTGATGTACGCCTGCGCCTTCTTATTCGCAGCCGACCCCGATGGCCGCGGCCCCATCGCCGTCACCGCCCGCGCATACTCCAGCGCCCGCGTGCCGCTGAACTCCGCCGCCGGCAGCGCCGCCACGCACACCAGCGCCATCGCGCCCATTCCCAGTTTCAAACCGAACATATTCTCTTAGTGTAGAGTGCCCTTGCGCGCCTTGCAGATGTAGCCCAGTGTGTAGTCCTTCTTCTCATCTAGCGGCTCGAAGAACGGCAGCACCAGCGCCGCCGGAGCCAGGAACACCGCCGCTACGATCATCCACACTCCGGGGAAGAACTGCAGTCCGTTCAGCAACCGCCGCGACAGCAACCGAAAGAACCCTCCTACCGGGGTCACCTCGATATCCACAAACCCCGCTTCGCCCAGCAAGTACGCTAACCCATACCGCGTGTACCGGAAGTAGTCATGCGGAGCCTGGTGCACTTCCCATTCCTGCGGCGCCACCAGCAGTAGTCGTCCGTCCGCGGCCATCACGCGTCCAATTTCCTGCAGCACCCGCGCCGGCTCTCGCACGTGCTCCAACGTCACAATGTTGATACAGGCATCGAACGCCTCATCGCGGAAGGGAAGGGAAGTCAGGTCGGCTACTACGTCCAACTGCGCGTAGTCCCACGCCGTATCGCCGATGCCCAGATCGACACCGCAATACCATTGCCGTGCGAAGAGAGGCTTATGCTGCGTCTCGCCCGCACCGGCGTCCAACACCCGCACGCCATCCGGCAACTCGGCAGCGAACTGCGCTACCGCCTCATTCAGCCGGGTCTCGAAGTACACCACATGCCGCCGTAGCCATCCCGGCAGCCGCTCGCGAAGCGCGCCATACGTCACCGCTTCTTTCGCGCCTCTACCATCACCGTCGATCCCGCCGCGCACGCCGCCTCAAGCACCGTGAACGGAAGCGATGCAGCCACCAGGGCAAAGTACGCCAGATCCTTCACCAGTTTCCATTGCGGCCCTTCCTCCACCCCGCGAATCCTCCGCGCCATCGGATCCAGGCCCGGCGCCAGCGTCGTCGCCAGTCCCGCCGGATTATCCCGTAGCGAGAAGTACTTGTGCCGCAGCACCTCAAACCCGCACGACGCCAGCAGCTTGTCCAAGTCAGCCACCTTGAAGTTCACCAGGTGCCGCGGCACGTCCACGCCCGCCCAGTTCTCGCCGAACATCACGAATTGCCAGCAACTCGCATTGGGCACCTGCACCACCAGTCGCCCGTCCGGCTTCAGTAAACGGTGCGCAGCCTCCAGGTACGAAGCCGGGTTATAGAGATGTTCCAGCACGTGGTACATCGTCACCATTGCCATGCTGGAATTGCCGAACGGAGCATTGGTTAGCATCCCGTTCGTCACCGGCACGCCGTTTACATGCCACGCCAACCGCGCCGCGTCCACGCTGAAGTCGAGTCCCACCATCGCCCGCCCCGGCTTGCGGTCGCGCAGCATCCGCAGAAACAACCCGCCTCCGCATCCCACGTCCAGCACCGGACCCTGTTCCTTGCTCTCTTCCAGCGCCCGCTCTGCAAATCCTAGATGGTCGCCCAGCACAAGGCGCCGATACGTTTCCGCCAGACGGTCCGCCTGATCCGCCCCTGCGGCCATGCTGTACCAGTAGTTGGCCGGATAATACTGAGGCAACTCCGCTGCCGAGGGGAACGGATACAGCCGGATCAGGTGACAGTGCGCGCACTCCACTACCAGGAATTCCTTATCGGTGGTGCGGTACAGCCGGTCTGTCGCGCGGAATAGGGTCTTCACCTGCGTGCACCCGCACGACAAGCAGCACTGCTCCTGACTCACGTCGCCGGCAATGGCTTCCTCAAGAGTCGTCAAATCGCTTGTTCCGTCAGTTCTTTCAGCGAGATCCGAAACCGCAGGATCAGCTCCCGGGTCTCCTTGGGTGTGAGTTTCCGGATGCTCTCTACCTCTCGCCGCTTGCGCCACATCAGTGGCAGTAGTCGCATCGCTTGGAGGTCGCCTGACAGCAGCGCCAGCATCGCTTCCACTTTGGCCGCTCCGCCTTGATGTTTGCCAATCTCCCCACGGCGTCGAACCGCCGCCCATAGGCCGGCGCACACTCGCATTCCGTAGTACATCACGTTCAGCCATAGCAGGCTCCAGGGAAAGAGCTTCACCGCCAGCAGCACGCGGTTCCGCTCAATCAGTTCCAACCGCCGTCGGGATCGGACTCCCAGCGTTGCGCCCCGGTGATGCCTCACCACCGCGCGCGGCATATAT
>JBDTMC010000562.1:0-4748 GCA_039934475.1 Bryobacteraceae bacterium | reverse complement strand
GCCAGCGCCCGCTCGCCGATGGGGATCACGCGATCCTTCCGGCCCTTGCCCAGACGGATCATGAGCGTCTTCCGGTCGATGTCCAGGTCGTACACCTTCAGGTGGGCGAGCTCCATCCGCCGCATACCGGTCGAGTAAAACGTCTTTAGGATGACGCGGTCGCGCAACCCCTCTGCCTCAGCGATGTCGGGCTGCTGAATGATCTGCTCGGCCTCCTGCACGTTCAGCTGGATGTGGAGCGGGCGCGCTACTTCGTGCAAGTGGTGAAGCGCGAAAAGCGGGCCTGCCATTGCTGCCAGCAGGGTACGGTGACGATGGCGCCGTTGGAGGAGCGCATCGTGGAAAAGGGATTGGCGAGCGATGCGGTGGTGATCGACACGGTGGTGGCGAAATATTGCGACCACATGCCGCTGTACCGGCAGGCGGCCATTCTGGAGCGCGAGGCGGGATTGGAGATCGGACGGGCGACACTCGATGGTTGGGTGATGCGAGTGGGTGAGATGCTGATTCCGGTGGTGGAGGCGATGCGCCGTCATCTGCTAAAGGCGGAGTATCTGCAAGCGGACGAAACGACAGTGCCGGTGCAGATGCACGACCGGCGCGGGGAGAATCACGAAGCGTACTTATGGCAGTACGGTAAGCTTGGCGGGGAGACAGTATTCGACTTCTGTTTGAGTAGAGGACGCGAGGGTCCGAAACGCTGGTTGGGAGAGTGGGAGGGCATTCTACAAACGGACGGCTATCAGGCTTACGACGGGATCGGCGGGCCGAAGATGGTGCATGTAGGCTGCTGGGCGCACGCGCGGCGGAAGTTTGTGGATGCGGTGAAGGTGAATCCGCAGGACGCCGAGGCGATCAAGATGGTGACGCGGATGGACGCGCTGTTCTTAGTGGATCGCGATGCGCGTCAAAATGGAATGAACTTTGAAGCGCGCTTGTCCCAGCGGCGTGAGTTGGCGCAGCCGTGGGTGAATGAGATTGAGGAGGAGTGCCGGCGACTGTCTAAGCAGTGTCTGCCGAAGAGCACTTTGGGGAAGGCCGTCGCCTACACACTGAGTCAGTGGAAGAAGTTGGCGCGATGCCTGGAGTACGAACAAGTCGAGTTGTCGAACAACCTGGCGGAGAACTCGATGCGGCCGGTAGCGATCGGACGCAAGAACTGGCTGCACGTGGGCAGTGTCAAAGCAGGGCCAAGGGTGGTCGCGATTCTATCGGTAGTGGAATCGTGCCGCCGGCTGGGAATGCCGGTGAAAGAGTATCTCTCGGCAGTGTTGCCGGGGCTCGAACGCCGCACGTTGAAGCAGGTTGCCGAGCTTACGCCCTCGCGGTGGGCGCCCCGGCGCGTCTGATCGTACCTGGGTTGGTCAGACGCTTACGGTTGTTGTGTGCGTACTGGTAGAGTCCTTCAGTTCTACGCCGGGTCGATTTGGTGGCTCCCTCGGGTTGTCGTACTACGATCCGGGTCACGGTAACCACACTCACTACCAGAAACCGATTCACAAATGATGCGACTGGGCCTGTTTTTCGCGGCCCTGGCGGCAAGTTCAGTTTGGGCGCAAGCGCCGGAAGACAAGACTCCTTCGTGGCAAATCCCTGACCAGATCAGAACATGTCTCTCGTCACTTGCACCGCTTACGAAATCGCCGGTGACCCTGAATTGAGAGATCAACCCATACTATCTTCGTGGTGACTTCGACGGGGATGGCCGCATGGATCTTGCGATTACCGTTCGGAGTCGGCTTGACGATTCTAAACTCGGCACAGGGATTTGCCGTGAAGGACATGCGCCTGTACTCCTTGGCGCAAGTGCCAAGGGCGAGCCGTTCAGTGACGATCCTGTCGACGATGCTGCCATCCCCGTACGCAGTACTGACGTTCTCGGACTGGACATCGAAGACATCGAAGTCGCCAGCCGAACCGTACACTCTCAGATGCCTCCGACGTTTTGCAGCGACGGACGTGTAACACGTTGAGCGATCTTCGCACTTGTCCACCCAGGTGTACGGGTTATTCGAATTTCCGCGGGCAACCCAATCCAACCCCGTCGGATCAACGAATCGCAACGGATTGCTTCGTGCATATGCAAATCGATTCCACGATTGCGGATCTTCCGCGCGACCGGATCCCGGAAGTGGGTCTGGACTCGTGAACCGCCCCTGCGCCGCGGACATATACCTCGCCGCAAAGTAATCGAGCCCCGTCTCGACGAGATCACCGATCCTGGGTGTCGGCCTCATTTAGCGCGTTGGTCAGTGAGAATCCGCAGGAAGCAGGGTCAGTTCTTCCTCCGGGACAACACGCGTTGATCGTCGGCATTCACTTCGAACGGCGTCTCCAGCTTCACGGCGGCAGCGGCCGATCCCTTCGAGACGATGCGCACCGGCGTGGCCAGCGATGGATGCTCGTCGCGCAGCAGCTCCACCGCATGGCGGAAGCTGATGCCGCGGCTGCGCATCACCCAATCGATTTACCGAGCCTCCGGTCTGACAGGCGCCGAGGCAGTGCCACAAGTTCTTTTTCGGACTGACTACCAGACGGCGCGTGGTCCTCGTGGAAAGGGCAGAGGCCCAACAGGTCGGCGCCGTGCCGCTTCAGCTCGATGCCCTGCGCTTCGACGAGACGTTGAAGGGGGACCTCCTGTTTGAGCCGTTCGATGTCCTCGTCGGGAATACGCGCCATGAAATCGGCCTCCTGGAAAAGACGTGTCAAGTGGGTGCTTATACGTTTCAGGGAACTCGCTTGACCTTGGGTTACCGTCTCTGGGAGTATACGTAATACGGAAGTCATGTCAACATCACCCGCCGAAGGATTCTGACTATGACCCTTACAATCGCGGATACGATGCCGAGAAAGAAGTACGGAGAGACGAGTTTCGGGAAGCGGCTGCAAGCCATCCGCAAAGCGCGGGCGTTGACTCAGGTCCAGCTTGCGGAAACTGCGGAGATCACCCAGCGGGCGGTTTCCTACTACGAGACCGAGGCCGGGTTTCCGCCTGCGCCCGCTGTGATCGCCCTGGCGAAAGCGCTCAAGGTGACCACGGACGAACTACTTGGCGTGAAGCCTCCCCGAGTCGAACGGGTCAATGACGATTCTGAGGCGCGCCGGCAGTGGAAGCGATTCCAGATAATTTCGACGCTGCCGGAGCGAGACCAGAAGGCCGTTGTCAGGCTGGTGAAGTCTTTAGTCGCCGCCGGCGCTTCGCGCAGGAACGGCGCCGTGGGAGAACGCAATGGCCGCTAATATCCAACGGCATGCCCATCGTTTGCTGGATCAGCTCGGGCCTAGCCAACTCGCCGCCGTGGTCCATCTGCTGGAAACCATGGTCTCGCCCGAGGAAGACAGCGACACGTTGAGCCCCGCCGAAGGGAAAGCCATCGCCGAGGCCGACGAATGGCTCCAGCATAACCAGGCGATTCCGCATGAGGAAGTGTTGGTGGAGTTCGGATTGACCATGGCCGACTGGGACAAGATGGGCCAGGAGCCGTTGCCGGGAGAAGCGCCCCGCCGCAATGGCTAAGCGCATCGTTTGGACCCAACTGGCCAAAGCCGATGTCCGCGGCATTGAGCAGCCCCTCGCGTTGCAGATTCTCAAGACGCTGGCCCGCTACGCCCAGACTGGCGAGGGCAACACCAAGCAACTCAGGGATATTGCGCCGCCCCTAATTCGGCTTCGCGCCCAGGATCACCGCGTCTTCTTCCGCGATAAGGGCGACTACCTGGAGATCTCCCGCGTGCTGGATCGCAAGGAGGCCTACCGCTAATGGGCTACGAGGCCAAGAAGACTGAACATTGCGGTGCCAAGCATGGCAACGGCGCCTACTGGGGCCGCAAGTGGGAAGCCAAGAAGGAAAGCAACCGCATCCGTCGCGAAAACGCCAAGCGCGACATCCGCGACGCCACCATCGACGTGAAGCACGGGGTAACAACAGATTCTTCTCCGTCGACCAAGGACGGCGATTAAAACAGGGGCAAGGCTTCCTCCGGCAGCAACCCACTAGGGGTGATGTATCACCCCTTCAGCCGATGCGAAGGATAGTTCTTCTGCCGCTACCCTTTCACCACTCCCCGGGCACCCACCGCGAGCGGAGTGGCGCGACTGCGCCGCTCCGCTCGCCTGCTGCGGGAGTACTGATGGTCTGTGATTACCGAACGGGAACCTCGGAACCATGGCCGGCCCCTTGAGATCGCCGGACCAGCCACCGAACCGCAAGCCCAACCAGTAAACATTCCATGGCAAAGCCGAAGACCAACGCTATTTCGAACAACTCCGCCTCACCAGGCCCTGGAGCAATCCGCTTCGGGTCGTAGAACAAGGACGCGAGTCTCTCGGCGAACGCGTACGCGACGGGATCGTATGTCGTCAGCAACCGGGACAACACCGGAGATTTGACGAGTCTCCAAAGAAAGACCAACGATGCCTTTGTCCCAAGGCCGCCGATGAGAACCGCGATGGAAAAGCGTTTGGTACTCATTGGAGACGTTTGATCCGCTTGGCATTGTGAGGACCGATTGGCCCATACAACTGCACCCGCATTCGGTTCTCCCAGTCCATGGACTCCTGATTTGTTGCCGAGCCCTTTCGACCGTTTATGAAGCCCCAAGCATGGCCGAACTCGTGCCATGCGGCTACCTCTGGAGTGAACGAGTTGACTGCCCCGTTTGACCAAAACGTCGAGCCCAGGAGGGTATTCGGGTTCAGACTCTCATCTGCGATGTGTATCTGACTTGGGTTTACCAGAACGCGAGCG
>JBDTMC010000561.1:0-4766 GCA_039934475.1 Bryobacteraceae bacterium | reverse complement strand
ACACCGACGACTGGCTGCAACTGACGATGCGCTTCTTTGTCGAGAACTTCCAGCTGTTCGCCGCCGGTCGCCCGCTGGAGAACATTGTGGATAAGGCGAAGGGGTACTAGGCCGCATTCGTACGGTTTAGTTCGCTATCGGCCGCGCAGAGGCCTATAATTGGTCGCTATGCGCGCCGTGAAGCTATTTGTTTTGGCCGGGTTACCGGCGTTTGTGTTCGCTGCCAGCGATGCCGTGATCATGAAGCAGGCGGGAACGTCGGTGGCCCTGCTCCAAAAGGTCGGCGCCCAGTGGAAGACCCCCTGTCTCTCGTGCCATCATCAAGCGCTGCCGCCGATGGCCCTCGCCGCCGCCCGCGCCCACGGAATCCCGGTGGATGAGGCGGTAGCCCAGACGGTGTCGCAGAAGGCATTCCGCTTCCTCACCGATATCGACTCCGCGGTGCAGGTGAAGGAGCTCATCGACCCCGCTGTCAGTGAAGGTTATGCCCTGCTGGGCGCGGAGGCTGCCGGTGTCGCTCCCAGCCTGACGACGGCGATCTACGCGCGCCATATCGCCCGCAACCAGCAGGCCGATGGCTCCTGGGCCACTCTCGACGGGCGTCCTCCAGAGTCGGGCAGTCTGATTGCCGCCACTGCCATTGGGGCACGCGCGATGGGTCTCTACCTGCCGATGTCGGTTGATGCGGAACGGCGCGAACGGCTGGAAGCAGCGCGCCGCTGGCTGTTGGCGGCCAAAGCGGAAACCACCGAAGACCTCTCTTACCGCCTCCTTGGCCTGTTGTGGACCGGGGCGCCGGAAGGTGCGCGCAAGACCGCCGGCCAGGCGTTACTGAAGACTCAACGGCCGGATGGTGGCTGGACACAGACAGCGGACAAACCGGACAGTGATGCCTACAGCACCGGGCAAGCCTTAACAGCGTTGCGCCGCGCGGGTGCGATAGACCGGCAAAACCCAGCATTTCAGAAGGGGATTGCCTGGCTGCTGAAGACGCAGGCAGCAGACGGTTCGTGGCTGGTGAAGACGCGCCTCCACACGCCCGCGCCGGTGAGTCCGAAGTACTTCGAAAGCGGATTTCCGTACGGCCACGATCAATACATCTCCTGCGCCGGGACGGTTTGGGCCGTGATGGCGCTCACTGAGGCCTTGCCTGCGGCCGCCAAGCCGGCGCAGCTTCGGACCCCTGCGGGAGTGTATCCCCCGGCCGAGCGATGGATGGAAACCGCGCTCTTCGGGAGCGCTGCCGAGGTCGCCAAACTCGATCCTACGCTGGCAACTCCCGGCGGGACAACGGTACTCATGATGGCTGCCGACAATCCGGCCAAGGTGAAGGCGCTGTTGGCAAAAGGGGCAAAGGCGGACGCCGTGGCAAAGTCCGGCTTCGACGCCGTGATGATCGCGTGTTTGTACCGCGGGAATCGCCAGACGCTGGAGTTGCTCTTGGCTGCGGGCGCTTCTCCCAAACCGCGCGCTGGTGTCCGCTACAAAGCCTCGGTAATGCCGATTGTAGTGTTCACAAACGACACGGCGATGGCATCGGTACTCCTCGACAAGGGTGCGGATCCCAACTCTCCGATAATGCTATTGGGAGGGGGGCCAGCCTCGCCTCTGAACATCGCTACGCAGATGGAGTTTCCCGACATGGTCCGCCTACTCGCTAAGCGCGGCGCGAATATGGACTCCCCTGACGATATGGGTATGACAGATTTGAGCTGGGCGGCGCTGCAGCATAAAAACGCCACCGCGCAGGCGCTGCTGGAACTGGGCGCCAAAGCCGACCATAAGGACAAGTACGGCCTGACGCCCTTAGAGCACACTAAAGGGATCAGCTACCACTCGCCGGCTACAGAAAAGCTGCTTACCAAGCGTTGATCTAACGGACCTTTTCGTCCTTCGCCACCTTACCGTCACGGACAAAGACAACGCGGTGCGCATGCATCGCGATGTCATGTTCGTGGGTGACCAGCACAATGGTATTGCCCTGCAGATGAAGGCGTTCGAACAGCGCCATGATCTCGTTGCCGGTGGCGGTGTCGAGGTTGCCGGTGGGTTCGTCGGCAAGCAGAATCGCCGGATCGTTCACCAACGCGCGGGCGATGGCGACGCGCTGGCGCTGGCCGCCAGAGAGCTCGTTCGGCTTGTGGAACATACGCTGTTCCAGATCCACCTGCTTCAGGGCGTGACGGGCTCGCTCCTGGCGCGCTTCAGAGTTCAAACCCGCATAGATGAGCGGCAGTTCCACGTTGTGCAACGCCGAGGCGCGCGGCAACAGGTTGAACGTCTGAAAAACGAAGCCAATTTCCTTGTTGCGAATGCGCGCCAGCTCGTCATCGCTCATGGAACTGACGAGGCGGCCGCTGATGTAGTATTCACCCCTGGTTGGCGTGTCCAGGCAACCGATAAGGTTCATCAAGGTCGACTTGCCTGAGCCGGACGGCCCCATGATCGCCACGTACTCGCCCTTGTGGATCTCGAGATCCACGCCCGAGACCGCATTGATCTCCTGGTCGCCCATGATATAGGTCTTCCAGAGATCGTAAGTCCGGATGACGATCCCGTCACGCGTCAACTGCGCGCCGCGATCGATTTGTTCCGCCAGTGCTTGCGCCATGTCGACTCCTATTCCCTTCTTAGGACTCCGCCTTAACCGGGGCCTTGTTGTCCACCTTGATCTTCGCGTCCGGCTTCAGGGTGCGGATGATCTTGTAGCTGCCGGTGATGATCTCGTCGCCTTCCTTCAGTCCGTTCAGCACTTCGATATCGGTGGCGCCGGTGATCCCCGTTTCTACCTTGCGGAATTCAGCCTTCTCGCCGCTGACGACAAAGACGCCTTGGATCTCTTCCTTCTTCGCCTTCTCCGCGGCCGGGTCAAGCTTGGCGGCCGGCGTAGCGTCTTTCTTCTCACCCGGCTTCGGAGCTTCCAGATCGCCCTTTTGGCGCACCGTCAGAGCCTGGATCGGAATGGTTAGGGCGCGCTGGCGAGTGGCCGTGGTTACCTTCGCTGTGCAGGACAGGCCTGGGCGAATCTCCGGCGGGGCGTTGTCCAAGGCCACGACAACCTTAAAGTCCTTCGCTTCCTGACTGGAAATGGCGCTTTGCGAGGCAGCCAAACCGGTGGAGCGCAGAATCGCGGTGTTGCCGATTTCGATGACGTGACCTTTGAAGCTGCGGCCAGGCATGGCGTCGATAGTGATCTCGGCCTGCTGATCCAGTTTCACGTTGACGATGTCAGTTTCGTCCACCTTCACTTCGGCCGTAATCAGCGACATGTCGGCGATGGTCATAATGAGGCTGCCCTGCGTGTTCTGTACGCCCGGCACCAGCGATTCGCCAACGCGCACCGGGAGGTTGGTCACCATGCCGTCGATCGGCGAAACGGCGTTGTGCTTGGACAGAACGTCAGTGAAGCGGCGCAGCGTGGCTTGCGATTGGGAGACGCGGCGCTGAGCTCCAGCCATCTGGGCCGCAGTCTGCTGCCGCTGCGCCTTCAACTGAGCCATGCGCGCCTCGGCCTCGCGGACGCCGGCCGTCAGGGCGTTGAAGTTGGAACTGCTGGAATCGAAGTCCTGTCGCGAAATCAGTTTGCTCTTATAGAGCTCCTGCGATCTCTTGAAGTCCTGCTGCGCTTTTTCCAACTCCGCCTTGGCGCGGTCAATGGTGGCCTGCTGGGTTTTCACGTTCTCGTCCTGCGCCAGAAGACCGGCCTCGGCAGCTGACGAGTCGGCTTCCGATGAGTTAAGTGCAGCGCGCTGTGCCTGAACGTCGGCTTCCGCCTGGACGGCTTCCAGCCGCGCTACGACCTGATGTTTTTTGACGCGATCGCCTTCTGCCACCTCAAGAGCGGTGATGCGGCCCAGCACGTCCGCGCCGATGTTTACGTAGTTCTTTGGCTTGATTTCACCGGAGGCGGTGACGATAGAGGCGAGGTCCTGACGGACGGATTTTCCGGTCTGGACGGTGACAACACCCTTCTGATTCATGCGGATGCTGGCAAAGATGCCGCCCGCTACAACGAGCAGAAGGACAACGAAAAGGGTGATTTTCCACTTACGCTTCACGATGAATGCTCCCGTCTCTTTGAGACGAAGGACTGACTGGCTTTGTTCAGTAAAACCGCGCGATACCGATGAAATAGCCTACTCCGCGCAGGCGTCACCTAGGCGTTAGACGTTGGAAACGAACCGAAAGAAACAACACGCCCAAATTTCCAGCGGCCGACTATAACTTTGAGTTTCCATCTATTATGTTACTGAAAAAGCGGCGGGGCGTGTGACTAGTTGAGCGGCTTGACGCTGTCGGGCTGAGTTCGGCCGCAGGCCATCGTCTCAGTGACGCCGCTGGCAATGAGGGCGCAGGCGTTGTCCGAAGCGGTCCGGGTAGCCTCCGCCTGGCTTGGTCCGGAGGCGACCCGGCACGCTTGCCGGCCGTTAAAAGTGATGCAGACTTCCACCCTGTTGTTGCGCAGATCCCTCATTGACGTGTAGATGATTGCCACGAAGGCAACCGCTGCCACCAGGACAATAAGCAGGATCTTTCGGTTCATACAGAGACGCCGGAAGAGGTCTCGGCATAGAAGCTACCCATCTTGCGGAACTTGGTGTAGCGATCGTCCACCCATTGACGGGGCGTCATCGCGCCCAGCTCGGCTAGCACGCCGCGTAGCGTTGTGCCCAAAGAAACCGCCGCAGCGTCCCAATCCGTTTGCGCGCCGCCGGGAGGTTCCGGCACAACGCCGTCCACCAGACCCAGCTTAAACAGGTCGGGCG
>JBDTMC010000560.1:0-4806 GCA_039934475.1 Bryobacteraceae bacterium | reverse complement strand
TGGTGGCCAGGGACGGGATCGAACCGCCGACACGCGGATTTTCAGTCCGCTGCTCTACCAGCTGAGCTACCTGGCCATCAAGACTTTTTCAGTTTAGCAAAAATGGCCGCGCCTCGCGCTGCTAGGCCTCTTGCAGGGCTTCGAGATTCGCACCTGTCTCGCGTTCCACTTCCGCGTGCAGGCTGTTGCCGTGCGCGTCCATGGTTACAATCGCCACGAAGTTGTTTACCCGCAGATGCCACATCGCCTCGGGAATGCCGAACTCCAGCAGGGAGACACCGACAACCTTCTCCACGCTACGGGCGTAATACTGGGCCGCGCCACCGATGGCATTCAGATACACAGCGCCAAAATCCTTCAACGCAGCCGACGTCTTCTTGCCCATCCCGCCCTTGCCGATCACAACCCGGACGCCATAGCGCTTGATCACATCCGCCTGGTAAGGCTCCTCGCGGATGCTGGTGGTAGGTCCGGCCGCCTTAATCACCCAAGTGCCGTCGTCCTGCTTCAGCATCACCGGGCCGCAGTGGTACAAAACTGCGCCCTGCAAGCTGACCGGTGGTTCGTGCTTCATGAGGTAAGCGTGCACGTTGTCACGGCCGGTGAACATGTCCCCGTTCAGAATCACAACGTCGCCCACTTTCAGCGACCGCATTTGGGCTTCTGTCAGTGGGGCCGTCAGAATAACTTCGCGGCCGGTGAGCGGGAAGCCCTCTCCCTGCGTCATTCGCTGCACAGGGCTCTCGGGATCGCGATACAACCATTTCGTGATGGCGCCGGTGGAAGGGTCAAGACGAATGCCCAAGCGGCGGAAGGCCCAGCAATCGTAGGCCACGGAGACAAAGAAACTCGCCGGCAGGCGATTGGCCGCCGCAATCTTGCAGCCGATGAGCGAAGCCTGTCCACCGAAGCCCATCGGTCCAACTCCCAGCGTATTCGCCTCAGCCATGATCTCGGCTTCTAACTTCGCCAGCACCGGATCGGGGTTCACATCGTCGAGCGTTCGGAACAACTCCATCTTGGCGAGGTCATAGCCATGGGCCCGGTCGCTGCCGATACACACACCAAGAGCGCCAGGCGCGCAACCCTGCCCTTGGGCCTGCCAAACGGCGTGGAGGATGCATTTCTTCACCCCGGCCAGATCGCGTCCGGCTTTACCCGAATGCTCGAGTTCCATGGGCAGCGAGTATTGGATGTTCTTGTTCTCGCAACCACCGCCCTTCAGAATCAGCTTCACCTCGATTTCGTCTTCTTCCCATTGCTCGAAATGAAGGACAGGAGTTCCCGGTCCGAGGTTGTTGCCGGAGTTCTTGCCGGTGATGGAATCCACCGAATTCGGCCGCAGCTTTCCCCGCTTGGTCGCCTCGGCCACCATCGCGCGGATGGCTTGCTTGATCACCAGCTGATTGACGCCCACCGGTGTATGAACGATGAACGTGGGCATGCCCGTGTCCTGGCAGATCGGCCCTTCGTCGTCCTGCGCCATATCGATGTTTGAGGCGATGATGTTCAGCGCCTGGGACGCCTGCGTGTTGGGCGTCTCGTCCCGCAACGCGTGCGCCATCACGGCGCGCACATCCGGCGGCAAGCTGGTGGACGTCACGGTGATCAACTCAAGAAGGCTGTTTTCGAGCAATAGCATATTCGGCTCCGAAATCTTATGGTAGCTTGATCCGCACCTGCGCGGTCACACCCGGACGCACGGCGGGATTGGGGCTGGCAAAGACCGCGACTACCTGCGACCCGGCGACCGATTTCACCGCGCCCTGCAGAGGCTCGCCGCCCATCTCCGCCAATACAACCGCGACTGCATAGTTGGGCTTTAGTCGCGTTGCCACGTCGGGAGGCATATCGAACACCACTTCCAGACGGCCGAGATCCACAGCAATCTGCAGGAAGTCGGGAATCGAGGGGTTGACGACCTCACCGGCACTGCCGCGGCGTCCCACCAGAATGCCGTCCACGGGAGAGTTGACTTCGGTATTTTGCATGTCCAGCTTCGCCTGGTCCAGATCACCAGTTTTGCTGTCGAGGAGTTTCCTGGCGTTGTCCAGGTCTTTCTGTGAGGAAGCAATCCGCTCCGAGACATGCTGTGCCAGGCTCTCCAGATTGTCGCGTTCGGTTTTGAGACGCTCGTAATCGGCCTGCGCTTTCTCGTAGGTGAGACGGGGAGTGGCGCCCTCGCGGTAGAGGAGTTGCTGTCGCTGGTAGATCTTCTCCAAGCGCGAAAATTCCATCTGCGCACGCTGCGAATCCGCCGCCGAACGCGACTGGTCCAGCCGCCCTTGGATGAGACCGGTTTCCAAACTGTTTACACGAGCCTGAATCCGCTCCACTTCCTCGGCCGCGCGGTCCCGCGTCGACAATAGCCCACTGTTGTGAATGCGGGCCAACAACTGTCCCTCGGAAATCTCGTCTCCCACTTCGGCGAGGTACTCCTGCACTTCACCCTCCACGGGTGCAGCCACGGTCACCACCTGTTGTGCGCGCACCTTGCCGGTGTAGCTGACATCGATGCCGGACGCAAAAGGAGCAGGCTTCGTCTCCGGCGCCACCATTGGTTTCGCCGGATGGGTCCGATACCACCACCAACCACCGCCGCCCGCTGCAGCCACCAGCACCAGGGCCGCCACCACTAATCCAGCTCGCATATCCGGATCATACCGTTACTTAAAGCGGCAGTGCCCGTTTTCGCGCCTCTTCCGGCGTCAGAACCGGCCATTCCGGATCCTCGGTACGCGCCTGGGCCAGCACCGCCTCCAGGCGCTTCACGACCTCCGGATTCGCGCTTGCCAGATTGTGCCGTTCTCCGAGGTCGGCGGATAGATCGTACAGTTCCAGCGGGCTTTGTGGTCCCTTGCGAAGGCCCTTCCAATTCCCTGCCCGCACTGCCTGGTCGAACCCCGATTCGTGAAACTCCCAGTACAGATACTCATGTGGTTTCTGACTGTCGCCGCGTAGTGTCGGAAGGATCGATTGCCCGTCGATGCCCGTCGGAGCCGGTACACCCGCCAGCTCGGCTGCAGTCGGCAGGAAGTCCCAAAACGCCCACGGGAAATCGCTCACACTCCCGGCGCGAATGGCGCCCGGCCAGCGCATCATGGCCGGTACGCGGATGCCGCCTTCGGAGAGGTCGCGCTTGATGCCGCGCAAAGGCCCGCTGCTTTCAAAGAACGACGGATTGTGACCTCCTTCGCGGTGCGGACCATTGTCGGAGGCGAAGACCACCAGCGTGTTGCGGTCGAGGCCCTTCTCCTTCAACGTGGACATCAACCGGCCCACATCGCTGTCGAGGCGAGTGATCATGGCGGCGAAGTTCTTCTCCACCTGAGGCCACTTCTTACCGTTGTAGGGAGCATCGGACGGCACCTGCATGCCGTTCCCGGTGTCGCGTCCCATCTCATTGTTCGCGTGCGGCTGGGTGTAGCAAATGTGGAGAAAGAAGGGTTGCTGCGCCGTCTGCCGGTTCAGGAATGCCAGCGCTCGCTCCGTAAACAGGTCCGGCGCGTAGTCCTTGCGTTGGGTTCCCAGATTGCCGCGGCACAGATAGCTCGTCTCATTCGACAGCAGATGTTCCGGATAGTAGTTGTGCGCGTGCAACTGGCTGAAGTAGCCAAACCATTCGTCAAAGCCTTTCCGCGTGGGGTATCCGGTGGAGCCCAACTGGCCGAGTGACCACTTGCCGAAGAGGGCGGTGCGATAGCCAGACTGCTTCAGGATCTCAGTGACTGTAACGTCCGCGGGGCGCAAGGGCAGGTCGATAGGCTTGTTGCCGCGCGTCCGGGCGTGCCCGGTGTGATAGCCCGTCATCAAACTGCACCGCGAGGGCGCGCACACCGTGCTGCCGGCGTAGGCGGAGGTGAAACGCATGCCCTCGGCGGCCAGCTGGTTCAGGTACGGCGTCTCAATGCGCGTCTGCCCGTAACAGCCAAGATCCCCGTACCCGAGATCGTCGGCCAGCACGAAGACAATGTTCGGGCGAGGGCGCCCGTCTTGTTGGGCCAGCAGGGGCGCTGCGGCCACAGTTTGAAGGAATTGGCGGCGTTGCATAGGATTGGTTCTGGGAGGCCCGGCGACCTGCCCGCCCCCGCGTTCTTTGGTATACTCCGAGTGGACTATGTGTAGGTAGGGAAAGCTTGATGTCAGACCACCGCCTCGGCGATATCATCGATGATTTCTGCGTAAAGTGCAAACGCCTAACCAACCACGCGATCGTGTCTTTGGTGGACGAGAAACCGGCTAAGGTTCGCTGCCGCACTTGTTACAGCGATCACGATTACCGCAATGAACAGGCGCCGCCATCGAAGAAGGATTTGAAGAAGGCGGAGTTGTTCAACGAGGTATTGGCTTCGATGAATCCGTCAACGCCGGCACCTGCCGCTGAAGAACCGGCCGAAGAGAAGCCCGCCGCCGAGTAGAAGGCGGGCGTTCGCTCCTTATTCTTTCCGCAGTTCCTTTTGAATTTCGCTCACCACGTCGTCTCGATTCGGCCCGGTGAAATCTTTCTCCAGGCGACGCAGCGCGGTTCCCACGATGTCCCGATGATGCAGCCGGGATCCCACGGAATCGATGTCGCTCAGCTTCAACCACAGCTCATGCAGACGGTCCAAATCCTCGGGCCAAAGGCGGGGAGGATGGGGACCCAAATTGACGAACGTGGATGGGCGACCAGGACTGATCGCCTCAAGCGAAAAAGGATGACGGGGCTCAGGTAGGCCTTCCCACGCTTTGCCGATCAGGCGCGCCAGTTCCTCACCCGTCATCTGCATCGACACTCCGGTAACCAGCCGTGACGCCTTCAAGCTG
>JBDTMC010000559.1:0-4812 GCA_039934475.1 Bryobacteraceae bacterium | reverse complement strand
AGGCTCCGCGTCGTCGGAATCGCCGCACCCCGCCGCAACCGGCCCTCCAAAATCGCCCGCCGCAGTTCCTCATACAACCAATGCGTCAGCGTCGTTCCCGCGCACCGCTCCCCGAACGCCAATTCACTGGGTTTCATTTGGACCACTCCTCATCATCGAATTGGACCCCTGCAGTGTACCGCTTTCCCCTAGCATAAGGACATGACCCCGCTGGCCCGCATTGCTCGAACTGGTCTCCGCCTCGCGCTAGGGACCGCCTTTCTCTCCGCCGTGGCCAGCCGGCTCGGTCTGTGGGGCCATTACGGCAGCGACTGGGCGTCGTTCCTCAAATACGCCGCTCAGGTCAACTGGTATCTTCCGTCCGCGCTGATTCCCACCATCGCCATCGTCTCCACGGCTCTCGAACTGACCTTCGGCTGTTTGTTGGTCATCGGATGGCGCGTGCATTGGGTGGCCTTTGGCAGCGCCGCACTGCTACTGACCTTCGCCTTAGCTATGGCCTCCGGCGATCCCAAGTCGCCCTTCGACTATTCGGTATTCACCGCCGCCTTCGGCGCCCTGACACTGGCCACCACAGAAAGAAGATAGAAACAAATGGCAACCAACCAACTCGTCCACACCGCGCAAATATCCTGGCAGCCGCTCAACGAACCCGGCGTCACCGGCATCTCCGTTAAGGTGCTCCGCTTCGATGAGACCACCGGCCGCCCTCCCACATTCCTGCTGAAGTTCGAGCCCGGTGCCACCTACCCGCCCCACGATCACCCCGCCGGCGAAGAATGCTTCGTCCTAGAAGGCGACATCCATCTCGGTAAAGATCATCTCAAAGCGGGAGACTACCTCTACACCGCGCCGCACAATAAACACGCGGTTCGATCCGACGCAGGCTGCATCGTCTTATTCAGCGTCCCGGAAGAAGTAGTAAAACTGAAAGGGTGACTTATGACGTAGCCGTCATCGGAGCCGGTGTTTTCGGTTCCTGGACCGCCCATCACCTCCGCCGCGCCGGCCAACGCGTCATCCTCATCGACGCCTATGGTCCTTCCAACTCCCGCGCCAGCTCCGGAGGCGAATCCAGGATCATCCGCTGCGGCTACGGCCCTGATGAAATCTACAGCCGCTTCGCCCGAAATTCCCTCCCGCAATGGAAGGACCTAAGCCGCCGCACCAACACATCGCTCTTCCACAACGTTGGAATGTTGTGGTTAGCTGAGAAGTCCGACCCTCACATCGCCGCCACGGCAAGAGTCCTCACTGACCTCGAAGTCCCTCACGAAATTCTAAATCGGACCCAACTGGACCAGCGCTTCCCGCAGTTCTCCGTAGGAGACGACGATTGGGCCGTCTACGAACCAAACAGCGGAGCGCTGATGGCCCGCCGCTCCATCCAGATGCTGGTCCAGGAAATGGAGCAATCCGGTCTCGAAGTCCTCACGGACCCCGTCCAACCACTCGTCGGCACCACCCGCCTGGCCTCAATAACCACAGCCTCCGGCCGCACCATCGCCGCCGGTGCATACGTCTTCGCTTGTGGCCCCTGGCTCCCCAAACTCTTCCCTCACGAATTGGGCCAGCGCATCTTCCCCACCCGCCAGGAGATCTTCTTCTTCGGCCCCGCACCCAATGAGCACCGCTTTGCCCCGCCTTCCATGCCCTGTTGGATCGACGTAGGCAAACTCTACGGAATCCCCGACCTCGAGAACCGCGGATTAAAGATCGCCGACGACGAACACGGAGAACCCATCGACCCCGACACCACAGACCGCCTCATCTCCAAGGAAAGCGTCGAATTCATGCGCCACCGTCTGGCCCAACTCTTCCCGGCGATGAGGGACGCCCCGCTCCTCGAAACCCGAGTCTGCCAATACGAAAACACCGCCAACGGAGACTTCCTCCTCGACCGTCACCCCGCACTGGATAACGTTTGGCTAGCCGGAGGAGGCTCCGGCCACGGCTTCAAGCACGGCCCCGCCGTAGGCGAATACCTCATCACCCAAATCCTGGGAATCCACTCCCCGGAACCCCGCTTCAGCTTCGCCACCAAATCCACCACCCAAAATCGCTCGGTCTACTAACCATGCCGCGTCACTTGTCCTTCGGCTTGGCAACCTGGCGACCGGCAGGCGCCCGTTGCGGGTTCACCAAATTGCTGGCGTTTCCCGCTTGCCGGGACTTCAGTTCGCCTGGAGGATATGCCTGCTGCACCTTCGGATCCGCAACATCTCCCAGCTTCTGCAAATCCCCTCGCGCCTGATCCCGCTCCTTCCACGCCTGCGACAATTGCTTCTGCAGATCGGTAACCCGATTCAAAGCATCCGCATAATCGTTACTCACCTTACTTGCCTGATCCTTGCTTGCCTGCGCCAGCTTCGTCCGCTCATCTAAACTCTGCTTCGTAGTCGCTTGTGCCTGCTTCAGACGCTCCAATTCCGCCCGCGCCGATGAGTTACCGTTAGCCACGGCCGCACTCAACTGATTGATCTTCCGTTGGCGGTCCGCCTCCGCTCTCTTCAACCGC
Organism: Bryobacteraceae bacterium; assembly: GCA_039934475.1. Classification (GTDB taxonomy): domain Bacteria; phylum Acidobacteriota; class Terriglobia; order Bryobacterales; family Bryobacteraceae; genus JBDTMC01. The sequence continues at coordinate 2,294 of JBDTMC010000559.1, read as the reverse complement.
TCCACTTCCGACCCATTGAATTGAGCTTGCTTCGCCAACTCCGCCCTGGTCGCTTGTAGCCGCCGATTCTCCTGCTCCACCTGGAACAACCTCACCCCCACGCCCACTAACCCAATCAGCACCGCCACCCCAACGCGCAGCAACCACCAATTCCAGCGCTCCCGCGTCCGCCTCTTCGCTTCCGCAGCCATGCTCCACGCGAGAAACTCCTCCACCCCCGTAAAGCTCACCGCCGAACTATCCCGATACTGCTCCGCCCACCACCGGTTCCAACTGACTTCCGCCTTGCTCTTCAGCGCGTTCCCCAAATCCGGCTCGCTCCACAGTCCCGCCTCCTGCTTTGGATATAACCCCGCGTCACGCTGCAGATACCGGTAAACTTCCGCCACTCTCGCTTCCGCCTTCACCCACGCCTTCAGCGTGTCCCACTTCCGAATCAAACTCTCGTGGGAGATATCGACGACGGCGTCCAAGTCCAATCCGTCCGGTGCATCGGTGTCATCGCCTCTGCCGACCACCAGAAAGCTGTTCTCCCGCGCCGCAAAGAGCTTGACGATCTGCAAAGCCACCGGCTCCAGAGTGGAATCCCCCGCCACACCAACTACCTTCAGCACCTGGCCCAGTTTCGCCGGACGCCGCACCGCACGGCCGTTCTCAAAAACCGTCACGCACCGGAAGATCCGCTCCGCCAGCCACCGCGAGCCCACGTCAATCGACTCATAAACCTTCTGAGCATGCTCGTGCAGGGCTCGATCCATCGTCCCCGCCTTTAAGTAATCATCCAGATCGATCTCGCCCGTCCGGCCCCGCTCTCGCCACTTTCCATAGGTTTGCCGCAGCGCATGTTGCAATACCGGTAACTGATCCGGGTCATCCCCGGCATCGTTCAACAGCCGCTGCGTCAGCCGGTCCGACATGGCGCAATCGAAGAAATCCAACGCGTCGGTAATCGCCTCGCGCCGCTGCTCCCTGGTCATCCGCGGAATCAGATACTGCCCGCGATTCAACGCCTCCGGCAAGCCCGGAAACTGCGCACAATCTCCCAGAAAATCCGACCGCATCGTCAACGCGACATAAATCGGCGCGCCATATTCATCGGCCGCCTGCAGCAGTTGGCTCACAAACAGCGCCGCTTCCGCGCCTCCATCGCGCTGGGAACTCGTGCGCCGGAATCGGAACAACTCCTCAAACTGATCCACCACCAGCAACAAGCTCTCGCCCGCACCTAAGCCGGCGTCCCGCACCGCATGCACCAACGCGAAGGAACTCTCCCCCATCGCGTCCGCGTTCACTCGCCCCAACGCCTCCGGCTTCGCCAGCGCCTTGGTCATCTCCTGCAGCGGAGCCGATCCGGGCCGCATCACCGCCACTCTCCACTTTGACGTGGCTCCTACCAAATACCCTCGATACAGCGCCGGCAACAATCCCGCCTTCACCAGCGACGATTTCCCGCTCCCCGACCCGCCCACCACCGCCAGGAACCGGTTCTGCGCCAGTCGCCGCAGTAACTCCTCCGTATGCCGCCCGCGGCCATGAAACAACAGGCTCTCATTGGCCTCAAAGGACCGTAACCCCGGGTAAGGCTGTTCGAACGCCAGGCTCTCCTTAACCGGCATTCGCCACCCCCGGCGTACTCAATCGCAGGGGAGCCAGAAACGGCTCCAGGCTCGCCATCGAAAACGGCTCCGTTCGCCCCAGCAACTGCACGTTCGGAAGCGCCTGCAAATCCTTCAGGTAATCCGCGCCGGCCAGCACCGCCTTACTCTTCATCGGCGCGCGCTTCAGCTTCTTCTCCGCCCAATTCACATCGGTGAAGTACTGAAAAAACCAATCCACAGGAGCCTTATCGCTGTACAGAAGCACGCCGTCGCACTCCGCCAGCATCGCCTCATGCCGCTTGGCCGCGCCTGGCGATCCAACCTGGGGCAGCACCACCTGCATCTTCTCCGTGCTCTCGATTTTCCTCTCTAGTTCCATCGCGAACCCACGGTCCTCATCCACCGTCGGATCGCAAATCAGATAGACTGTGCTGCCGCCCGCACTCCCATGGCCGCCCACCGCCGCCACAGACTTGGGCTTCAGCATCTCCAACAAGTCCGTCACCGGAGTCCGGCCCATCGAGCCTTCCAGCAGCGGTGTACCCTTCGGGATTTTCGTAAACTCCCGCACGCCCTGCAGCAGCCGCCGCTGTTCTGGACTAGCCTGTTCGTCCGCGCTCTTCCTAATCCAGATCGCCATCCTCTGCCCCTGCTCCGCGCACAGGTCAATCAGCCTCTCGGCCAAGGGATGATACT
>JBDTMC010000558.1:0-4814 GCA_039934475.1 Bryobacteraceae bacterium | reverse complement strand
TGAGTACCAGGTGAAGATGTTTGGTGTGGGGAATGAGGGGCAAGAAGCCCAGCAGCGCCAGCGTGTGGGACCACCAGAGGGCGTGCCAGGCGAGGCCTTCGGGGCGCGCGGCGTAGTCGGCGAGATAGGTCAGCATCAAGGTCAGGATGAGGAAGGCGATGATGCCAGATTCCGGGTTGACCTTGCCGAGCCAGCGCGGTTGGGCGATGAAGCGGCGCGCGGCAAGGCCGGTGATAGAGACGGCGACGGCAACCGCGAAGAGGGCAGCCAGCAGGAAGTAGAAGCTGCCGAAGAAGCCATCACGGGAGAGGAACGGCAAGCCGACACCAGTGGCGAAGTGGTTGAGGGTGACGAGGGCGAAGGCACAGAATCCCCAAAAGACAAAGGCGTGAGCGATGCCGGGGAGAGGACGTTCCTTAATGACCTTGCCCTGGCAGAGAACTTCCCAAACGAAGACCGAGGTGCGGCGGGCGATGTCTCCGATCTGGAAGCCGGGATCCTTTTTCGACCTGAGGATGATCCGGATCACGGGACCGAGTCGCCGCCAGAATCCGAATGCAGACGCGGCCAGTAATAGGAAGAGCAGTACCACTTCGGCCGGGTATAGGAAGGCCATATGTTACCCTGAATTTACCACGTCAGGGCATTGCTAAAAGGAGGCTGGGTTGCGTTTTGTAATCACAGGCGCGGCTGGGTTCATTGGATCCCATTTGTGTGACCGTTTGATTGGGGAAGGCCACTCGGTTCTAGCGCTGGACAACCTTATTACGGGCGCAGTGCGCAACGTTCACCATCTGTTGGATCATCCGCATTTTCAGTACATCGAGCATGACGTGACGGTCCCGTTTGACGAAGCGGGCCCGGTGGACGGGGTGTTCCACATGGCGTCTCTGGCGAGTCCGAAGGACTATCTGGATCACCCGATTGAGACGCTGGATGTGGGGTCGGCGGGGACGCGGAATGCGTTGGAGATCGCTCGGGTGCATGGGGCTCGGTTCCTGATTGCGTCGACGTCGGAATGTTATGGCGATCCGCTGGAGCACCCGCAGAAAGAGACTTATTGGGGGAACGTGAATCCGGTGGGGTTGCGGTCCTGCTATGACGAGAGCAAGCGGTATGCGGAAGCTCTGACGATGGCGTACCACCGGGTGCATGGCGTGCGGACAACGATAGCGCGCATCTTCAATACCTATGGGCCGCGGATGCAGTTGCACGATGGGCGAGTGGTGCCGGCGTTCCTGGACCAGGCATTAAAGGGCGAGGCGATGACTGTGTTTGGAACGGGGTCGCAGACGCGCAGTTTCTGTTATGTAAGCGATCTGGTGGATGGGCTGTGGCGGTTGATTCTATCGGGAGAACCGTTCCCGGTGAATCTGGGGAATCCGTCGGAGATGACGATGCTGGAGTTTGCCGAGCATATCCGGGCGATGACGGGGACGGAATCGAAGATTGTGTTCCGGCCTTTGCCGGAGGATGACCCGAAACGGCGGCGGCCAGACATCACGCGCGCGCGGCAAGTGTTAGGGTGGGAGCCTCTGGTGAGTTTGGATGAGGGACTGGTACCTACGGTGGAGTATTTCCGGGCTCAGCACCAGATGCAGACGGTATAAGCCAAGCAGTTTGTGTTAAGCGTTCTGGCGGACCCAGAGGCGGGCGGCTGCGGATTTGCCGAGGGGCACAATGCGGTCTCCGGCGCGGAGGGTGAGCGTGGCGTCGTAGTTGTGATTGAGGACGGTAACTTCGGAACCGGGGCGGATGCCGAGGGAATCGAGATACTCGAGAAGACGGCGGTCGCGCTCAAAGACGCTGATTACGGTTGCGGTGGCGTTGGGCTGCGTTTCGTCGAGAGGAGAGAGGCCACGGCGGCGGCGATCCTCGGGACGGTCGAGTTCGACACGGTTGCCGTGGGGGCAGTCGCCGGCGCCGAGTCTCTCGACTAAGCGGCGTTCAAAGTCGGCGCTGACGGCGTGCTCCAACTGCTCGGCCTCATCGTGCACCTTGTACCATTCCATACCAAAGACCTCAGAGAGCATGCGTTCGATGAGATGGTGGCGATAGAGGAGGCGGTTGGCGATTTCACGTCCGCCTGGGGTGAGGGCAAGGTGTCCCTCGGCGTTGACTGTGATGAGGGCGTCGCGTTTGAGACGACGGATGGCCATGGTGACGGCGGGGGCAGAGACGTTGAGCCAGCGGGAGAGCGTGGCGGCGATTACAATTTCCCCTTCCGATTCCGCCTCGGCGATGGCTTTCAGGTAGTTCTCTTTCGAAATCGTGATTTTCACGCGGGGTACGATGCCACTCAGATTGTAGCTTACAGACAACTTTAAGGTTCGGACGGGATAATGGCCTGATGCGAGGAAGCCGTTAGTGAAGTTGGTGAGGTGCCTGCTCCCCTTTTTGTTAATTGCGGGTCCCGCGATGGCGCAGAAAGTGGCACTGCGCGGCCAAGTGACGGACGAGAGCGGCGCGCTGATACCAGCAGCGCGGGTGGTTCTGAACGGTCCAGCCGGATTAACGAAGCAGACTCGCGCGGGCGGCGAGGGGAGCTATCTGTTCGCGGATCTGACGCCGGGCGCGTATACGTTGCGGGCCTCGGCGCCGCAGTTGATTCTGCTTGCGCCGGTGAGTGTTTCGCTAGGGGCTTCGGCACAGACGGTGAACCTGGTGCTGAGCGTTTCCGCGGAGAAGCAGGAAGTGACGGTGGAGGACAACGCCGGGGCAGTAGTGAGCACCGACGCGGCGGCAAATGCGAGCGCGGTGGTGTTGCGCGGCACCGACCTCGACGCGCTGTCGGACAACCCGGACGACCTGGCGGCGGACTTACAAGCGCTGGCGGGTCCGGCGGCTGGTCCGAATGGTGGCGCGGTGTTCATCGACGGATTCAGCGGCGGTGAGATGCCGCCGAAGAATTCTATTCGCGAGATTCGCATCAATCAAAATCCGTTTTCGCCGGAGTATGACAAGTTAGGCTTCGGACGAGTGGAGATCTTCACGAAGCCGGGCACGGAGAAGTTTCACGCGGACTTAGGCTACAACTTCGCCAACGACAAATGGAATTCGCGGAATCCTTACTCTGAGCGGAAGGCGCCGTTCCGTTTGAACGAACTGCGCGAAACAGTGAGCGGGCCGCTGAGCAAGCGGGCGTCGTTCAACCTCAATTTCATTCGGGAATGGGTGGACAACGGCAATATCGTAAACGGCGTGATTCTCGCTCCGGTGACGCTGGCCGTTCAACCGTTTACCGATACGCCGGTGGCTGAACTGCGCCGCACCGGGGCAACCTCGCGAGTGGACTATCAACTGAGCACGAATCACACATTGAGTGTGCGGTACGTGTACAACAGGGAGATTGTGCACGACGCGGGCACGGGGAGCCTGAACCTGGTTTCGCGCGGGTATCACAACGACGCGTTGAGCCAGACGGCACAGGTTACCGAGACGGCCGTCCTCAGCACGAGCGTCGTCAATGAAACGCGGTTCCAGTTCTTTCATCCGACGATGGTATCGACGGCGAATTCGGCGGGCCCGGCGATTCAGGTGCTAGGCGCCTTTAACGGGGGCGGCAATCCGATGGGGCGAACAACGGACGCGCAGAACAACTACGAACTGCAGAACAATACTTCGGTGATTCGGGGGGCGCACACTGTACGTTTTGGCGTGCGGTTGCGGGGGACTACCGAGAAGAGCATCTCGCCACAGAACTTCGGCGGCACATTCACCTTCGCGGGCAGTCCGGGCGTGAGTTCGATTGAGAGTTATCGCTTGACGCTGCTGTATCAGCAGATGGGCCTATCTGCGGCGGAGATCCGGCAGCGCGGTGGCGGTGCAGCGCAGTTTAGTATCAACGGAGGCGCGGCGGCGATCAACGGAAGACAGATCGATGCGGCCGTGTTCGCCGGCGATGACTGGAAGATACGGCCTAACGTTACGATGAGCCTTGGGCTGCGGCATGAGACGCAGAGTAATATCCACGATTGGAAGGACTTCGCGCCGCGTGTTGGCGTGGCATGGGCGCCCCGGCGAGGAGTGGGGAAGAGTGCTCCGAAGAGTGTGATCCGCGCCGGATTCGGAATGTTCTATGACCGGTTCCCGCTGGTGAATGCACTGACCGCGCAGCGGTTCGATGGATTGATCCAACAGCAGTATATTGTGACGGATCCGGATTTCTTTCCCGTTGTTCCAGCGGCGACGGGGTTGCCTGGAACCACTCCGTCAAGCACGATTCAGCAGATTAGCGGCACACTGCGGGCTCCCTACTTCATGCAATCCGCGGTGAGCTTTGAGCGCCAGTTGCCGTTTCACACGACGGTGGCCGTAACCTATGCGAACGCGCACGGGCTCCACATGCTGCGGTCGCGTTCGCTGAACGCGCCACTGCCCGGGAGCGGCCTCTATCCGCTGGGACGGCCGGGGCTGGTTGTGCAAATGGAATCATCGGGCTTATACAACCAGAACCAACTCATCCTGAGCGTGAATTCGAAGGTAAGCAGGCGGGTGTCGTTGATGGGATCGTACGGCTATGGACGCGCGAACAGCAATACGGATGGGCTATCGACGTTTCCGGCGAACCCATACAGCATGGCGGGCGAGTACGGACCCGCCGCGATCGACATGCACCACCGGGTGTCGTTGAGCGGGACAGTTACGACGATGTGGGGGATCCGGCTGAACCCGTTATTGACTGCGAATACGGGGCTGCCGTTCGATATCACCGCCGGCCAGGATCTGTACGGAGACACGTTGTTCAATGGGCGACCGGGGCTGGCGACGGATGCGAGCCGGCCGGGAGTGGTTCGTACGGCGTATGGATTGCT
>JBDTMC010000557.1:0-4842 GCA_039934475.1 Bryobacteraceae bacterium | reverse complement strand
GATAGGCAAGGCCGGCCGTGGATTCGAAGTGGTTCTTTAAAACGATGGCGCGCATGCCGCGAGCCTTGGCGAGGCGTGCCACTTCAATGGCATCCAATGACCGCGGCAGGCTGTCGGGATCGCAATGCACATGGATATCCACCGCGCCCGCCAGCGTGACGGCGGCCAACGCCAGCAGCATCATTTCGCGGAAGCTGCCCAGTAGGCCCGGTGGCCGAGGTAATCGGGATCAGGCAGGGATCCGAGTATGATGCGGCGCAGTTCAAGGACATCCACTTCGCCTTGTTTCTGCCAAAGCACCTTACCGTCAGGCGCGATCAGCATCGTGAACGGTACGCCCGATTCCCACTTCGCGTCGAAGGCAGCTTGCATGGCGTAGGTATCGTCGGCCGCAAACTGCAAGTTGCGCGTGGAGGCGTGGAATTTGTCCAGCGCCTTCTGCACGCCCGGGCGCTCGTCGGGCAGGTTGGTGGCGACGGTGACAAGGTCGAAATCACGGCCTCGGAACATGCGCCAGGTTGTCTGCAAGTCGGGGAATTCAGCGACGCAGGGACCGCACCACGTGGCCCAGAAGTTGACCAGCAGAACCTTGCCGGTGGGGTTGGCTCGGAGCTTCTTCAAGTCGGCCGCGGAAGCCATTTCCAGCTTCACGGGTTCGGCTTCAATCTTCACCAGTTCCTCCAGGCGGCTCCCGGTCTTCGATTTCCATTTCGTGGAACAGCCAAAAACTCCAGTGTGGGGCACGGCCACTTCCCTGCCCTCCAGCAGTGCCTCGATGGCGCTGCGGGCTTCCTGAGTCTTCACCAGCGATTCGCGTTGGCTGTTATCGATACGCCCTTCGTAGCGGAGTTTGCGTTCGCGATCGAAGACAAAGATATGCGGCGTAGCCTTGGGGCCGTAGGCGCGTGAGACCGCCTGCGTGGCTCCGTCGTAGAGATAGGGGAACGCGAACTGACGGTAGTCTGCCCGAATCTTCATCTCTTCGAAGCCGTCGCTGACATCGGTGTAGCCCAGCTCATTGAGGCGGATCGCATCGGGGTCGTTGGGCTCGATGGCGACCAGCGTCACCCCCTTGTCCTTATAGTCGGCCACAAGCTTCTTGATGCGCGATTCGTAGAGCTGCGCTGTGGGGCAATGGTTGCACGTGAAGACGATGGCGAGCACGCGCGCGGAGGCGTAGTCGGCAAGGGTGTGCGTTTTGCCGTCGATCCCAGGAAGAGAGAACGCGGGTGCTGCGGAGCCGATGGCGAGCGTCGGGTGGTCGTCATCCGCGGCGATAAGCGGGACCGCGGCCACCAGCGCGAAGGCGAGAGCAAGAGTGCGGCGCATGCGTAATAGCCTATCTCAAGGCTTGGGGCGGCGGCGCATCTCAAGATGAAGGCGCTTATTGCGGGCTTTGTATTCGGCGGCGGCGCGTTGGTCCACCTGGCGATGCAAGTGGTCCAGTTCGCGACGAAGCTTGTGGAAGCTGTGAAGACGTTCGGCATCAAGTGAATCGCGGACGGCGCAGCCGGGCTCGGTATTGTGGGTGCAGTCGCGGAAGCGGCAGTGGAGGGCGAGGTCGCCGACATCGGCGAATGCACGGTCGAAGCCATCCCCTTCCACCCATAGAGCCACCTCACGGATACCTGGCATGTCGATCACCAGCCAGCCATCGGGTAAGGCGATCAGTTCGCGGTTCGTAGTAGTGTGCCGGCCTCGGGAATCATGGACGCGGACGGCGGCAGTAGGCTGCTCCGCACGTCCGAGAAGACTGTTCACGAGGCTCGATTTGCCTGCGCCAGAGGAGCCGATGAACGCGGCGGTCTCACCGGCCCTCATTTGATTCGAGAATGCATCCATGTTGTCACCCCGCGTCGCACTGACGATGAGTACCGGCGCTCCTAGAGAAGACAGGGACGGCGGGTTGGCACAGAGGTCGGCTTTGTTCAACACAATTACCGGACGAGCGCCACTCTCATTGGCGAGAACGAGGTAACGCTCCAGACGGCGCAGGTTGAAGTCGCCATCGAGACCGGTGACGAGGAAGAGTACGTCGATGTTCGCCGCCATCGCCTGCGCCTCCACTGGTGCGCCAGGTTGTCGGCGGAGCAAGCGAGTTCGCCGCGGCAGCACCGCATCAATGAGGTTCGCGCCACGGCGAAGCACTACCCAGTCTCCGGTTACCGGAAGTTCCTCGGCGTGCTGCGTTTGATGAAGAAAGCGTCCGCTCAGTTCCACGTCATGATCGCCGGCGGCGGAAAAGACTGTGTACTGGCCGCGATGGACCACCGCTACGCGCGCGGCGGTGCACCCCTCGGCGGAAGAAGGTTCAAACAGGCGAGCGAAATGATCGCTCCAGCCCAACTGATCGAGTGTCATGGGAATCCTTGTTCGTTGTAGCTGCGGGGAGACACACGAAGCGCGAGGGCTTACGACCGGATGGCCGGGGCGCGCTTAGCTTTGAACAAGGACGGACAGTAGCAGTACCAAATTAGATGATAGCGCGATAATCAAGGGATGGCCACGCTTAACCGCCAGATCAAGTTCGCCTCCAGACCCACTGGGATTGTCACGGCATCCAACTTTCAACTCGTAGAAACGCCCCTTCCCGTTCCCGCCGAGGGACAAGTTCTCTTGAAGACGTTGTACCTTTCGGTGGACCCGTATATGCGGGGATTCATGAGCACGCGCGCCTCTTACGCGGCGCCGATGGAGCTTGGCGACGTCATGATCGGCGGCACTGTGGGCGAAGTCGTCGAATCTAAGAATTCGAAATTTCAAGTCGGAGATATTGTCGAGGGACGCTCCGGGTGGCAGGCGTACGCGGTGGACGACGGCAAGATGCTACGCAAGATCGATCCCTCGATAGCGCCCATTAGCACTGCGCTGGGAATACTTGGGATGCCGGGTTTGACGGCGTATTTCGGACTGCTCGAGATCGGGAAACCGAAGGCCGGCGAGACCGTTGTGGTGTCGGGCGCTGCCGGGGCCGTGGGCCTGGCGGTAGGTCAGATCGCGAAAATCATGGGCTGCCGCGCCGTCGGCACAGCGGGCAGCGATGAAAAGGTGCGCCTGCTGACCGAGGTGTATGGCTTTGACGGCGCGGTGAACTACAAGACGGCGGGCAACTTGAAGGCGGCGCTGGCGGAGCATTGTCCGAAAGGCGTGGATGTGTACTTCGACAATGTCGGGGGCGATGTGACCGACGCCGCGTTCGACCTCTTAAACACCGGAGCGCGGATCCCGGTGTGCGGACAGATCTCGTCCTACTGCGCAGACAAGCCGGACGTGGGGCCTCGCCTCTTGTGGCACCTCATCGTAAAACAGGCGCGTGCGGAAGGCTTTCTGGTTTATCAGTTCACGGAGAAATACAAAGAAGCGATTCCGCAAATGGCGATCTGGCTGCGCGACGGGAAGTTGAAATATCAGGAGTCCATCATTGAGGGGTTGGAAAACGCGCCCCAGGCCTTCATCGGTTTGTTCCAGGGTGAGAATACCGGGAAGCAACTCGTGAAAGTCTCATAATGTTATGCTCGGTTCGTGAAACTTAAGGTACTGCTTGTCCTGGCTGTCGTGATCGCTCTGGTGATCTTCTATCCGCCGGCCCGGTTGTCCGCGCTAGCCTTGACGGGTCGCAGTCCGGAGTGCCCACTCGCCAAAGCCGTCAAGAGCGACGAGAATCTAAAGATCCAGATTCGCTATAAAGACGAGATCCTGGCCGCCAGCAAACTGGTCAAGACGGACCCCGCCGGTTATGAACTGTACGAGACACCAGATGGCCCGTACTGGATTCCGGCTGGCAGCAAGTACGTGCTGCCGTTTAATCTCGCCGAAGAGAAACGCGATATCTATGGAACCGGCAAGCGAGCCGTGCAGCCGGGGGATACCGTCCTCGATTGCGGCGCCAATGTCGGCGTTTTTGTACGCAAATCGCTAAAGCTGGGCGCGAAGAAGATCATCGCCATTGAACCAGCGCCTGAGAATCTGGAGTGTCTGCGGCGTAACTTCAAAAATGAAATTGAAGCCGGTCAGGTTGTGGTGTATCCAAAGGGCGTGTGGGATAAGGACGATGTTCTCACCTTCAACGTGGACCCGCTTAACTCAGCGGCCGATAGTTTTGTCATCAAAAGGGAAGGGTCGCACACTATCCAGGTGCCGTTAACCACCATCGACAAACTGGTGGACGAATTGAAGTTGGAGCGTGTCGACTTCATCAAGATGGACATTGAGGGCGCGGAGCCCAATGCTCTGCGCGGCGCAAAAGCTACCCTGCAGAAGTTTGAACCCCGCATGTCGATCTCCGTGTATCACGAGCCTGATCATCCCGTGACTGTTCCGAAGACCGCTCGCGAGGCAGTGCCCTCGTACAAAACTGAATGCGGGCCGTGCGCCGAAGAGAAAAACTATTCTGTGCGGCCAGATATCATGTACCTCTTCACGAAGGAGTAGGATGGGCCGGCCTGTTGTGCATGTGGCGGGCGGAGGCTTGGCCGGGTCCACCGCTGCCATCGCCGCCTTGCGAAAAGGCGCTGGCGTGGTGTTATATGAGCCATCCCGGTTTCCACGCCACAAGGTATGCGGTGAGTTTCTTTCCCCTGGTGTCACTGGCGTGCTGCGCTCCCTTGACTTAGACGCGGATTTCTTTGCCGCCAAGCCTGCGCCGGTGCGGCGGATGATGGTTCGAATCGGACGCGCTGAGAAGCGTGGCACGCTGCCGGAGACGGCGTGGGGGCTCAGCCGGTACACCCTGGATGCGCTACTGATTCAGAAAGCCGCGACGCTTGGCGCGGAGGTTCGTCGTGAGCGCGCGCCTTCCGATCTCGCGGGTCCGGTCGTCACCGCCACCGGGCGGCCGCCGGG
>JBDTMC010000556.1:0-4851 GCA_039934475.1 Bryobacteraceae bacterium | reverse complement strand
GTACGCGCAAACGCGGGGACTGGGGCGGAGTGCTGATGCTGGGCAAAGCGCAGGTGAATGTCGGCTCCAACACGTCCGGCGGCTCCTGCGGCGCCAGCGGCTGTAATAACCAAGCCGGCACTTTCTACATCGAGGGATTGGTGGCCAATGACGACGGCCTCTACGGCGGCACGGATAATACACACAGCTGCGGCACTCTCAGCTATATGCGGATCGAGTATGCCGGTTCGATTCTCTCGCCGAACAACGAGACCAACTCGTTCACCTTTGCCGGTTGCGGCACAGGCACTGTAGCGCATCACCTGCAGGCGATCTACGGCGCCGACGACAGCTTTGAATGGTTCGGCGGCACGATGGACGCCAAGTATCTGGTGGGCGGCCTGGGCGCTGACGACTACGCCGACTTCCAACTTGGCTACACCGGCCGCATCCAGTTCGGATTGTTTTATCAAAGCCCCGATCAGAAAGGCAATCGCGGCATTGAAGGCGACAACAGCGAGTATGACAATGCCGCCGTGCCGTACTCCAATCCGACGATGTACAACCTGACGTTCATCGGCAGCGGCGTTCCCGGCTTCGACGAAACAAACGCCCCGGGCATCTTCCTGCGACGCGGCAGCCGTGGCACCTTCAACAACATGGTGATCACCAACTTCTACAGTTCCGGTGTGGAGCTTACCGACGCCAATACGCAGGCTCAAATGGATGCCGGCAACATCAAGATGGATGGCATCCTCATGTGGAACAACAACCTCGGCGGAACGGGCGGCGGCGCCGCCACTCTCGACGGCCAGATTGTGAACGCACCGACGCTGGACTTTGCCAAGGGAACTCGTTCCGCTGGCAACGCGAAGAACTTCATGGTGGCAGACACTATGCTTCGGAGGCCCTTCGAGTTTAGCGATCCCGATTGGCGTGGCATGTTCGGGTCCCCCATCTTCCGCGCCGGTTGGGTTTCTCCTCCCGACGATGGCTTCTTCGACCAGACCGCCAAGTTCATTGGCGGAATCGGCGACGAAGACTGGACCGAGGAGTGGACCAGCTTCCTGGTGGAAACCGACATCGCCCAGTAGTCCTTCTCCGATTACTCATCCAACGCCGGAGGATGCTTTGTCCCTCCGGCGTTTTTTTTGTAGATTGGCCGAGGTGAGCCGCCGACGGTGGTATTGAACCAGCAATTTCCAGGATGGCGATAGGCAAGTCTTTTATATTCAGAGACGTACGATTTGGTGCTTCGAATGCATTCTACTGGCGCAGGTGGAATGGAGGCAGTCATGAATCGAATGTTGCAGGTCCTGTCACTAAGCACGGTACTCTTGCTGGGGGGCGCCAGTGCCGCATTAGCGCAGCACGGCGGGCGAGGTGAGCGCGGAGGCGGCGGCTACTCCCAAGGCGGGCGCGGCTATTCGCAAGGAAACCGCGGCTATTCGCAAGGGAACCGCGGCTATTCGCAAGGAAACCGTGGCTATTCCGGACGCGGCTACTCCGGCGGCGGCAGCCGCTATAACGGTGGAGGCAACTCCTACCGTGAGGGCCGCAGCTATTACCGCGGGGGCAGCGGCTACTACGGCGGGAATCGTGGCTACTACGGTGGCGGACGCGGCTACTCTAGCGGCCGCTTTTACGCAGGCCGCGGCTATTACTACGGTGGACGCTTCTGGGCTCGTCCGTATTTTGGCATCGGGATCGGAATCCCCTTCGGCTACGGCTACAACACCGACGCCGGATGTGGCTATTACGATGGATGGGGCCGCTGGATTCCGGCACCGTGTTACGCCGACGAATCTTCCTACTACGGGCGCTAGTCCGCCAACACGATCGAGTTTTCTCACCCGCCCCGGGATCGCCGAACCGATCCGCGGGGCGGCTTTACGTGGAATCGACACAGCAACGGAAACGCTCCCATTTGATACTCGGACATAAGTGTCCGATACTGAAGTGGTAAGGGGAGCGGAATTCGAGCGCAGAGTCCGGAAGCTGGCGCGAACCCGGAAGGTCATGTGCCAGTTTGTGGCCGACAAAGGAAAGGGCAGCCACGGCCGCCTCTACTTCGCCGGCGAATTCACCACCTTATAAGGATCGCAAGAAGGAGATTGGCCGCGACCTGCTGGCCAAGATGTGTGTGCGGATCTGAAGATCGATCCGCACGACCTGTAGGAGGCGTACGCATGTCACTGTTCAGCTATCCCGCGAAGTTCACGACTGGCAGCGATGGTCGCGTGCTGGTCGAGTTTGTCGATCTGCCCCGCGTCGCTACGGACGGTAAGGACGAGCGCGAGGCCATGGAGGAAGCCATGGATGCCCTCGGTTCCGATCTCTCCATCCGCCTGTCCCGCCGGGAGGAAATTCCCACACCCTCATCCGCCAAACGGGGCCAGCGACTGGTGCCCGTACCGCTCTGGCTGGCGCCGAAACTAGCGCTCTTTCTGGCCATGCGCGATCAGCGAGTCAACAACTCGGAACTGGCCCGCCGCCTTGGACTCCATGAGCGAGTGATCCGCCGCATGCTCGATCCCGAACATGGCACTAAGGCCGAGAAGATCCAATCCGCCCTCGCGGTTCTCGGCAAGCAGCTGACCGTCGAAGTCCGCGATGCTGCGTAGGGACGCTGCTGGAGTCTGACCGGCCGCCACACCAGGAACAACCTACGGTTGATCGATCCGACCGGTATGTAGGCCAAAGCCCAGAAGGGTGTATGGAAAGACGATCTTCGGCGTTCGCTTTCAGGACATCCGCAATGCGCGGGGAAGACCCCGAAAGTGAGGTCCGTGGAAGCGGTGACCGGCTTGGCCCGGCAGGGGAGCGCGCCGTGCTGAAGGCCTAGCGGGGGATCTTGCCGTCGGGCGTCAGTCGGATGCTGCGCCCGCGCCACGTGACCGTGTCACCGGAAAGTCCGGCCAGCCATACGGCGAAAGCCCAGGGATCCCAGAAGGGAATGACCGGCGTCCACGCTAGCAGTTTCCAGTTCCCCAGCACCAGGATGCCAGTGGCCAGACCGGAGAGAATACGCAATGCCCAAAGAATGGCTGCCGGCCACCACACTCCCATCGCTGCCAACAGCAGGGCCCACAAGCCGGCGTGAGTCACTGGAAGGCCCAGATAGCCGCCACCCTTCGACACGCGGATGGTGCGTGCCCAGCGGACCTGATGGCGCCACACGCCGGTCCATGTATCGTCGCCGACATGAGTCGTTACCGGGATTTGCGAAACGGTGGTTGTAAGCCCGAGTTCCGTGATCCGCTTGGCCAATTGGTAGTCGTCGGCCAGATAGTCGGCGATGACGGCAAAGCCGCCGATTTGCGCCAGGTGTTCGCTGCGGAAGCAGAGAGTCGACCCCATGCCGAACTCGCGAACGCCGACAACTCGCGCCACCAGGATGCTGGGGGCGAAATCGGTAGAGATTCCCAATACTTCCCAGCGGCCAGGAAGGCTGGTGGCTTCGGCCGTGTAGAGGCACGTGACAAGACCGGTTCCCGGGACGTTAAGATCGGCCCATACGCCGCGCAGGTATCCTTGCGGCACTCGAATGTCACTGTCGTTCACCAGCAGCACCGGATGGCGGGCGGCGGCTGCCAGCTCCATCATCACGCCCACCTTGGCATTCGGCGTGGAGGTTGTGCATTCAATGAGGCGGATGGGAACGGCCGGAAAGTCGGCGATAAGACGGCGAATCTCAGGGACGGCCGGGTCGTCCAGCGACAGGACGCCGAAGAGGATTTCGAACTGCGGATAGTCTTGGGCGGCGTGGGAGCGGATGGCCTCCCGAAAGCTGGGGTCCAGGCCGCGAATCGGTTTCAGAATCGAAATCGGCGGTAGATTGCTTGGCTGCGGCGGTTTTCGCGCCAGCAGGTGGAGCACAGCCGCCGCGATTGCCAACACTTGGTAAGCTCCGGCGACGCCTGCGATCAGTAATGAAACGATGGACACGCTAAGCCGCCAACAATGCCACGCCGCCTGCCACCAGCAGTGTCCCGGCGATGCGCCGCGGACCGATGTGCTCTTTCAGGATCAGCCGCGCCAGCGCCGTTTCGATGACATAGCTGGCGGCTGTAGCTGGGACGGCAAAGCTGAGATCGGCCACGGCGAGCAATTTCAGGAAGGCGAAAAACGACATCGCCATAAAGAGGATGGAAAGCAACAAATAGCGGCGGCGGGAGAGATCTGACAAGGTTCGCGCGACGGCGTTGGGGCGGAAGTCGTGCACTTCGCCGTGGTCCTTCATCTCGCGCGCCTGGAGCAGATCGCTAATAACGGTGGAGCCCACCACAAGGGAAAGATAGAACCAGGTAGGGCTCACGATTCCGCCTTGGTGGCGCTGGAGGGACTCCCTAAGCTCACCAGCGTAGTGCCGGCGACGATGAGCAATGTTCCTGCCCACCGCTGCGGGGAGATCTGCTCGGCGAGGAGGAACCGGCCGAGGAGCGCGTTGAGCACGTAGCCGATGCTAGTGACCGGCAGGACGTAGCTCAAATCAGCCCAGCTCAACAGGGCCATGCGCGACAGCATCCACAGAATAAGAAGGGCCACTCCGGCGGCTACCCAGGGGTCAAAAAGAGTAAGGATCGGCCCCAGCCAACCGCTGGACGGTACTTGGTGCTTCACGCCCCAGCCCATAAAGAAGTTACCGAAGACGTTACTCAGCACCACCACGGCAACCATGGCCGCGGTCTTCGTGGACATCGTACTGCCCGCCACTCCTAGTCTCCGCTGGCGAACGCACCGGCCTGCTGCTTCTGGTCCTTAACGAACTGCTTGCGCTTTGCGCGCAGGGCGAGGTATTCGCGAGCTTCCTTGTACAGGCGCTTGCGGTCGTCGTGGTTGAAGAGGGCTCTGCGGACGACTCGCCATGCG
>JBDTMC010000555.1:0-4857 GCA_039934475.1 Bryobacteraceae bacterium | reverse complement strand
TATAGAGACGCAGGGAAACCAGATAAAGGTTACAACTTATGAAGCACTACACTAGGTGCTTTTCAAGGCCGTATATCCATTCTGTTCCAAAACTAGTTCGTTTAAGGGTTAGCCACAAGATGGGTTGCAGAATCGCCGCCAGTTGACGGCTACTAGTCTCCGCAATCTGTCGAGTCAGTGCAACATACCACCAAGTGACGAGGATGGCGATTACCGTTAAACACAGGCTCAAAACCGCCGTCATTGCTTGGATTGCTTGAGCGTTGGAGCTGAACCAGCCGAACATTGTGTATTCCGTTGTACCCCGACCCCTCGCCGTTTGGCAAGGGGCTTGAAAAACCTAACGCCCCCTGTTGGACTCGATTGCGCGAGCGGTGCCGGTCTATCCCCACTCGTTACCTGATTACCAGCGGACCTTACCGGTACGTTCGAAATCCGATGTAGATAGCAGTAGTCGCGGTCATTGTTGGTCAAGGCCCGATCTACCGAAATCTGCTTGTCCTCCGTTGCGGAGTGCTGGTTTGGCTGTGCCTTCACTTGTTCGTCCCGGTGTATGAACAGCGGGCTCTGCGGTCCACGGTTGGCCCGGACTACGATCGCTTTCGCGCCTCAGTGCCGCGATGGATTCCCGGCTATCGGCGTGGCAAGGCCTTCCTTATACTGAGTAGGTCATGCGGTACCAAACATTTCCGCTAAAGATCGCCCTGGCCGCACTCGCTGCCTGCGGCTTTTCTCAAACGAACACCGCCCCGACGCGGCCGCACATCGTGGGCGTCGCGCACATCGGCCTGCATACCGATAACCTCGAAGCCGCGCGCGCCTTTTACGGCCGGCAGCTCGGCTTCGAGGAAGCCTTCCAACTCGACAAGCCGCAGGGCGGGTTGATGCTGGTCTACTTCAAAGTGAACGACCACCAATACATAGAAGTCTTCCCTGACTGGAAAGGTCCCGA
This sequence comes from Bryobacteraceae bacterium, assembly GCA_039934475.1. Classification (GTDB taxonomy): domain Bacteria; phylum Acidobacteriota; class Terriglobia; order Bryobacterales; family Bryobacteraceae; genus JBDTMC01. The sequence continues at coordinate 3,905 of JBDTMC010000555.1, read as the reverse complement.
CCAGTTAATCCTGTCGCACATCGCGTTTGAAACCGATAACATTCAGCAGTTGCGCGACTACCTGAACAGCAAGGGCGTGAAGGTTCCGGCCGCGCTGCACAAGGGGTTGGACGGCAATGTCAGCTTCATGATCAAAGACCCCGACGGCCACGACATCGAGTTTGTGCAGTACATGCCGGGCTCGCTGCACTCACGGAATTTCGGGAAGGCGATGCCGGCGACGCGCGTCTCGGAGCGCATCATCCACGTTGGCACGACGGTGTCTGACCGCTCCGCCTACGACGCCCTGTACCGCGATATTCTTGGCTTCCACGAATTCTGGCATGGCGGGATGACTGACGACGAGACCAAGTGGGTGGACATGCGGGTTCCCGACGGCACGGACTGGTTTGAGTACATGCTGAATGTGAAGAACCCTTCAGCCAAGACGCTTGGGGTGATGAATCACATGGCGCTTGGGGTGCCGAGTGTCAAAGACGGGTACAAGACGGTGCTGGAGCGGGGCCTCACGCCCGACCAGGGGCCGAAAATCGGCCGCGACGGCAAGTGGCAGCTTAACCTCTACGACGCTAATCTGACGCGCGCCGAATTGATGGAGCCGAAACCGGTGCAGAAGCCGTGCTGTTCGCCGGTGCTTGACTGATTCAGGCTGGCCCCGCTGGAGCGGCTCGGGCAACCCAAAGGCACCGCGCCGTGGTCTTCCCTTTGAGAATTCTGTCGTCCCGCCTACAATAAGAGCTACATCCCTATGATGAAACCCCTTGTATTAACACTCACGGCGATTCTCGCCCTCACGGTCGCTTCCTCCGCTTCAGCGCAGGAAGAAAGCGGCACAAAGAAGGTGGGAAGCGCTCTTAAGAAGGCAGGCAAGGCCACCGAAGGCGCCGCCAAAACGACTGCCAGCGAAACCGAAAAGGGCGCTAAGGTGGCCGTCAAGGACACGAAAAAGGGAGTTAAAGTAGCGACTAAGGATACTAAGAAAGCAGGCTCAGTGGTGAAAACGGACACCACCAAGGCGGCCCACGCAACCAGCAAGGCGGTCAAAAAGGGCGCGGACGCTACCGGGGAGGGAGCTGAGAAGGCGGGCCATGCCGTGAAGAAGGGTGCGCAAGCCACCGGTGAGGGCGCCGAAAAAGCGGGTCATGCTGTGAAGAAGGGCGCCAAAAAGACCGCTGACGCCGTTAAGTAGAGCGGGTGCGGCGCTCACCCATTGCCACATGGGCTTAGTTCGGTGATGATGGGTGAGTGATCCGCGCCGCGGTTGGTATGCTGCTTTTGTTTGCTGTCGCAGGATCTGCGCAACGCCGGTCCGTCCATATCTCTGGCCAAGTCTCCGTTGGTCAGGTGGTTCGGAGGGACATCGGACGGGATCTGGTTGGTGCGTCGGAGTCCGGCCCAATTGATTGGCTGAAGTTCGCTCTGGACGTCAAAACGCCTCGATGATCTACATCGAGCGAACACCGGCCGCGCCCTTACGCGATTGCATTCGCCTCCTCTGGTACACACGCGCCCCAGACGTCCTCCACCAACGGGAACGCATCCTCCCCTCGGGCTCAGTTCAGATCATCGTCAACCTCGCGCGCGACTTCATTTGGGACTGTCCGGAAGGCCGGCCGGAGTGCGCGCTCGCGCCGTCACTCGTTGTGGGCGCGCGTTCGCAATATGAGATCGTCGATACTTCCGATATGGCCGATCTCATCGGCATCGTCTTCCACCCCGGCGGCTTCGCTCCCTTCGCTTCCGAAGCCGCAGACATCTTCAGCAACCGCAGCGTCGGCCTCGAAGACCTTTGGGGCACAAGGTCCCGAACCCTCCGCGATCTTCTCCGCGAAGCGCCGACTCCGCAAGTAAAACTCGACGCCCTGGAATCGTTTCTCCTCCACTCCAACCTGTTCCGGCTCACCCGTCACAAGGTTGTTAGCCACGCCTTGCACCGCTTCGCCCAGTTCGCCACAGTGAGGGATGTCGCCGCGGACACCGGCTGGAGCCAGCGCCGCTTCTCGCAAATTTTCCGGGAGCAGGTGGGTCTTTCCCCCAAGGTTTGGTGCCGCATCCAACGCTTCCAGCGGGCCGTGCGCCAACTCCATGCCGGCGCGGATGTCGCCTGGGCCGAACTCGCCCTCGACTGCGGCTATTACGATCAGTCTCACTTCGCTAACGAGTTCCGCGCCTTCTCCGGAATCGATGCCACCACGTATTCCGCCCGCCGCAGCCGGTGGATCAACCACATCCCTTCCGATTTTTCCAAGACTTCCGCTACCGCCGCGGAGTAACCTCACTCACATGGCCAACTACCCGAAAGACTGCAAATCGACAATCATTCCCAGCCTGCGATACCGCGATGCCCCGGCTGCCATCGAATGGCTTTGCCAGGCGTTCGGGTTTGAGAAGCAAGCCGTGTACCCCAATCCCGATGGGACCATTGCGCACGCACAACTGACCTTCGGCAACGGCATGATCATGATCGGTTCGGTGGTGGAAGGAACGCCGTACAGCAAGCTGATTCGCCATCCCGACGAGATCGGACGGCTGGAAACGCAGGCACCCTACGTCATCGTCTCCGATTGCGATGCCATCTACATCACGGCCAAAGCCGCCGGTGCCGAGGTGGTGATCGACATCGCCACCATGGACTACGGCGGACGCGCCTTCACGTGCCGCGATCCCGAAGGACACCTCTGGAGCATCGGCAGCTACGATCCCTGGGCCTGACGCTGTTCTCGGAAGCGCTACGATACCAGTAGCCTTTGTCAGAGGATCACGATGCTCCGAAACACCGTTCTTTTGCTCACCTTTGCCGTGTCCGCGTTCGCCGAAACAAGGGTTCTCTCGTTGGCCCAGGCTGTGGAGACGGCCGCCACGCAGAACCCTGACGTTGTCTATGCCCGTCTTGACGAGCAGCGTGCCGCCCTCGACGCCAAAGTTGCCCGCGATCCCTTCAGTACCAAGCTCAGTGTGGGCAGCGGCCTCGCCTACACCAACGGGTTCCCGCTCAGCATCGAAGGTTCGGCTCCGTCCATCATTCAGGCGCGCGTTTCGCAGTCCATCTTCAACCGCCCACAGAGCTACCAGGTGGCGCAAGCGCGCGAGAATGCCCGCGGCGCCACGCTCGACACGCAGATGAAACGCGAAGACGTCGCCCTGCGCACGGCCAACCTTTATCTGGACGCGCAGCGCGCACGCCGCCTCCGCGATTTGGTTAAGCATCAGGTGGAGAGTCTCGAAAAAGTGCTGGGAACCGTCCGCGCCCGCGTCGCCGAAGGCCGCGAGTTGCCCATCGAAGAGAAGCGCGCCCAGGTAAACCTCGCCCGCGCCAGGCAGCGTGCGTCAGTGGTGGAAGGCGACGCCGAGTATGCCACCGCCGCCCTCGCCTCGGTACTCGGATTCCCGCCCGAGGATCGTGTGGTGCCGAATGACGACCCCACACCCGCGGTTGACCTTCCTCCCACGCCTGAAGCCATGGTGGAGGAGGCGCTGGCCAACAGCCGCGAGCTGAAGCGCCTGCAGTCGTCGCTCCTCGCCAAAGGCTACGAAATTCGATCCTACAGTTCGTCGCGCCTGCCTCGGGTGGAACTCGTCGGTCAATACGCGCTGCTCGGCCGTTTCAATAATTACGATACGTTTTACAATGGCTTCCAACGCCACAACGGCCAAATCGGCGTCTCTTTTCAATTGCCCATTCTGCCCGGAGCCGCCCCCATGGCTCAGGGCGCCCAGGCTCAGCTTGACGAACTTCACCTGCGCACGCAGGTAAATCAGGTCCGCAGCCGCATCTCGCTCGAAAGCCGGCGGTCTTACCAGGACTATCGCGATGCCGAAGCTGCTCGCGACGTCGCCAGGATGGATCTTGACCTGGCGCGCGACCAGATCGGCGTGATGCTGGCACGCCTGCAAGAGGGACGCGC
>JBDTMC010000554.1:0-4863 GCA_039934475.1 Bryobacteraceae bacterium | reverse complement strand
CGCCGACTGGGCGCCACCGGACGCCTTTCGACGACGGCGCGCGGAGGCCGTACTCGCACCACAATCTCCGCAGCAGAGGCCGAACCGATTCCGAGAGCCACGCCGAACAGAGCGGTCAGCAATAACTTGCGCATTTTGATTCTCTCCTTCATTCTCTGTATTGCAAGCGCGGGGCCATTCTCAGCCTGATACCGTAAAAGATGGATCATATGCGCCTTCTTATCTCCCTCGTTCTCTTCGAAATCGCATCCCTCGCACAGTCCGGTCAGATCGTCGTGCGCCCGGTTGAAATTCCCGACGTCCTGGTGAATCCCGGCATGGGAATTCAGACTTTCCAACGCCTCAATGGCGATGCCATCAACCCCGGAACGAAATGGTCCGAAGTTGGTCCAGAGACGGCGACGCCGCCGGCGGCAACCAAGCCCGACTTCCCTGACTCCTCGGTCGCCTACATCCGCTGGTTCTGGTCACAGATCGAACCGGCGCAAGGCAAGTACCGCTGGGACATCATCGACGCCGCCCTCCAAGGCGCCAGCGAGCGCCACCAAAGGGTGATGATCCGCATCATGCCTTATGACCAGGACCATGCCATGCCGGGCTGGTATCAAACGTCAGGCGCACGGCGAATCAACAAGGAGTCCGATGCCGACGGAAAGATCTGGCAACCCGACGCCGCCGATCCCGCCTACGCCAAGCAGTGGGGAGCCCTGGTCGCCACCGCCGGAGCCCGCTACGACGGCCATCCCTTCCTGGATAGCGTTGACATTTCCACGGCTGGTTACTGGGGCGAAGGCTGGGGTCCTTACCTGCCCAATTGGTCGATTCAAAAGCAACTCATCGATCAATACTTCGAAGCCTTCCATCGCACGCCCCTTTTGATGAACTTCGACGCCCTGGAAGCCCTCCGCTACGGAACGCAACGCGGAGCTGGTTGGCGGCTGGACTGCTGGGGCGACCTCGGCGGGCGCGGCAAAGGATTCCAGCACATGCTGGATCTCTATCCGCAGCAAGTGGTCCGCGCCGAAATCCAGGACGTCTGGCAAAAGAGCCCGGTATCCCTGGAGACCTGCGGCACCCCAGCCGGCTGGGACAAGCAATGGCACTACACTGCCGAGCAGGTGGATTACAGCATCCAACAAGCGCTACGCTGGCACGCCTCAACGATCAACATCAAGTCAACTGCGATTCCAGCGTCATGGAAGGGTAAGTTCGACGACTTCCAGAAGAAACTCGGCTATCGCTTTCTGCTGCGCAAGCTGGAATACCCCGGCACCGTCCATCCGGGCGCGATGATGCCAGTCAACATGTGGTGGCTGAACGCCGGAGTAGCTCCGGTTTATGCCGACTACATCCTGGCGATCCAACTTAGAGGCGAATCGGGCGCGGCAGTCATCCGAACGCAAGCCAATATTAGAAAATGGCTCCCCGGCGACGCCATCTTCGAGGACACAATCCCGGTTCCCGCCACCCTCCCCGCCGGCGACTACCGTTTCCGGGTAGCTCTCCTGGACCCGCAAACGCAAGCCCCGGCCATCGCCCTGGCCATCACCGGCCGTCAACCCGACGGCTGGTACGACCTGGGCGCGATCCGCGTGCAATAACACCCTAACTTGTCAGGCCCTGATCTTGTCGTAGTCGAAGCGCTCATTTGCGAGATGTAGGGGCGCCTCTCCGGGCATCGTCAGATAGGGGCTGCGCAGAGGCGTGCGGGGGAAATCGCTGAGCTTCTTGGGAATGGGCTTGCCGTCCACCCATTCGTAGACCGGGACGTCCCATGGATTGAAGGTATCGGTAAGGCCGCGCTCTTTGGCAATGCGATAGAGGTAGACGTTGCCTGGTTCGTGACCGCCGAGCCAAAGGCCGATCAAATCGAGGCGGAACTTGTCTTTGGAGAACATGACGATGTTCGTGAGGTAATCATTACCGATGCCGAACCCGTCGCCATCGCGTCCGTAGATGCCCTCGATCATGGCCAGACCCGTTTTGAGCACGCTCTGGTTGTCGCACGTTTTATGAGCCCAGATCTCCTGGGCGACCGGCGATACGCCCTCCGAAACGGCCGAATAACGGCGGTACCCCATCCGTTTGTGACCCTCGAAATAGCGGTTCACGCGCGGCTCCACTTCGTGGGCGATGTGTGGTTTCATTACGTCGGGGCAACCGGTGACCATATTCCAGCCGGCGCAGAAGCGAATGAAAGGCAGCACTACGAGGCCTTGTTCGTTCTTCACCGATTGCGTGAGGCACATGCTATGCGCCTTCCACTTGGCGATGTTGAAGAGCCAGGTGTCCGGCTGGTTGACGGGCCAATGATGGGGAATGCGCTGGTAGACGACCGCCTCCGGCACCTTGCTCCAGACCACTTCCCGTTCCGCGCGCGGGCTCCCGAGGCGTTGCTCGGGCTCGTTCATGGTGACGCCGTGGCGGGCGTGAATATCCATGAAACCGCGGTAGTGCCAGGAGTAATAGAGGTTGGACTCAGAGAAGTGGAATTTCTTCAATCCGAGTTCCTTCAGGCCGAGGATCAGGCCTTCGTAGAAGTCAGGGTCAGTGCCCGTGCCCCAGTTTTCAACATCGGGACGGGTGCGCCCGCGGACGCTGGTGATGTTCGGCTTCAGCAGTATGCGGTGGGTAACGGGGACACCGGCGGTTTCCCGGGGCACAAAGATCTCCCGCGCGAGTTTCAGACCCTCCGCGCGCTTGGCGGCGGAGTCCATTTTCTCGCGGACACGAGTGCGCCGGATGAAGACCGCTTTCGGATTCGCCTCAATGAAGTCGTGCAGCCCAAAGTAGTCGGCCGGATTGCGAACCGCACTCACCGCGGCGGCGGAGGCGAGAAATTCCCTTCGTGTGCTGCTCATTGTGTCTTCTCCTTGAGGCGCACTATGCCCAGACGCCTCACCGTCTTCAGATCTAACTCTACCCGACCAGGGCGCTGCATGACAGTGAGGGCACGTGGGCCGTTGGTGTAAGTATCCTCATAGGAGGCCGCGCTAAACTCGCCACGCACGGACAGCAGGAGGTCGTAGTCCTGTTCGGAACCGTAGCTGGTGAGAAGCACGATCTTCTCACCCGGATTTTGGTAGAGCGTTCCGAGGACGACACCCGTATTCCAGACGCGGAAATCCAGGCCTCGTAAGCCGATGCCCTCGACGTTGTCTGCGCCGGCCACTTCCATTAAGTCGAGAGCGAATTCGGAAGGATCGGAGACCGGCTCGGGATAGACGTACACTTCCCCTTTCCCGGCGGCGTAGGCGGTGGAACTGCCTTGAGTTCTGAGCTGGCGGGGGGCGGCCGTTTCCCACCATTTCTGGGGTTTGCCTGCGGTTGCGGGAGCGGTGAGAACCTTGCCGCCTGTTTGCAGAAATTCGACGAGACTCTTCGCCGTGTCCGGCTCCACGTTCAGATTGACGGCAGCCACGATCCGTATATGGTTGGTATCCCAAAGCGGGTGCGGGGTGACAGGCAGGGCACGCGGCGCGAGGTTGTTGCGGTACGCCAGATTGAGGATCTCCTCAGCTTGCTCCAAGGACTGACTGAGCACAGCGGTGCGAGCGCCGTTGGATACGCGGGGAAGGTTCCGCTGGGCTTTGATGAACGCGGCTAGCTTGCCCAGGGAGCGCAACGCTGCGAGGGCGCGGGGGTCACTGCGCGCGACTCGCTGGCGATAGGAGTCGGGAAATTCGAGGATGGTATTGCCTCCACCGGCGAACGCTTCCGCCAACGCCGTTTCCACAGAGTGAAGGCTGGCAGAAGGGTTCTTAGGGTGGTAGCTGAGCAGCGGGAGACGGTGCGGGTAGAAGGCCCGCAGGTATTCGTAGAGGTGGAGGTTGGCATCGAGCCAAGGCCGTTCGGATGCTCCCGCGGCGCCGGTATCCAAGTCATGCAAGCCGGGCCAAGTGCCGGATTCAAGGACGGCGTGAGCAGGAGAGACATCCCAATCGAGCTGCTCCGGCTTCAGATAAACGAACTGGATGAAGTCCTTTTGAGCGTTGAGGAATTGGCGGAAGGACGGGAGGTCCCCCGTGGCGGTCACGGCGGCGGCAACATACCCGGCGCGCTTTGCGGCTGCCGCTGATTCCGAAAGCATAGAGAGGGAAGCTGCTTGCGGTAAGTCTGCAATTAACGGGACGGTCTTCGCCGTTGCGGCTTGACCTGGCTGGAAAGGTACGAAGACGGTGGTAATCCCGGCGTCCCTCAGTGACTGCAGCACGACCGGCGAAGGAGCCGTCCACCGGGCAAGGACCTGGCCGGTTGGATTAAGAGGAGTGGCTTGGACTGCACCCACGGCCGCGACAATAACGAGGGCGAGAATAGATTGCTGACGCATAGATAGTATTCTTTATGTTACTAAGTTGATCCTTACCACACATACTCCTCGAGGTAACTGGAATCACGCCACACCCTCCTGTTCCGGAGGCTGAGACACTATGAGTTCCAGGTTTCATACTACCCCGTGGGGCGAGACCTCCGATAGACATTGGGTGTCGCGGGCGTGTCCGGCGACCATCACTTTCTCCGTTTGTTCGACCTCGGATTTCCGGCGATGGTAGATGGGATACGGGACACGCGGTGCGAGCGGTTTGGGTTTGAAATTTCTTGGGCTACAGGGGGCTGATTCCACGGGGGTTGAGTCGCACTCAGGTTCGTTTGTCTTTTCTGTTGTGACGGGGTCGGTGGAGGGATGCGGGAAGGGGATGATTTGCGGGCCTGTGCTGTAGGGGCCGGGCTCGTCGGCATCTTCTACGCTGGGGTCGATACCGGGTTCGTCGAGTTGGGGCAGCAACTGTTCGATGGTTTTGAGTTCCAGGAGTGTTTGCTTGATGTGGCGGTGGATGCGGGACTCATAGTTGGCAAAGTTTT
>JBDTMC010000553.1:0-4876 GCA_039934475.1 Bryobacteraceae bacterium | reverse complement strand
CCACAATGCAGATGGTGACCTGGACGTTGCGCTTCTGCGCTTCGGCTTCGGCGGCGCTCACCATGGTCTTGATGGCGGCGAGGTTGAGGTACTTCTTCGACGGAAGTTCGGCGGCGGTGATGGTTGTCATAACGGTGGCAAGCAGAACGATGGTGCGGAACATGGGCATTATACTAACAGCCCCAGCGGCTTGACGCCGGAGGCCTTCACGCAATAGCGTAGTAATCCATGAACCGCCGCAACCTTTTGCGTTCACTCCCACTGTCACTGGCGGCAGGCGCTGCCGCCGCTGCTTCGCCGGCCCCATTCGATGGAGAGAAGAGTAAGCTGAAAATCACCGGTGTCCGGCTGGTGCAGACCCGCCCGCGTAAACCGGCGCCCACGTACACTCCCGCTGCCGGGTCGTGGTCCACAACGAGAGTGGAAGTGGCGAATCCGATGTCGATTTATCCGGAGTATAAGGCGACGCGCTCGCTCTTCTTTCCCGATGACGGCAAGGTGAACAGCTTCACGGTGGAGATCACCACCGACAAGGGCATCAAGGGATACGGCACGGGCGGACCGGGCGGCGGCATGGTGGTGACGGAGCATCTCACCAAGCTGTTGATGAACGAAGACCCATTCAACTACGAGCGTATCTGGGACATCTGCTGGCGCTCCACCATGCACTACGGCCGCATGGGCATTGCCATGAATGCCATCAGCGGCGTGGACCTGGCGATCTGGGACATCATCGGCAAGGCGCTGGACATGCCGGTATACCGATTGATTGGCGGCAAAGTGAAGCCGCGGGTGCCGGCGTATTGCACCGGCAACGACATCGACCAGCACATCGAAGCAGGGTTCAAGCGGCTGAAGCTAGCCATTCCCTACGGCCCCGCCGATGGCCGGGAGGGCATGAGGAAGAACGTGGAACTGGTGGAAGGCGCGCGTAAGGCACTGGGTCCCGATGGCGACATCATGCTGGATTGCTGGATGGCGTGGACGGAGCGCTACACGCTGGAGATGGCGGAGATGCTTGCGCCGCTGCGCGTGTATTGGATGGAAGAGGTTCTGCAGCCGCACGACTATGCGGGCTTCGGGCGTTTGAACACCACCATCAAATCGACACGCATCGCCACCGGCGAGCATGAATACGGCCGCTACGGGTTCCGCTATTTGCTGGAGCATAACGGAGCGTCGATCTGGCAACCCGACATCAACTGGTGTGGTGGCCTGACCGAGATGAAACGCATCGGCTCACTGGCGGCCACTTACGACATCCCCGTGATTCCGCATGGCGGCGGACTCAACCAGGCTATTCATTGGATCATCGCCAACGTCAACGCGCCATGGGCGGAACTCTTCATGCCCGCGCCTGGCGGACCGAAGGAGGTCTACCAACTGTGGGAAGAACAGTACAACGTCACGCGCGGGCCGGAAGGCATCTACACGCAGCCTCCGGAGAAGCCGGGGTTCTGGCAGGATATGGTCGTGGCTTCGTAATCGCTCTCTTGTGCGCCGCGGCAGCGATGGCGCAGACAGTACATGAGGAGAAGGTCTACGGGCGCCAGGCGTGGGTGCTGGAGAACGGCACCATGCGCGTGGCGCTGCTGCGCGGCGGCGGGCACATCGCCGAGGTGCGCCTGCTGTCTTCCGATCCGAAGAAGAGCGTCAACCCGATGCGTGTGCCGCACTACGCCACCATCGAGCCTTACCAATACGAGGACGCGAGGCACAATCCCATCTACGGCGATGGTCCGCATCGCTGGCTTTCGGCCGGCTACATGGGACACCTGCTGTGCTTCCCGTCATATGGCCCCCCGTCATCCGACGACGAGGTGAAAGCCGGACTGGGCAGTCACGGCGAGGCGCCCATCGTAGAATGGAAGAAGCTGGGTGTGGACCAAACCGCCGATGCGGTGACGTTTCGCTACGGGGCTCGCCTGGAGAAGACGCAGTATGTGGTGGAGCGAGCCGTCACACTCCGTAAAGGTGCGCGCTCAGTTCGCGTGGAAGAGTGGGTGGAGAACTTGACGAACTGGGATCGCGCTGCCAACTGGATGGAGCACGCCACCTTCGGGCAGCCGTTTATCGAGCCGGGCAAGACGTTTCTAGACGTCTCCGCCACGCGCGGCCTGTTGGACAACGCGGAGATCAACTGGGCTGACGGGAAACGCCGCATGATGCCGGAAACGCCGCACACCGGTAGCTACACGGCGCTGCTGATGGACCCCGCCCGCCACGAACAGTTCTTCACGATGTATCACCCCGATTATCGCGTTCTGATCGGTTACGTGTTTCCGGCTGAGGGCAGCCCCTGGATCGCCGACTGGCAGGAGAATCGGCGCTCCACTGAGAAACCATGGGACGGCAAAGTGGTGGCACGCGGCATTGAATTCGGAGACACTCCGTTTGCTGAAGGGCTACGGAAGAGCGTGGAACGAGGAAGCCTGTTCGGCAAGCCGTCCTATCGCTGGATCAACGCCCACGCCCGGCTGAAGAGGGAATATACGATCTTTCTGGAGGAGATTCCGGAGGGATTTACCGGGGTCCGCGATGTCACGATGAACAATGGGACCCCGGTAATTACTAGACGCTGACTACTGCTGCTTGCGGCGGCGCATGTTGTCGCGCATGCGCTGCTGGTTCTCCTCGCGGATCTTGGCCCACTCAACCATCTGATCTTTGCTCAGGAATTGGGACACCTTACCGTCCATGTCTTCCTGCAAGCCGCGCATCTCCTGCATCATGGCGCGGCGATCGCCCTGATTCTTCTCGCGAATCTCACGCGCTTTCTGCATCTGTTCCTTCAGCAGACCGGTGAGCTTCTCTTCCTGTTCCGGAGCAAGCTTGAGGCGATCTCTATATTCGGCCATGCGCTGTTGCATCTGCTCACGGCGCTGTTGTTGCTGATCCTGCTTTTGATCCTGACCTTGTTCCTGAGCCACGGCCGGCACAATTGCCAACGCGGCTGCCAGAACTCCTGCCACTAAAAGTTGTTTCATCTCAATTCTCCTTGTTGTTCTTTTCGGGTGGCCTCTGTTGGAATTGACTCCCGGCCATCGCCGCAATTGACTGTTCCACCTTATACAACGCTATCGGGAGAGCAGAGGTTTCGCAAACGGCCCCGCTTTTACAATGCTTTACTCGCCAGACGCACTCCTATTGACATTCTATAGGGCGTCGCTTACACTGCTATAGGACGTCTATATGAACCTGCTGCAAGGCACTCTTGATCTGTTGATTCTAAAAGCGCTGGCTGCGGGCCAGCAACATGGGCTGGGTATTTCGCGACGCATCGATCAGATCACAAAGGGCACTTTTCAGGTGAAGCCCGGTTCCCTATTCCCTGCGCTCCATCGAATGGAAGAAGCTGGATGGCTGGCGGCGGAGTGGGGTGAATCGGAAACTAACCGCAAGGCGAAGTACTACCGGCTGACAAAAGCGGGGCAGCGGCAACTGGCTACCGAGACAGAACAGTGGAGCCGCATCTCCCTGGGGATCATGAACGCGCTGGAAGCGTAAAAGGTAACGGATGTGGAGCCGACTGATCAGTACGTGGCGGAACCTTACCGAGCGGGCCCGCGTGGAGCGCGAACTGGACGATGAACTCCGCGCTTATGTGGAGTTGCTGACGGCGGAGAAAGTGCGCCACGGCGTTCCGCCGGAACGCGCAAAAAGAGAAGCACTCATGGAGGCGGGAGGGATGGAACAAGTGAAAGAAGAAGTTCGAGATGCGAGCGCCGGACGCCTTTTGAATGAACTCGGGCAGGACGTCCGCCATTCGCTGCGCTCCCTTGGCCGCAATGCGGCGTCCAGCACCTTGGCTATCGCCACTCTCATGCTCGGCATCGGCGCCGCGACGGTGATTTTCAGTGTGTTCTATACCGTGCTCTTGCGGCCGCTTCCGTTCGCGAACCTGGACCGGCTGGTGGAGATCCATGAATCGCGCCTCGATCGCAACATCGATCATTCCTCCGTGAGCATGGCGAACTTTTGGGACCTGCGAGCGCAGAGGCGTACCTTCGACGAGATTGCCGCGTACACCGGTGGCGACGCCAACATGACGGGAAACGGCGCGCCGGAACACGTAACGCTGGGCGTCATCTCTGCTGGTTGGTGGCGTGTGCTGGGCGTCCAACCCTTGCTGGGCCGTGATTTCGTTTACGAGGAAGACCGGCCTGGCGCTCCGAACGTCGCCTTGCTGCGCCATCGCTTCTGGAAACAGCGGTTCCAGGGGGACCCCGCGATCGTCGGACAGACCATCCGCTTGAATGACAAAGCGTATCTGGTGGTGGGCGTGATGCCGCCGGGAGAGCCGTGGCTAAATAGCAACGACGTCTTTGTTCCGATGGTTTACTCGCCGCAGGCGGACCGCGGCAGTTGGGAACTCGAAGTGGTGGGCCGGATGTCGCGCGGGGTAACTATCGAATCGGCCCGAGCAGACCTGCAGAACACCGCTGCGAGTCTGGCTCGTCAGTATCCGCAAGACGACAAGGGTATGGGAGTGGCGATTGGACCCGCCACCGAATGGGTTGCGAGCAAGGAACTTCGCCGCGCCCTGTGGGTACTGCTGGGCGCAGTGGGATTGTTACTGCTAATCGCCTGCGTGAACGTGGCCAATCTTCTGCTGGCAAGAAGCACGCAGCGCAGCCGCGAAATCGCCATTCGCCGTGCACTGGGCGCGGGCCGGTTTCGCATCATTCGCCTGCTGCTGACCGAATCCCTAATGCTCTCCGCGGCTGGTGCGGCGTTAGGCGTCGCCATTGCGGAGGCAGCGGCCATCGCTTTGCGCGCCACCCAGATCGACGCCATCCCCCGCCTGTCGGAGTTGTCACTGAACGGCTGGGTGCTGGCGGGAACCTTAACAGTCGCGGTGCTTACCGGGCTGTTG
>JBDTMC010000552.1:0-4896 GCA_039934475.1 Bryobacteraceae bacterium | reverse complement strand
AGCACCGCCTGGGCTCTTCCGGGCAAACAAGAGCATCTCATCCACAAGTCGTTGCGCAGCCTCAAGCTGACCTGTGCCGATCAAAGCTACGAGTTTGGTCTCCAATGCCACATAAGGATAGCCGATGTCCGGGTCTTCCTTTGCCAGTTTGATCGCGCGGTCAACTATGGGCAGAGCCTGGTTGAATAGACGGGTCAAATTGAGTCCGTGCGCCATGAATGAGAGGGCGACCATCTCGCCCGGCTTATCGCCGATTCGATGAGCCTCCAACATTGCTTTGCCAACCCGTTCACGAGCGCCTTCGAGGTCACCGTTGTAGAAGGCGGCGATGCCGAGTTGCGCCAGCGCGCGGTTCTGCCACGCCTCGTCTCCCAGTTCGCGCGCCAAGCGATGCACCTCGCCCCAATCACGCTCCATCGCGGAATGGTCGGACTCGCCGTCAAAGTCGCCCTTCACAATCAGGCAGAACATGCGGAGGCGGCGATCCGTTTGTAGGAAGGGCAGATTCCGCAGGTCGTCCTCAAGCTTTAGAAGAACTGCCGGGATGACTAGGTTGGCCGTTGTTGACCGCATTACACCGAGTTTCGACTGATAGACGAGCTTCGCATCTCCCTGCAGTCCTAACAGACGCGCCGCCTCGCGGAAATGCGGCCCTGCGTCGGTCCAATTAAAGGCGTTCGCGAGCCGTTTGGCACGGTTCAAATGGTCTTCAGCAATGCCCTGTAGTTGGCCTGATGCCACATTTTCGTTGGCCAGCAGGGTTAGAAGCACGATCGATGGAAGATGCTGACGCATAGTGCCCTCAACCCGTAAGCGCCGCCGTGGGTGCGCCGTGACAAAAAACTTCCAATTTTTCTCGCTAAAGTTTCCCAAATGTTTCTGGGGCGGTCGCGCTCGGTCACACAGGCGCCTGCTTGTGGCGTGCCGGATGGAGGACAAGTGGAGCGAACAGAGAGCGCGGTACGCCAACAAATCGCAGCCATGGGAATGGCCGTTTATGAGGTTGGCCTTTATAAACCAGAGCGTAGTGGACAGGATGGGGCTGTGATGATCCCGCGCACGTGGGATGTAGACACGCTACTCCGTTCGGTGGCTTGGTTGCGGCTTCAGAACTCGCAGGGCCGGAACATCTATATTCGCCCGAAAGGCGAACACAATCTCAGTATGGTTGATGATCTCACGAAGGACGGCGTGGCTCGAATGAAGGACGAGGGGTTTCAGCCGGCGGCCGTTGTGGAGACGTCACCGGGCAATTTCCAAGCGTGGATGAGGCATCCAAGAGTGTTGCCACGAGACGTGAGCACAGCGGCTGCGCGGGAGCTCGCATCCCGGTTTGGCGGCGATTTGGGGGCGGCAGACTGGCGGCACTTCGGACGCCTTGCTGGGTTTACCAACCGGAAGAGCCGTCACTTGATGCCTTCGGGGTTGTATCTGTTTGTCAAGTTGCTGGAAGCCAGCGGAAGACCATACCGGGAAGGGGAACGTTTCGTCGATGCGGTGGAGGCTAAGATGGAGAAGGAGCGCCGCCAAGCCGAGATCCAGCGGGCGACTCCGGGTGGCGGAACAGCAACGAAGACGATCGAAACGTTCAGAGCAAATCCCGTTTACGCCGGAGACGCAACCCGCCAAGATCTCGCCTATGCAATCTATGCCCTGGCCCACGGCGCTTCCGCGGACCAGGTTAGCCAGTCAATCGCGAGTCGGGACCTGCAGCACAAGGGCTCAGAGAAGAGGCAGCGGCAATACGTTGAGCGTACCGTCAAAAAAGCGGAAGCAATTCTCGGTGATCATGCGCTTAGCCGCTAACAGCCTACCTTGTAACGGCAAAAAGGAAGATCGCCAAAAGAGCCACGAAGACAACTCGACCACGTGGGCCAAGGATGAGGAACCAGAACGCTAGATCACGCATATAGAACCTCGCTACCAATTTAGCAGGACGCCGACCAAGATCCCAAGCAAAAACGCGGCGCCGGCAACGGTTGTCGTCCAGAGCATGCTCCGTTTGGGCTTCGCCTCTTCCTTTTGTTGAGCCGGCGCCCCCAAAGGACTGGCCCGCTGAATCGCGCCGCGGAGCTCCTTCGCCAGGAGTGCACCGGCCCGGACTTGTACTCGCTCAAGCGCAAGGTCCAGTTCCGCGGTTGCGGCTCGGATCTGATCCGTGGCTTTCGCCAGCACTGATTCGAGGATCAGGCGATTCAGCTCGACGACCGCGACTGCGGGATCGTCGGTATCGATCCTTACGCTGTGCTCAACGCAGACCTGGGCCAGCATTCGCTTCAGGTCCGCAGGTTGATCGTTTCTTGCGGCCATCACAGCCCCACCGCATCGAGTTGCTCGAAGAGATCCCGCTGCACCACCTTCAGCCGCTGCTTTGCCATCACCGGAAGCCTTGCGCTGGCTATCGCCTCATGAAAGGTCAGTTTCGCGGCGATCAT
The DNA here is from genome assembly GCA_039934475.1 of Bryobacteraceae bacterium. Classification (GTDB taxonomy): domain Bacteria; phylum Acidobacteriota; class Terriglobia; order Bryobacterales; family Bryobacteraceae; genus JBDTMC01. The sequence goes on along the minus strand of JBDTMC010000552.1, from coordinate 2,461 downwards.
TTCCTCAAGGTCGCGACCGAACGTGTCTTGGTTGCGCTTGGCGAACAACACGGCGCCGCATACCTTTTCCGCGTTCTCCCGGTAGGCGGTCATCTCGGAAAACTTCTTGCCCTCAGCCTCCACCCTTCCGAAGTATTCGTTGATCCACACCACGATGTTGCGGTCTGCCGTAGTCTGCGCAAGTTCGTGGAAGCCGTTGAGAGTGTCCATCAGCGCCTGACCACCTGTGATGACGGTATGGACGAGTACCCGACGCCCACGCTCGCGCAGGTACTCGAGCGCCCTGTTCTCCAGTAGATAGTGCCACAGGGGCAGAAACGTGGATGCGCCATTGTCTACCACGAAGGTCATCTTCTCCTCTGCGAGGAACCTATCCATCAACGCATCGAAACTGCGCTGGTCGATACGATTATGTTCGTCGCGGAGACATAGACGGTCTGCGCCGAGCGCTTGGTACTGCGCGAAGGTGCGATTCACGGGGTCGGTGTCAATACAGCGCAGGTCGAGGCCCTTATCGCGGAGGTATTGGGCGAGAACGGAGGCGATCAGGCTCTTGCCGACCCCACCCTTTCCCTGGAGCGTCAGATGAATCGTACCTGTTGGGTCACTACCGTTGCTGTTGGCCCTTGCCATTTGGATCTCCTTAGTTCAGATGAGCTTCTTCGGATCGGGATCGGCGTTGTACTGGAATCCGGGCCGCTGTCGTTCTCTCTCACTGAGGCGCGCCAGTGGATCGGCGGCAGATACCTGTTCGGGCGCGGGGGCAGGCGTCCGCTGAGTCTCACCGCTTGGGGTTTGTTCTGAGCGGCGCAACTCGCCGATGTAGTACGAGAGCCGGGTGTAACCCACGCTGATTCCGATTTCGTTCAGCCAAACGCAGATGTCTTTCAAGCTGTGCCCGGCCGCGAACAATTCCTTGATACAAGGCCACGCCTGGCGTATCTGGCCGACCTTGGTTCTCGGTTTCTCTCGCAACCGCGCGCGGAGACGCTCCAGGTCGAGTTGTTGTTTGTTGCTGCTCACTGCCTCAACCCGTACGCCTCCAGCTCTCGGTGGAGTGACAACAATTTCTAGAAATGTTTTGGGTTTGATACCGAAATGTTTCGACTTCGGGTGGTCGGTGGCCTCAAGCGCAATAAGTTGTCAACAAGTTACCGCAATGTTTCCCGTCCGGGCCCAACGGACACCCATCAGACCCCCTACAGATTCGTAGTGGAACATAAAGGGTTGTTGCGCGTTTTCTGGTCTACGTGGGCCTAAGCTCTGTGGCGACCGTTGGTTGCGGCGTGCACGACCCGCCTTCTTTCGTGCACGTTCGTGCACGGGGCCGTCACGGACACGTTTCGCCGAGGCGTACCGGCTGTGAAGAGGAAGTCGAAGGGCAAAACAGTGTGCCGCGGGCTGCGAATCGACGAACTGCTGATCGAGCGCATAGAACGGGCGGCCAAGGATGGCGGCTTCTCTAGCCCGACCGCATTTATGAGGACTGCGATCGAACGCGAGTTGGCCGGTCGGGAGAGCGGAGTCGATGCGGCGGAGGAACGAATTGCTGCGAGCCTCGACCGCTTGGTGCGCGAGATTCGGGGCGTCAAGCTGGCACAACAGGCGCTCTTCGCTTTCGTTGACTCACTCGTCAAGACCCTGCTGACGTGTGTGGCTGAACCGCCGAGGGACGCCTACGATCAGGCTGTCGCCCGTGGCAAGGTCCGGTACGACCGCTTTCTGAAGAGCGTCGGTGCCGGAATGGCTGGGGACTCTCAGGCCGCGATGACGGAGTTAGTGAAGCGTGGCGAAGAACACTGAGGAAGCAGGCGACTTTCGAATTCGGCCCAACCGCCCACACTCTGGCGGAAAAACCGAATCGCGCGCCTGGTCGACTGCCTTGAGGACCGTGCTCCGCTATGCGGGAAGTTCACGCCGATCGAGGAAACCGACGAGTAACGGTTCCGGAGGAGGGACGCGTAAACCATTCAACCAGCGCTGTGCGGTCCGAACCATGTACTCGGCGAATAAGACGACCGGACAATGGCGGGCTCACGGGCGCTACATCGCGCGCGAGAGCGCTGGCGGGGCGGTCTTCAGGTCTGCCACGAACGACATAGGGGAAGGCGAGAATCTGCCGACGGACCCCGCGAAGGAACTGGAACGGTGGCAAAGCGAGGGCGACCCGAGACTGTGGAAGCTGATAGTATCGCCGGAGTTCGGAGAACGGCTCGACCTTGACCGGTTGGCCCGAGATGTGATGACGCGCATGGAAAGAGACCTCGGAACAAAGCTGGAATGGGTGGCCGTGACGCATTTCAATACTGAGCATCCCCATGTACATGTCGCCCTGCGGGGCATTCGTGAGAACCGATCTGCTTTGGAATTGCCCCGCGACTACGTTCGCCACGGAATTCGGGCCATCGCGGAGGACCTCTGTACCCGGCAATTGGGACATCGTAACCAATTGGATGCGATC
>JBDTMC010000551.1:0-4917 GCA_039934475.1 Bryobacteraceae bacterium | reverse complement strand
GCGTCCTTTACCCTCGTCAGCGGTAAGCTGGCATTCCTGCCTCCGATGCACGGACGGACCTACGCGGCGGTGTTTACCGGTGAAGGTGTATTTCGCTTCCAAACACCCGATGGCGCAGAGAGATATCAACTACGCCGATTTCTGAAGAAGCAGGAGGACCTGGAAGAGAAGTTCACAGAGTTGGTTCTTTACTTTGCCGATGACACGGACAAGGAGCTACTCAGTCAGGGCAAAGCGATGGAAGGCCCTGCCGAATCGTTTCGCGCGCCGCTGGAACATACTCGCGATCTCTTCCGGGACAAATTACGACAGAACGAGGAAGCGACTGTCCTCAGCGAATTGCTGCTACCGAAAAGCGAATACTTTCTGGCCCGTATGACCGGAAAGCAATTCGGTAACATGATTTACTCATTCACGCCAGGCGATGGGGAGGAAGTGACACTGATGCGGCATCGGGGCGGCCAGTCCCTGGACGTCTGGAACTCCTTCTCTCCGCCCGGCCGCAAGCCCGCGACGCCGATCTGTGACGCCATCAGCCTCGACCTTGATACGGCGATTGAAAACAACGCCCAGATGTCGTCCACGGCGGTGTTGGAATTCCAAGCGGTCAAGGCCGGCCCAAGGCTGATCAATTTTCATCTGGCGCCCACGTTGCGGGTGGAGAGCGTGAAGGATCAGGACGGAACCGAGCTGGCTTTCATCCAGGAACACGAAAAACACGACGCTGGCCTCTACGTTGCCGCTCCGGTGGCCCTGACGCCGGGACAGAAGTATCGATGGACATTCCGGTATGCGGGCAAAGACGTGGTGGAGAAGGCCGGCAACGGCAATTTCTTTGTTGGCGCCCGGTCCCTGTGGTTCCCCAGGCCAGCCAACCCGTGGGAGGACTTCGGCGACCGCGTCCGTTTCAAAATGCGGTTCCAGGTGCCCAAGCAATTCTCCCTGGTAGGTACAGGGAAAGAATTGAGCCGTAAGACGGAAGGAAAGGTGGAGATCACCGAGTGGGATAGCCAGCGTCCGGCCACCGTGGCGGGGTTTAATTACGGCAAATTCAAGCGCAAGGATATGGACGCCAACGGCTATCAGGTGAGCGTCTATGCGAACCTCGAACTGGACGATCAGATGTCCTACCTTCGCAAGGTGCTGGAGGACAACCCTCAGGCCGCGGTAAGTTTAGGGATCGCCGCCGGGGCATTGACGACTACCGGTATGACGAACTCCGCGGCGGCCGAGGCTTTGAATTGCCTCACCTTCTACACACGCCTGTTCGGCGAGTTACCGGACAAGTTTCTGCGTGTGACGCAGCAGCCCTCGATGTCTTTTGGCCAGAGCTGGCCGGGATTGGTCTTTCTTCCGTTGACGTCTTTTCTTGACGGCACGGCGATACATCAGTTGCGCATGGATACCGGCGGCATGAAGCGCTTTCTGGACGAAGTAGGGCCGCATGAAGTGGCGCATCAATGGTGGGGCCACGCGGTGGTGTGGCGGGATTATCACGATCAATGGATGAGCGAGGGCTTCGCCGAGTATTCGGCCGGCCTCTATGTGGAATACCGCAAGGGAACGAAGCAGTTTCTGGAGTTCATGAAACACCTGCGAGAGCGGATTATGGTGCGCGTCAATCAGCCTGTGCGCCCCAATGAAGCCGGACCCATTTGGATGGGCGTGCGACTGAGTACGGAAGACTTCCCTTCAGGGTATCAGTTGGTCTATCCGAAGGGCGCTTATGTGCTTCACATGCTGCGTATGTTGGGCCATGACTACAAGACCGGGAGCGATGCGAAGTTCCTCAACATGATGAGAGATTTTGTGAAGACCTACGGCGAGGGCGCGGCGTCCACCCAGGATTTCGAGGCGATAGCCAGCAAGCATTTCGGAGCGGACATGAAGTTCTTCTTCGATCAGTGGGTGAGAGGGACGGCGGTTCCGCACATCAAGATCGAATATTCCACGGAGAAGATAGCCGACAAGACACAGCTCACCGTGAAGTATGAGATGACTGAGGTTCCCGACAATTTCCGTGTGGACCTGCCGCTGGAATTGAAGTTCAAAACTGGCACGATCACGGGGCGGTTTCGCATGGCCGCGCCCTCCGGAAAGATCACGGCAACCTTGCCGGACATGCCCGAGGGCGCTGAATTCAACTCTTTGATGGAAGTCCTTTGCGATCTGGACGTGAAAAAGAAGGGTTGACTATACTGCAAGGGTTCCGACTGGAGGCCCATTTGCGCGTTGTTTGGATTGTTCTTTTAGGAACCCTCGGAGCGAGTTGCCTGTGCGGCCAGAGTCCCTGGCCCGCTACAACGCCCCAGAAGGTAGGGCTGGATGCGGCCGCCTTGACCCGATTCGACGCCGACATCGCCAGCGGCAAGTACGGCAATGTCGATTCCATGCTGATCATCCGGCACGGCAAAGTCGCCTTGGACCGCACGTACGCCCGCGACTACGATAAGACCTACGGCGCGAAGGCGCATGAGACTAGCGCACTGAACGCGCATGACCCGAGCGGTCCGTACAACTATTTCAATCCCTGGTGGCACCCCTTTTACCGGCGCGGCGACCTGCACACGCTGCAATCGGTGAGCAAGACCGTGACGTCGGCGACGATTGGAGTGGCCATCACGCGCCACGAGTTTCCTTCGATCGATACGCCTGTGCTGAAGTTCTTCGACGACGGCAAGGTGGCGAACGTTGACGAACGAAAGCGGCGCATGACTATCCGGCATTTGCTTACCATGACCGCGGGGCTGGAATGGCACGAGAACCTGCCCTATAACGATCCGAAGAACTCCAGCAGCATCATGGAGGCAGCAGCGGACTGGGTGCAATACACGATTGATCAGCCGATGGCGGAGGAACCGGGTACCAAGTTCAAGTACAACAGCGGCGCGACCGAGATTCTGGCGCACATCTTCCGCGTCGCCACCGGACAGGATATTGAGGAGTATGCTGCCAGGAATCTCTTTGCGCCGCTGGGCATCGAGCGGTTCTATTGGAAGCGGATTCCGTGGGGATTGGCCGACACCGAAGGCGGGCTGTACCTGGAGCGGCACGACCTGGCAAAGATTATGATGTTGTTCCACCAGAACGGGCTGTGGAACGGCAAGCAGGTTGTGAGCGCCGAGTGGGTGAAGGCATCGCTCGCGCCTGGCATCACGGTGAATGAGCAGGCGGGTGTGAAGTACGGCTACAAGTGGTGGTTGTATCCGTATGGCAAGGACGATACGCGGCTGGCCTTCGGCGGATCGGGATTCGGCGGACAGTTACCGATGGTGATTCCGGCTTACGATATCGTGATGGTGTTTACTGCCTGGAATATATTGGACGGTCCCAGCCTGAGGCACCGCGAAGCGATTGACCGTGTCCTGGCCGCGGTCACGGATGGGAGGCCACAATGAGGGTCTACCCTCTGCTCACGCTTGCCGTGCTGAGTTTTGGCTGCGTCAAGGCGCCGCAAAACTCTATCGATCATGATCTTCTGGAAACCACCATCCCTCAATTGCAGGAGTTGTACCGGAGCCACAAATACAGCGTGACGGAAGTGGTGCGATGGCATATTGCACGGACGGAGAAGTACAACGGGATCTATCGCGCCGTGCAGAACCTCGATCAGCCGGGCGCGCTTGCCACCGCCGCCCGATTGGACGCGGATGCGAAGAACGCTGGCTTTAAACCTGGTCCTTTGTGGGGCGTGCCGATCGTGATGAAGGCAAACACCAGCGTCAAGGGTTTGGTTACCACCGATGGATGGAAAGGCTACATGATTCCGGGGCATGAGTTGGTGGCGCCGAAGGATGCCACCATCGTCGCGAAACTGCGCGCGGCCGGAGCCGTCATCCTGGGCCAGACTAACATGCCGGATTTCGCCGCCAGCGACACGAATCGAAGCAGCGCTTACGGAAGGACAGGAAATGCCTACGACGTGCGGTTCAGCCCGGGCGGTTCCTCAGGCGGCACCGTGACCGCTGTAACCGCGAACTTCGCATTGCTCGGCAACGGCACGGATACGGGCAACTCCATCCGAATGCCGGCGGCCACCAGTTCCGTTGTCGGAGTCTTCCCGACACGCGGGCTGGTGAGTATTGCCGGGATTGCGCCGCTCGACTGGCTGCTGGACAACACCGGGCCCATCGCGCGCACGGTCACCGATGCCACCATCGCGCTGGACGTCATGGCGGGAGAAGATCCGGGCGATGCGCGCACCATCGGATCTGCGGGGAAGGCCCAGCGTGGTCCGTACGCGCAGTATCTGAAGAGTGACGCGTTGAAGGGGAAACGTTTGGGCGTTCCAGCGTTTATCCTGAATGGCGCGGGCATTCCCTTTCAGGGCATTGTGGCGGCTGTGCCGGCGGCGAAAGCAAAGGCAATGAGGACAGAGGCTCGCCTGGCACTGAGGCCGGAAACACGGGAAGCTTTTCTGAAGGCGTTAGAGGGGCTTCGCGCGGCCGGCGCTACGGTCGTCTTCGACGACTCCATTCTGCGCGACACTTTTTCGGAGACGGTCTCGCAGATAGGCACCAGGCCCTACATTCGCCAGGGTACTCAGAAGTTCCTCGCCGAATACGGGCCGGCGCAATACCATTCGGCAGAGGAGTACCAAAAGGCCGTTGGGTCTTCCCTGCCCGGCACCATCCTTGGTGAGCCGCAAATGGCGCAAGTTACGATGGAAAGCGATCCGAAGGCTGACGCCAATGTGCGAATTCCGCGGCAAAAAACGCTGGCTGCCTACAACGAGGCTCTGGACCGGCTGCACCTGGACGGCTTGGTTTACCCGGCGACACAAATGCCGCCTCCCGATGAGACAATGCCCCAGGACGGCATGATCAGTGGGGGTCCGCACAGCATTACCGGTTGGGTAAACATGATCGGAGTCCCCGCCGTTGTTGTTCCTGGCGGGTTCCACGCCAACGGACTCCC
>JBDTMC010000550.1:0-4922 GCA_039934475.1 Bryobacteraceae bacterium | reverse complement strand
GGCCTCAATCACCGTCAGGCCCTGCTCCACCTTCTGCACCATCGGCTTTTCGCAATACACGTCCTTGCCAGAGAGCAATGCCTCGCTCGTGATGCGCGAATGCCAGTGATCCGGCGTCGCCACAATCACAGCATCAATGTCCTTGCGCGCAATGATCTCCCGGTAGTCGCGCGTCGTGAACAGATCGTTCCCCCAGCGCTCCTTGGCGCGTGTCAGACGGCCGCTGTAAATGTCCGCCACCGCTACCAGCTTCACGCCCGGCACGTTCAGCGCGTAACCGGCATCGCCGCTGCCCATGCCGCCAGCGCCGATCAGCGCAATCTGAATCTTGTCGTTCGCTTGCATCCCTGGCTCCTAACTCTTCACTTTCATCGCCACCGGATCCCAATCGAAGGCCCGGTGCTGGTAGTAACTCATATTAGAAAGCAATGCCGGTCCTGCGGCACGCAAGCCGAACACCGCATCCTCGGTGACGGGCTTCCGCGTCCGCACCGCGTTGGCGAAAACCGCATGGTGATCCCGGTGGTCGCTGTAGTCGCGCGGCGGCAGGAACTTCTCGTCCGCGGTAGCTTCCATCGTTCCTAACGTCTGTGCCCGCTGCGGATACTTCTCGTAGTACGCCTTCAGATACTGGTCGCGAACGCCTTTCGAAAATGTCTCCACCGTGAAGCCCGGTTCTTTCTCCCGTGGAACTTTGCTCAGTGTGACGCCATTGCCAATCGTCATCACCCCCTCGCTCCCCACGAAGCGGAATCCGGAGGTCTCCCCCGCGCCATTGACGAAATTCACCCGCAGTGACAGCGTGAACTCCGAGTGCGCGTCCGATTTCGGATAGTCGTACAACCCCAGCAGCACGTCGGGCACATCGCGCCCGTCTTTCCAAAACCTCAACCCGCCCGTGGCCTGCACCCGCGACGGACCAATCGCCCCGGTCACGTAATGCATGCCTGAGAACAAATGCACGAAAAGATCGCCCGCCACGCCCGTTCCGTAGTCTTGATAGTTGCGCCAGCGAAAAAGACGGATCGGTTCGAAGTCGCGCTTCGGAGCCGAACCGAGAAAGCGATCCCAATCGACGGTCTCAGTTGTAGCGTCCGGCGGAATCGAATACTGCCACGCGCCCAGTGCCGAGTTCCGGTCCCACCACGCTTCCACCATATTCAACTCGCCGATAGCGCCGGCTTTCATCAGCTGGCGCGCCTTCTCATACACGATCGAACTCACGCGCTGGCTGCCCACCTGGATGATCTTGCCCGTGCTCCGCTGCGCCTCCACCACGTCCCAACCTTGCTCCAGCTTCTGCACCATCGGCTTTTCGCAGTACACGTCTTTGCCCGCATGCAGCGCCTCAATGCTGATCTTCGAATGCCAGTGGTCCGGCGTGCCCACAATTACCGCATCAATGTCTTTTCGCTGCAGAATCTCGCGATAGTCGCGCGTCACAAAGAGGTCGTTGCCCCACTCCTCCTTCGCGCGCACCAGGCGTCCCTCATACACGTCACAAACGGCGACCAACTTCACGCCGGGCAGGGAAGAGGCCGATTCGGCGTCGCCGCTGCCCATACCCCCGGCGCCAATCAGCGCCACCTGAATGTGGTCATTGGCGGCCACCGCCGTAGGGGAAGAACCCGCGGCTGCTGCCAGCCCGGCAGCACTCGTCGCCTGCAGGAAATGGCGTCGCGTGTGGGACATCGATACTCCTTGTGTACCTACTCTACTCCCGTGTCCCACTCTCGATCTACTGTCTGGAAAGGCAAGGCCCCGAGGCCTAAGACGGCATCTCATCGCCCGGGCGGGGCGTGCTACCACCCTTCCGCTTCATGATCTGATCGAAGGCTTTGAAATCCGCCCTCGCCTTTTGGTCCGTGCTGGTTCGGTCTTCCCGGCTCAACCGCTCAACCGCCTCCTTGAGCGACCGCGGCAGCCGCAAGGGATACGTTTGGGTCTCTTTCATCGTTTGATCCTCGCTATCGTCTCTCGTGGATGCATGCCATTCACCGCCGCCTCCGGGGCCATCTTGCCGTTCAGATCGCGCAACTGAGGTCTCCACAGGAAGTGCGTTGGGACTGGTTCTCGCACGGCGATAAAGGCGTCGAGGAAAGATCCCTACCTAATGGTTGGAGAACCCGGACGCCCCGCGGTGTTCCGGGCGCCCTCACGCGGCTTCGTACTCCAGCGCCAGAGGCACATTCAGCATCATTGTAGCTTGCCGCTGCCGCACCGCCCGTATGATCGTCGCCGACGCTCCCTCTGGGCTCCGCATCGCTGCGACGATGACATCGGTGTCCAGCACCAGTCTTGCGATGCTCTCGGTCGCGTATGTGCGAGCGCGGAGACGTAGGGACCGGAACGCCTTTCGCTTTTAGTTGTCAGTACAATGATGCCGGCGGCTTGGTCGCTGAGACCTACCCTTCTCAACGTGTGATCAGCACGACTTACGATGCCCTCAACCGGCCGACCGGAGTCACTGGCAGTCGGGCGCCAAGTGGACCACAGACTCCATTTCTGACGACGGACCAGGAAAGTAGCGTTGCAGCCGTGTTTCCGAACAACCACTGGAATGGTGCTTCGTACAACGTGGCTGGAAACATGACGTCGGCGCCTGGGCGGAGTTTCACGTTCACGGCCGAGGGACTCGTTCAGACGGCAACGGTCGGGACGACGTTGGCGCAGTATAGCTATGACGGGCTCGGGCGACGGGTGCAGAATAAGGTGGTGGGGGCGCCGCCGGTGACGACAACGTTTGCCGTGGATGCATCGGGGACTGTAGCCGCCGAGTATACCCTCGGGGCGCCGTTAACGCCTATCGGAGTATAGTATTTGACGGTGGACCACCTGGGATCAACGCGAGTGACGACGAATGGGACCGGGGCAGTGGTCAAACGCAGCGATTATCTGCCGTTTGGGGAGGAGATTGGGTCGGGACAGGGGGGCGCGGTAGCGCTTACGCGACTGGAGCTTATCCAACGACGGATACGTCGGTAGCCCCGGATCAGCGGATGTTTACAGGGGAAGAGCGCGACGCCGAGACCGGCATCGATTACTTCGAGGCGATATACTTCAGTTCGCCGCAGGGCAGGTTTACGAGTCCCGACCTCCTGGTGCACCCTGGTGACTCCGAGGTCGGAGAGGCGGCGTTCCTGTCAGATCCGCAGCGCTGGAACAGGTATGTCTATACCCGCAACAATCCACTCCGATATGTCGATCCAGACGGATACGAACTGAAGGTCGCCGCTGAACTTCAGCGGACGGTTACGACTATGCGTCAACAGTCCCCTTCATTTAGTGCGGAATTGGCGGCGCATGAAGGAAACGGGCCGAATCTCACCATCAAGTACGGTGCGACACCCAATGACCCTGGCGGGCAGCCATCGATAGGAAACACCAGCGGTTCAATCTCCGTAGTTGGCATCGAGCCGATCCCGGCTCCATTTGAGGACTCGTCCAGCGGAGTGCAGTACGGTGGTTATAGAGGCGCGACTGTTACGATCAGTAGCACAATAAAGGGCGACCAAGGCCAAGTTGAGGGTACGATGGCGCACGAAGTTGGCCATGTTCATGACGCGCGTACCAACACCGATGACTACGGGAAGCAGGGTCAACACACAAAAGAAACCCACGGAGTTACGGCCCACAACGCGAGGCCCGAGGAGAAGACCGCGAACGACTTCAAGGCAAAGGTCGCTGCTGAGCGAGAGCAAACGAGGAAGCAGCAAAAAGAGGAGAAAAAGCGGAGAAGAAGCGTGAACTATAGACCCTTCTTTTCATGTCTTCCACTGCTATGCACCATCAGCCTGTGCTTTGCCCAGTCATCCAGCGCGCAGAAGTCTGGCTCGCAAGCGTCGGAAGCGTCGTTACCTAAAATTGCGGAAGAGCTACGCTCCGAGTTTGGCCCGGTGCGTTTTGAGCGCCAGGGGCAACTGGAAGATCGCTATTTCGTACGTGGTACATCTAGGGCGATGCTAGATCTCATGCCCAAGGTTTACCAAATCCAGAGTACGCGTTTCGATGAAGCTGGAACAGAGAGACTACCTCCGAATCTGCCGACTATGTATATAGCCACATCGGCCGATGGCTCCCGCACCTTTCGGCTGGCAGGTTTCGACAATGCGGAGGAGTCATTCAACCGGTTGGTTAAACAGGGGCCCGTTCAACAGATAATCGCGAAACAGGACGCGGAGTCCAGAGGATTGCTTTGCGCAGAAATAGTGTACGGGCTGTCGCCCAGTTGGTGGCTGGGCGGATCATTGAAAGCCAAGCTCAAAGCTGCCGAACATTTCTTCTCAGAGGGTCATGAGGACGGCCTGTTACTAGCCCAGAAATGGTGGGAATCCACGAAGGGCGACCGCGAAGCACTGGAGATCACGACGGAGAAGAGAAATAGTGCCTATCGCGTGCGCCTACCGATCTTCTGGGCTCCTGTCGAAGGCAACTCGTCCATGCACGTAAAAGCATATCGGATAGGTGTCTCCAGCGCGGGAACATGTACACTGACGGCGCCCCCGGATGTCGTCCTGCGGTAGTTTACCCGACTACTTCGACTTGGGTGGCGGTCGAGCACCGGGAGGAGCACCAACTAAACAACCTGAGGGTGGTCATTGGCGCTCAGCGCCGACCCTTGCTCCCGTCGCAAGCCCCAATCCAAGTTGAAAGGCGAAAGATAATATCGGACCGATTTGATCCAATATATCTCAAATATCTATATAGGATAGAAATAGTCCTATATATGTCTCAAAATACCTAATTGTCTTCAATTCGAAATCTGCAAACGTTCGCTTATTTGCAGGTATCAGTCCATTGAATTCGTACTACTCCGTAAACTTTGACCAAAGTACGTTTCCAATCAATGAGATCCTTCCCCAATCGCATGGCGATATCCGCCGTTCGATGCTTTCCTGATTGACACTTGCCCGCCTTGCCTC
>JBDTMC010000549.1:0-4945 GCA_039934475.1 Bryobacteraceae bacterium | reverse complement strand
CGTGGTACAACACCTGATTCAGGCCGTTTGACCAGAACAGAAACGCGAGACTCGAAGGGTCGGCGGAGACCGAACGCAGTTGGCCGTTCCCATCGTAGGCCGAGCCAGTGAGCGGCGTAGCCCGCAAATAATTCAACAACGCCGTGTTGCGGTCCATTGACGTCCCCGCTGACACCGCACAATTCGCATTCCGCGCGCACGTCACATTGAATGCGTTCTGCATCGCGAAGGTCAACTCCGGATACCATGGGTTCAACCCCGCCACCGGATAGGCGCCATCCAGCACCAGTGAGCGCAAGCGCGCAGGGTACCGTCCCGCGAAGGCTTGGCTAAAGTAACTGCCATAGGAATCGCCGTACAGGTCGATCTTGTCCACTGTCAGCGCATCCAGCACCGCCGCCAGATCATCCGCCGCCAGCCCGGACCCATATAGGTCGGAAGACGGCCCGAGTTGCGCCCCACACGCGGCTATGCTCGCAAACGTCCACCCGCCATCCACTTGTAGCGATGGACAGTTGATGTATTGCGATTTGCCCGTGCCGCGCTTATCCACCAACAACAGGTCGCGCTGGTCCATCAGGGGCAAAAAGAGGCCAAGGTAGTAGTAGCGGGTTCCCGTCGTGCTATAGCCGGGGCCTCCTTCCTCCGCGACAATCGTCCCGGCGGCGGCACCCGCGTTGCGATGCGGGTAGAACTCGAAACTCGTTGTGATCAGGCCGGACACCTCGCCCGCCGGGTCAAGCGCGGTTTGAATTGAACCGCAGTATGCCGTGTTGCCGTTGCACAAAGTCAGCTTCACAGACCCTACCCGAAGAGTCGGCGTCCCGTAGGAAGGCGTGTGCACGGTCGCGGACTTTCGAAGGGACGCCCCGTTTAACGTAAGGACAGCGGAACACAGCAATGCAACGATAGTCAGGCGCATAGGGAAACGCCTTTGAGTTTACCAACTAGGTCAGCGGCACTGCCCGCGATTCCACCATCGCCCGGAACTCGTCCTCCGCTAGGTACGCGATGTTGATCCGAACGTTGGCCAGCGCCCCCGTCAGGCAAGCCTCCACCAGCGCGCGAGCCGTAATCACATCCGACGCCACTCTCGGCGGAGCTTCCTGCGCCAGGCGCGCCAGGGTCGCGCGTAACGCCACGGCATGCTCGGCTACTTCCAGCGGTACCAGCGTCGCCTCCCGCATGGCTTCTTCCACAAACGGCTTTCGCTCGGCCTTCGGTCGTTTGTAAGCCGCCATCACCTTGTCATAGGCCGTTGAATCTCGCTCCACGGCCGCCGTCAAGAACCGCCGAGGGGTGTCGAAGTCATACCCGTCGAGCTTGGCGATGCCAGCCACCATACCCCCCAACCCCGCGGCCATTGCTCCTGCGGCTGCCGATGCACTGCCTCCGCCCGGCGTTGCCGTGGGTGCCGCCAATGCGTTGATAAACGCGCCCAGCCCATCCTCGGTCATTGCTTCCGCCACTCGGTTCTCCAGCACCATACCCGGATGGAAGTTTTCGCAGCGCAGGTAGAAATCCGCGGCCATCTCCAGCGCCTTCCGTGGAATCAAACCGACAATCTCGCTGCCCACCACCGCAACGCCATAACGCGCCGCCTCGCTCTGTACCGTCTCAAACACGCGGTGTACGGGCGTCTGCTCAAAGTCCGTCAGATTCATCGACACCTGCGCCAGGTTGCGCGACGTCAACATCACACCCATCGACTTCACATAGCGATAACCACCGCTCGAAAAGCGAATCCCCTTAGCGATCTTTTTGGCGATCTCCACATCGGCCGTCCCCAGGTTGATGTTGTAAGCCACCAGGAACTTTCGCGCCCCCACCACCACCGCGCCCGCCGTCGCGTGTAGTTCCGCCTCGCCCAAGTCCGGCTTACGCTCCGGATTGGTCCGCACTTCATCTCGCAAACCTTCAAACTGCCCGCGCCGGATGTTCTCCAAATTCACGCGGTCCGGCCGTTTCGCCGCCGCTTCGTAAAAGTAAACCGGCAATTGCAACCGCTGCCAGATCTCCGCGCCAACGCCTTCGGCGATCTTCACGCACTCTTCCAAAGTGACTCCTTCCACCGGCACGAACGGCACCACATCGGCTGCGCCGATCCGCGGATGGACGCCCTGGTGTTTGGTCAGGTCGATCACTTCAACTGCTTTTGTGACCACACGCACGGCTGCCGCTGCCACTGTCTCCGGAGCCCCCGCGAATGTCAGCACGCACCGGTTGTGGTCGGCATCCATCTCGCGGTCCAGCAGTGCCACTCCCGGCCCCAACAGAATCGCCGCAACCAGCTGATCCACCCGGCCCACATCGCGGCCCTCTGAAAAATTCGCCACGCACTCAATTAGTTTTCGTGCCATGAATTAGACCCCGTGAGTAAATAATCTCGCCGCGCTTCACCGTCATCTTTACCAGATTGACGCCGAAATAGTAAGGAATCTCCCGGTAGTCTCCAGCGTCCAGCACAATCAAATCGGCCTGCTTCCCGTATTCGAGTGAGCCCACGCGGCTACCCATACCGATCGCGTGCGCTCCGTTAATCGTTGCTGCGGTAATCGCCTCAGCCGGAGACATCCTCATCTGCGTGCATGCTAGAGAAAGGATCATCGGCATACTGCAGGTAGGGCTGGTCCCGGGATTGAAGTCAGTCGCCAATGCCACCGCCGCGCCGCCGTCAATCAAACGCCGTGCCGGCGCGTAGTGGTTCAACCCCAGGTGAAACACCGAACCGGGTAGCAGCGTCGCCACCGTTGAGGACACTCCAAGGAACCGGATGTCTTCGTTCGAAATCTGCTCCAGATGATCCGCACTGGCGGCTCCCAGCTCCACACCCAGCCGTGTACCGCCGCTGTGTACAAATTGGTCGGCATGAATCTTCGGCGTCATGCCATGCGCAATCGCTGCCTTCAAATACCTTGCCGATTGCGCCACCGTAAACGCGCCCGGCTCACAGTACACATCCGCAAACCGGGCCAGCTTGTTGAGAGCTATCTTAGGGATCAACTGCTCACAAAGATAGTCAATATAGTCGTCACCGCGTCCCGCAAATTCATGCGGAATTACATGTGCGCCCAGGAAAGTCGCCACTACATCGAGTGGCTGCCGGTCCAGGTGTTCAATCACCCGTAACACCTTGATCTCGCTCGCTTCGTCCAGGCCGTAACCGGTCTTCGCTTCCAGCGTCGTCGTGCCGTTCTGAATCATCCGCGTGATGGACTTCCGTGCTTGCGTCTCAAGGCTTTTCCGCGCCATGCCACGAACGTGCCGCAAGCTGCTGAGTATGCCACCGTCGGCCTCCGCAATCTGATGATAGTCCGCCCCGGCGATCCGCATCTCATAGTCCATCAGGCGCGGTTGCCCAAAGACCAGATGAGTGTGGCTATCCACAAAGCCCGGCATGGCCACGCAACCATCCAGCTCCACGACCTCGGCGCCGTGGGTTTCCGCCAGATTCTCAAGGCGCCGGGTGGGGCCAACATTGGTCACCACGCCGTCCTCCACCAACACCGCGCCATCCTCGATTACGGCGAGTTCGCCGAGAGCCGCCCCACGCCGCGGGCCACTGGAGCCCCGCAGCGTAAGCAATTGGCGAGCCCCGCGAAATAGACGCCGACTCATGCCGGCAGTGGCGACCTTATTCCCGCCTTGGCGGCGAAGTCCTGTGCCTCGGAATAGCCGGCGTCCACATGACGGAGGACCCCAATTCCTGGGTCGCAGGTCATCACCCGCGTCAGACAGCGTTCGGCCGATTCGGTGCCATCGGCAACCGTAACTTGGCCTGCATGCAGGGAGTACCCGATGCCAACTCCTCCCCCGTTGTGAACCGATACCCAACTCGCCCCCGCCGCCGTATTCAGCAAGGCATTCAGAATGGGCCAATCCGCTACGGCATCGCTGCCGTCGCGCATCGCTTCTGTTTCTCGATAGGGAGACGCGACCGATCCGCAGTCCAAATGATCTCTTCCAATCACAATAGGCGCGCCCAGGCGGCCATCGGCTACCATCCGATTTATTTCCACTGCCATCCGCGCTCGCTCGCCGTACCCTAACCAGCAGATGCGCGCCGGCAGACCCTGAAACTGGACCTTGCGTCGCGCCAGGGAAATCCACCGCAGCAGCGCCTCATTCTCTGGAAACAGCCGGCAGACAGCATCGTCTGTGGCGGCTATGTCCGCCGGATCGCCACTCAATGCCACCCACCGGAACGGACCTTTTCCTTCGCAGAACAGCGGGCGGATGTACTCCGGCACAAAACCCGGAATCCGAAAGGCATCCGCCACGCCGCGGTCGGCGGCCATGCGGCGGATGTTGTTGCCGTAATCGAAGGTAACGCTCCCTGCCGCCTGCAAATCGAGCATGGCCCGCACGTGCGCCGCGATGGAGTCCATCGCCCGATTGACGTAGTCCTTTGAATCCGAGCGCCGGAGGTCGGCCGCATGTCCGACTGTGTACCCGGCCGGAATGTATCCGTTGAGAGGATCGTGGGCACTCGTCTGGTCGGTCAGCATGTCTGGAACCACGCCTCGCCGCACCATTTCCGGCAGGATCTCGGCACAATTCCCCGCCAGCCCTACCGACAGGGGCTGTCCATCCTTCATAGCTTGCCGGACCAAAGCCAACGCCTCATCCAATGAGTTCGTCATCCGGTCGCAGTAACCACCTTCGACGCGCCTGCGAATCCGCGACGGGTCAACTTCTATTCCTAGAAAGGCGGCCCCGTTCATCGTCGCTGCCAGCGGTTGGGCCCCTCCCATCCCCCCCATACCGCCACTAACCACCAGCTTCCCTGCCAGTGACCCTCCAAAATGGCGCCTCGCTGCCTCCGCAAACGTCTCGTATGTGCCCTGCAAAATCCCTTGAGTTCCGATATAGATCCAGCTTCCAGCCGTCATTTGGCCGTACATCATCAGTCCGGCTCGGTCCAGTTCGTTAAAGTGCTCCCAAT
>JBDTMC010000548.1:0-4957 GCA_039934475.1 Bryobacteraceae bacterium | reverse complement strand
GGTGACGGCTGCAGGGAACTGGTAACTCACATTAAAGTCCACCGATCCGGAGACAATGTTTCCACTGGAGTCGCGGATAACATGGACGAGAACGGTCGCCGCTCCGGAGGCCGCAATATTGACTGCAGGCACTTCGTTGGACGGTAGCATGACCGCCCGGAACGGAATGGTCTCAGCGGTCTGCCCTAGCAGAGCCACAGATAGCAGCGCAAACAACCCAATCATCTTCTTCATACTTGGAATCCCTCAACCTTTCGTAAATGGTCCACTTAGATTTACGACACAGGGATGCCAGGGAAGCAAGGTTTGGGCTAATGATTTAACTTCTTAGGTCGCCGCACAAAGACAAATCGGGCGGGACCGTTTGGCGGCCCCGCCCGATTGTGGTTCGTGTTGTTCGGTCCAGGTTAGAAGCTCAGACGCATGCTCACCTGTACGGCGCGAGCGGGGTTGGCGCTGGTCATGGAACCGAAGTCGGCGGCACCAAGCGTGTGACCGGGCAGCAGGAAGTTCGCCCGGTTGAGGAGGTTGAAGAACTCGCCGCGGACGTCCACCTTCCACCGTTCGGTGACGGCGAACTCCTTGGAGAGGGTCAAGTCGACGGTCTGCAGGTTGCCGCCGCGGAGCACGGAGCGCGGGGAGTTCCCGAAAGTGAACTGCGCCGGGGCCACGAACGCCGAAGTGTCGAACCAGCGCGCCAATGTTTGGTTGCTACCGGACAGACTGGCGTCGCGGAGGAGGACGGGCCGTACGGGACCCGCCGGGAAAGCATTCGTCGCGTTAGCGGCACTAACAACTGTGAACGGAGCACCGGACTGGAACGTTCCGAACATACCCACCTGCCAGTGGCCGAAGGCGTACTTCATGAGCTTGTTCTGCTTCATGTCCGGTGTCTGATAGAGCCCGCTGACTACGACGCGGTGAGGCACATCGCTGCCGCTGAGACCCTTGTCGAGACGACGGTTGTAGGCGTCCATATAGCTTTGCGGATCACCGTACTCGTTGGCTGCGGCGACATCGTCGATGAACTTGGAATACGTGTAGTGAGCGAGGAACGAGAGGCCATGGGCGAAGCGGCGTTCCGCCTTGATGTAGCCACCGTGGTACGTGGAATTACCGATGGACGGGTTGAGCAAGGTTACGTTGCTGAATTGCGGGAACGGCCGGCGCGACTGCGCATCGCCGGCTCCCATCAACTGCGGCGTGACCTGATCCAGACTGAGGTCGTTGCCGGTGAGGTTGTGGCTGACATTGGCGATATAGCCGATTTCGAGGAGAACGTCCTTCACCGGTTCGGTCTGGATGTTGGCGTTGTACTGATAGGACGTAGGCGCCACCTGATCGGGCGAGAAGTAGCTGGCGGCGAAGATGGGCTTGGTACCCACAGGCACGGCTCCAAAGGCGGAGGTGAGGGCTGGACGCTGAGTAACAGACGCTGGCAGACCATTGCGGAGTTTCAAAGCGCTCTGCAGATCGGCTTGCGACACCACCAGGCTGGCCTGAGTGGAATAGCCGGTGGAGGCGACGTCACCGATGGTGTTGCTGACGGTAGGGCCGTAGAAGAAGCCGGCTCCTGCACGGAACACGGTGTTGCGAAGGCCATTGACGCGATACGCGAGGCCAACGCGAGGACCGAAGTTGTTCCAGTCAGTCTTGAACGCACGGCGTGGAACCCCATTCTGGCCGGAGAACGTCACGATGCCGGGCGTGCCGGAGACGGGGTTGATGGCGAGGGGATCGAACGAGCTCTGCTTATCGTTTGCTTCGTAGCGCGGCAACTCGGCTTCATAGCGGATGCCAAGGTTCAAGGTGAGGCGATCGGTAAGGCGCCAGTCGTCCTGCGCATAGTAAGCCATGTATTGGGCGCGGCTCTGAATTTTGTCCGACACCTGAACGGAAGCCGAATTCACTTCGCCGAGCAGGAAGCTGGCCAGCGAATTGCCGGTGTTGGCAACGCCGGGCTTGCCGGTGATGAGTGGCGTGATACCGAACGCGCCGGACGAGGACCGGTCGCGAATCTCATTATTGGCGCCAATACGGACTTCCGTACCAAACTTCAGCGCATGGCGGCCACGGTACCAGGACAAACCGTCCTGGAGTTGGGTGTCCTGGATGGGCGTCTGGATGCGGCTAACCGCGCCGTTGCCGCCGAGCAGGGAATAACCGGGGAGGGTGAAGGTGGGGAAGGCCGCATCGCTGACGCCGGAGAGTCCGATTTTTTGTGCGTAATTCTCGCCGGCGCCGGGGCGCGTGTCGATGAATTTGCGCTGCAGATAAGTGGCGCGGAATTCGTTTACCAAGCTGGGGCGGAAGACGTGCGTGTAAGCACCGAGGATACTTTGTACTCGAACGTCGGTGATGTCGGCGTCTGGGTCCGACACTGGAATCCCGTAGGAGCCTTGGGCACTGGTGCCGCTGTTGTTGATGTAGTAGCGGGCACTAAACTGATCGTTGGGGCGGAACTGGTGATCCAGCTTGGCGACGACGATGTTGCGGTCCAGTCTGGCATTGTTGGAGGCGCCAAAGTTGTTGGCTCCGGTGGCTGTGCCAGTACGATTGGGCAGCGGCCAGTAGGAGAGGGCAGCCTGGGCGACGGGATCGAACCGGCTATCGGGAATGATATTGCCGGTAAACGCCGAGCGGTTCTTGCCCACGGTCGTGGCGGGATCATAGATGGGGATAAGCCTGCCGGATGAATCCTTCAAACCGGAGAAATCACCGGAGCGTTGGGCAAGCGTGGGGACGGTATAGAGCGTGGTGGTGCTGGTGACCTGCTTGGTTCCTTCCCAGCTGGCGAAGAAGTGGGTCTTGTCCTTACGGATGGGTCCGCCAACGGTGCCGC
Source organism: Bryobacteraceae bacterium (assembly GCA_039934475.1). Taxonomy (GTDB): domain Bacteria; phylum Acidobacteriota; class Terriglobia; order Bryobacterales; family Bryobacteraceae; genus JBDTMC01. The sequence goes on along the minus strand of JBDTMC010000548.1, from coordinate 2,115 downwards.
CGTACTGGTTCAACTTGATTGGGGTACGGCTGGCGGCGAAGAAATTGCGGGCGTCCAGCGCGTCATTGCGGAGGTATTCAAACACGCTGCCATGCACCTGATTGGTGCCCGAACGGGTGGACATGGCGACGATACCACCGGTGGAGTGACCAAACTCCGCCGAGTAGTTGTTACTGATGACGCGAAACTCCTGCATTGCATCCATCGGCAGACTGGTGAGCTGTTGCGGACGCGTGAGGCCGACCGCGTTACTGACGTTGCCGCCGTCAAGGGTGAAATTCTGGTTCCGCGCGCGGCCGCCGGCCACGGTGAACACGGGGTAATTCTCAGCGGTGCCCGAGCCGTTATCGATCATCACGACGCCGGGGGCCAAGGCCACCAACGAGGACGCGGCGCGGTTGGGCAACGCAAGCCCCGCTACCATCTGGCGGTTCACTTGTTGACCCACGGTGGAGCTTTGGCTATCCACCAGCGGCGGCGCCTCAGAGACGGTGACGATTTGATTCTGTTGACCGATCGTTAAAGTGATATCGAGGTTCGTGACCTGGCTCACCTGAATAGTGATATTGCGTTGGACGAGTTGATCGAAGCCTTGTGCTTCCGCCTCCAGACGGTAGGTGCCGGGAAGCAGCGTTCCCTGGCGATAGATTCCGGATTCGTTCGAGACGAGAGCGAACTTAGAACCCGACTCTTCATTCACGACCTTCAACGATACGCCGGGAATAGCAGCACCGGTGGCGTCCTTGACGGTGCCGGTGAGAGTGCCGGAACCACTTTGGGCTGAGAGCAGGGACGCGAGAGCAAAAACAGCGAGCGATAACTGTAGAGACACGCCAGACGTACGCATTCATTTCCTCCGAAACGGGTTATATCTTTTGAGCGAGACAGACTTGGGTAAACCGGCGCCTTGGCCGAACAAACGACGATGATGGGCACCGAAGGTACGTGCTTTTCTATCTAGGAGCGTTGCACGCAAAAGCGGTGATTTCTTTTGTCTTGTTCATTCAGTCTAGGGGTCAAATCGACCGGAGTCAACATCAAATCCTACATTTTTGATCGACTTTTTTCTCGACAGTACTAGGCCTGTAACCTATAGTTTCCAGGACTGTTACCGAACGTATACCAAGCAAAGTACTGCACCACTCCTGAGTGGTGATTGATTGATGTAGGGATTCATCCTTGAATATGACTAGGTTAATACAGATTGCGTTTCTGCCTGCCATTTCCTTACGAAAATGGTACTCATCGGGCGGTATGGCGAGTGGCTTGTAGGGCGGATTCATTTGGCACCGATTCAGCAGAATTGCATGGTTGGCTGGCTGGCGGATGGGCCAAGCGGCGATGACATTTCAATCCCGCCGCTTTCTTTGGAACAGCGTCCCAACGTCAGCTTGCCGCTAGCCGCTCACACCTCGCTGTTTGAGGGGTCTCCATGCCGTGCTGGCCAAAACTTTTCGAAGCCTGTAGGCCGTATGATCTCTGAGATCCTCGCCGATCTGAAGGCGAGAGGGTCGAACGTCGTTACGGATGACGACTTCGCCCGCATCCCTGGCCTGCAAGTGATCCCCTCTAAGAAGCCCGTGGTCAACGCCGTGTGCCGGAAAAATTGGTACAGGCACGAATTTCCTCCCGTGGGAACTTTTGTATTTACAGTAGCTTACAGGGGTCGGAAAATCATGCCAGCCCCATTTTTCGAGCCTGACCACTTGCGCCACGGACTGCTGGCCGCTCCGGGCCCGGTATCAGATTCACTGGCCTTCGGAGTCGCCGGGACGTTCATGTAAGGCGGCGGATTTGTGATGCTGATCCGGTTCTGGTTTACTACGGCTCAAAAGGCTCCAACACCCGCGACAGAGTCGTCCGACCATGCTTCGCCGCTAGCCGCAGTAGCCGCTGAAAAACCAAAGCCGTCATAAACGCGTCGCCCGGCGCCGTGTGGCGGTCGTGCGGGATGATGCCGAAGAGCGTGCAAAGGGCGTCCAAAGAAAACTGTTGAATCGCATCACGGCCGGCGAAGGCGCCGTCCCGCTCCAGGTGCAGCGTTAAGGCCATCGTATCGAGGCTCGGGTTTTCCATCCGAAATCCGAAATGCCGTTCGTAGCCGGCGTTGAACGT
>JBDTMC010000547.1:0-4962 GCA_039934475.1 Bryobacteraceae bacterium | reverse complement strand
ATAGAGACGCAGGGAAACCAGATAAAGGTTACAACTTCTGAAGCACTACACTAGCTCAACCGGACTTGTTACGGCACGTCGTAGCATTCAAGCAACGTTTCTATCCTTCGGCCTGGGCGCGTTACGATCTTGCCGTTCCCGGAACTTTCAAACTGCTCTCCACGACACGGTCACGCGTCGCGGATCTTGAGCGAGACTACCAGGATATGCAGGTGATGCTTTTCGGCCAGCCTCCTGACTTCGAGTCGATACTCGATGCGCTGAGGAAGCTGGAATTCGAGATCAATACACTGTCTCGTGCCGGCTAATCTCATCCACCCTGGAAAATCTGAACCGCCACGGTATGTCATGATATCCAACGCTGCTTCCGTACGCGGAGGCGCTGGAGTAGATGTGATCAAACGCGGGCTGTTGGTGGCTTCGTCGATTCCGCTCCTGGTGGTGGCCTGGTTCGCAACAGGCGGCCAGGAAGAACCTCGCTTCCATACGGAGCTGTACGCGCAGGTGCCGCTTTCTGAGCGTGCGTTCGCCATGGGGGCTTCCGATCCCTCGTGGTCTGCGGACGGGCTGGAAATTGCTTTCTCGCTCTTCGGGAGCATCTGGCGCATGCCGGCGGCGGGCGGCGAGGCGCGGCAAGTGACCCATGGTTCGGGCTATGACGCGGGCGCCGCATGGTCTCCCGACGGGCGTATGATCGCATTCCTCCGGGGGAGCTATCCAATCCGCGGAACTCAACTGGGCACGCAGGGCGAATTGATGCTTGCCAACACTGAAACAGGAGAAGCGAAAGCGGTGGCCGCGGGCCAGCCCTTCACTGGTACACCTGCGTGGACGCCGGACGGGAAAGCACTGATTGTGAACCGGACGGAGGGGAACGACGTCTATTTGATTCAAGTACCGGTGACTGGAGGGGCAGCGCGCCGTATCACCGGCGGACTGTATTCCCGAGTCAGTACGCAAATACAACGCGGGAACGGCTGGTATTACTTCTGGTATCCAGCAGCCGTGGCGCCGTGGGGCGAAGTGGCGTTCGGCGCCGACCGCGATGGCACCGGACAGCTGTGGCAAATGCCCTTAACCGACGGCCTGGTCCTCACGCGTAAGCTGACTAACTACGCGGAAACCAGCCAGGCGGACATTCAAGACGTTGCCTGGGAGAACCGCGACTCCATCCTCTATTCTGCCAACCTCAACAACGACCGGACCAACTACGATCTCTGGCGGTGGCGAAACGGCGCCGCCAAGCGGCTCACCACCAGCGTCCAGGATGAGTTCAGTCCGCGGATCTCGCCTGACGGTAAGACCATACTCTTTGTCTCGAACTATCTCGGCAACCTGGATCTGTTCACATCGGGTCGGGATCTGCTTCAGGCACGTCACCTGCGCATAGGCCCACTGAAATTTCGCAGCGGTCAATCGAGGTTGCAGGTAAGGGTGGAGGACGAAAGTGGGAGCGCAGTGGCAGCGCGAGTTTCTGTTCGCGGGTCTGACGGGAAATACTATGGACCTGCAGGGACTCTGATGCGGTATCACGCTGGCATGGGCGAGGGCGCCGGCTTCTTTCATGCTCGCGGCGAGTTCGATGTAGACATACCAGCTGGTAGAGTGCGCGTCGCTGCCTATCACGGATTAGAGTTCGAGCCGGCAGTGTTGGAGGCGCAGGCGGAAGCGGGAGGCTCCACTGTACGTGCCATCGTCAAACGCCGCGTGCACTGGCAGGGCAGCGGCTGGTGGAGTGGGGAAGACCATATCCATGCTAACTACGCGGGTTCGTACTACCTGCGTCCAGAGGACGCCTTGACAATGGCAGAAGCAGAAGATCTGAATGTATCCAACTTACTGGCAGCCAATGCCGAGGGGGAACGGATCTACGACCGCGAGTTCTTCGAGGGCAAACCGAACGCGCTCTCCCAACGGCAATACATCCTCTACTGGAACGAGGAATACCGCAACCGGATCGTCTACGGTCATATGGCGCTGCTGAACCTGAGGCAACTGATCGGGCCGGTGTACACCAGCTTCGCGGGCACACCGCATCCCTGGGACTACCCTTCGAACACGATGGTGGCCAAAGAAGCACGCCGCGCTGGAGCGGTTGTGGACTATGTTCACCCCATCGTTGGCCAAACGCGCGATCCCTTCGACTTCACGGTGTCGGCGAAGGAACTGCCGGTTACCGCTGCCTTAGGGTTGGTGGATGTGGTGGACGTGTATCCTTGGGGTCCGGTGGCACTCGAGATCTGGTACGAGTTGCTGAACTGCGGGCTTCGCATCGCACCCGGCGCGGGTACCGACACTTTCGCCAACTGGCGAAGCATCAACCAGGTGCCAGGAGCAAGCCGTGTGTATGTGAACATGGCAGGCGAATTGACTTACCCGGCCTGGATCGCAGGGTTGCGGCAGGGACGTAGCTTTGTCACCAATGGACCCCTGCTCGACCTGAAAGTGAACGGCAAGGGACCAGGCGAAACGGTATCTTCGCCGGCGGGAAAGGCGCTGCAACTGGAGATTGACGCTCGTGCGGAGTCGCGTGTGGCGCTTGACAATCTCGAAGTGATTTGGAACGGCGAGGTGATCCACCGTGAGAAGGCAAAGGGATTGCGGCAAGCCTCGTTTCACATCAGCCGGCCCGGGGCAGACGCGGGCTGGCTGGCGCTACGGGCGACCGGAGCGAACGACCCCGGGCAACTGGGCGCGCCGGCGCAGGCGCACACTGCTCCGGTTTACGTAGAGCCGGAAGGTAAGCGTATGGAGCCGAGACCGGAGTCGGCGGCTAAATTCGTCGACTGGATCGACCGGCTCACGCAATTGGTGGAGATGCGAAACAATTTCGAGAAACCGGAGCAAAGGCAGGAGGTTCTGCGGATCATCCGCAGCGGCCGCGAGTTCTATTCACGCCAGATCTCCGGTAAATCGCGATGAACGCGGTCATGCGCCGGCGGTGAGCACGCGTTGGAATACTTCCGTCAATTGGGATGAGGCCCAGGGTTTTCCCAGCACGGCGTCAAAGCCGTATTTGCGGTACTCGGCCATCACCGGCGCTTCCGAATAGCCGCTAGAGACGATGAGCTTAACAGATGGGTCGATCGCGCGCAGTTGGGACGCTGCTTCCTGGCCGCCCATACCACCCGGAATAGTGAGGTCCAAGAGAACTGCGTGGAAGTGGTCCTCTAAGGCGCGAGCCTTGCTGAAGAGACTGAGGGCTTCAGCACCGTCCCGGGCGGTCTCAACGCGGTATCCCAGGGTTTCGAGAGTTTGAGACAACAGTTGCCGGATGGCCTCTTCATCATCCATTATCAGAACCCTGGCCGCATTGCTGCGCTCCAAGGCATCTGTCTTAAGAGAATCCCTGGAAGGCTTAAAGGCCGGCAAGTCGATGTGAAACGTCGTTCCCTCACCGACCTTGGAATCGACCGTGAGACGCCCCTCATGATTCACGACAATCGCATGCGCGACGGTGAGGCCGAGTCCGCGCCCGGCTCCCTTGGTGGTGAAGTAGGGGTCAAAGATGCGCGGCAGAATTTCAGGAGCGATTCCCGGACCATGGTCGCGCACCGAGACTCTTACGCGTGGGGGGCTGTTACCGGGAGCGACGCCACCAGGGTCAAGGTTCCTGGCTGTCACTTGGATCACGCCGCCATGTGGCTCTGCTTCCTGAGCATTAAATAAGATGGTATGAAGGACGTGACCGATCTGCGCAGCGTCGAGTTCGGCCAGCCAGAGATCCGCGGGTAAATTCAGATCGATTCTGGCGCTGGAATCGACGCGAGCGGACTCAATCGTGTCCTGTACCAGCTGAGATACGGATCTGCCAATTCGCACCGGCGAGTTATCCTTGCCGAACGGTAACAACTGAGAGGCCAGTGACGCCGCCCGCTGACATGCCTGGAGTGAACTGTCGAGCAGCGCGGCGACGGGGTGGGCACGGCCCAATTTCATCTGGGAAAGATCGATATTCCCCTGAATAATTGTGATTAGATTGTTAAAATCGTGAGCGATTCCACCGGCCAAGGTTCCCAGGGCGTCCAGCTTTCGCACTCGAAGCAGTTCCTCCTCGGCCCGCTTTCTCTGTTCCATCTCTTCAACCAAACGTTGGTTAGATTCAAACAACTCCCGGGTACGTTCCTCCACCCGTAACTCGAGCTCCTGGTTCAGCAGTTCAGTGGCACGGTTGGCGCTTTGCAGGTTCTCAACCAGATCGTCGTTTTCGAACTTCAATCCCAATGACGCGGCGATCGTGATGCTGAATCGCCATGTGGTCATCAAAGTGGCGATGGTAAATAGCGCCGCCAGCGCACCCATGGCAGTATGCAACAGGTCAGCCTGCAGAAGGAAGCGAATCGCTATTGGAAAACCAGTGGGTAACAGGAAGGCAAGAAAGGCTTCACGCCGGGGAGCAAGCAACGAAGCCGCACCCAACATCATGCCGCCAAGTATGAACGACAGGAAAATCTGGCTTGTGAGGGAAGATTCCTGATAGAGTACGATGCCCGCGGCTCCCCATCCGGCGCCCGCCAGGCCAGCGCCGATGGCGAAAGCATTTCCCCAAAAGCTAGCCTTGGAGTTTTGGGAGTGAGAGATCCAGTATTGGCGGATGAAAATCCAGCGAGCGGCAGATACAGCAACCATATACGCCAGCCATATAAGAGTGCGTACCTGGAAACCGGCATTCCACTGTAAACACGCCAGTACGGTAATCGCGACCAGAGTGATGCCGATGGACGTATCGGCGTTGTGGTAGAGAAGTCTAATTTGCTCCGATTTGATTCGCGCCACCCGGTCATCGAGCGGGGCCTCACGCCGGGTCATAAGGGTATAGGAATATTTAATGTTACTTCACTACTTGCGAGAAATGCAAGAATAGGCGGCCAACGATGTTGAATGTAGGGTATTGAATTGTATTTACTAAGTTCGGAAGATTCGCTAATGCCGCCACCGAGGGCGGATCATCGCGACGCGAGC
>JBDTMC010000546.1:0-4988 GCA_039934475.1 Bryobacteraceae bacterium | reverse complement strand
AGAAACAATGGCTACGGTTCCCGTGGGCCACAATTGCGCCGTCTTTAATGCTGAACGTCGCGGTGTTCTCGTTGACCTTCCACCCCGTGAAGTCTTTCCCGTTGAATAGGCTGGTCCAGCCCTTTTCCGCGGCTCCAAGGGGCGCCAGAATGGCTACTAGCAAGATTGCAAGTTTTCGCATACTGGCCATATCTTACTACCAGCCGTGCGGAGGCGTGCTACCGCAGTTTGTCCACTTTATCCTTTACCGCCTCAATGATGGCCGGCGGCAACATTGCATAGTCAAGCGGACCCGCCAGTTTCACGCCTTTGTCCATCGACCACTGCAGGAAATGGCGAATGGCTGCCTTCTTCGGCTCGTCCGGAGGCGGAACGATAAACCACGTAAAGGTGCAAATCGGATAGGCGTTCGCGCCAGAGGGATTGGTGATGGAAGCGCGCATGTCGTCGCCCATGTTTTGCGCCGCGTCGGCTGCCGCACCCTCCGCCTCCAGACCGGCCTTCACAAACTTCCCGGCGGCGTTCTTCACCGAACCAAAAGAGAGCTTACTCTGTTCGGCGAAGTTCACCTCCACATAGGAGAGCGCATAGGGGGTGCTCTTCACGGCCGCCGCCACACCCTCACTCCCTGTAGCCGCCTGGCCCGCCCATTTCACCGTGGCGGCACCCTTCTTCCATTCCGGGCTCACCTTGCTCAAATAGTCGGAAAGGACATACGACGTGCCGCTTGCTCCAGCCCGGTGGAACACAACAATATCCTCCGCCGGCAGAGTCACTCCTGCATTGGTCTTGGCCAGTAGCGGGTCGTTCCACTTCTTGATCCGGCCGAGGAAGATCTTGGCCAGCACGTCGCCAGTGAACTTCAGCTCCGCGGTGACACCCGGAAGGTTGTAGACCGGAACGATCGCTCCCACCAGCATGGGCAAATGTAGAGGCTTCACTTTGAACCCCTGCATCTCGGCGTCCGTGAGCGGGATCTCCGACGCTGCGAAGTCGATTTCGCCCTTCTGCAGCATCTTCAGTCCCTCGCCCGATCCGACTGCCTGGTATTGCAGGTCAACGGTCGGATTGTCCTTTTTAAACTGTTCAAACCACTTGTTGTAGGCGATGAGGGGTAGAGTCGCACCCCCAGCCTTCAGGTGCACAACATCGCCATCGGAGCCGTTCTCCGCAGTTTTTCCGGTGCCACTGCCGCCCCCGCAACTGGTCAGTACCACCGCCAAAGCCGTCGCCGCGGCCGCCGGTGCAAGTCTCCGTAACTGTTTTGAAATGAGAAACATGAGTTTAAGAGATAGAACCGACCATGGTGCCACTGAACGGGGCCCTTGCGCAACTCCGCCCGTGAGAGCGCAAAGCCCTGGCGCCCCCTGCTTCCGGGCGCGGCGCCACTGTCTTACTAAGATTGCGTTACTGCAGGATAGCTTCGGAATCACGACGCGTGATCGGCACGTTAGGATCCACGACTAACCATAGCAAGGACCCAATCACGCATAGCCCGGCGGCCACCAGGAACGACGGCGTCCATCCATAGTGGTCGGCAATCCAAGGAGTCAGCGAGGCTGTCAGTGTCCCGCCCAGTTGTCCCCCCATATTCATCACGCCTGAGGCGGTCCCGGCGGACGATCCGGCGATATCGGCCGTCACGGCCCAAAACGCGCTTTGCGATAGATACAGGGCCCCAGCACCCCCGGCCAGCACTACACTCGCCAGGCGCGCGCTCTCCACCTGAGTCGCCAAAGCCAAAAACACCCCAGTCATTCCGATACCGAACACGGCCATGCCGCAGCGGCCGATACGCTTTCCATACCGCTTTGTAAGACCGTCTGAGATCCACCCGCCAAGGGGCGATGCGATGGCCATTGCCATAAACGGGAGCATCGAGTAGAGAGCGCTCGCCTTCAGATCCAGCCCTCTCACCCGGCTCAGGTAGATGAAGAACCAAGTGAAGAAGATATAGGCCACATAGCCGTAAGCAAAATAACTCACTGTCATCGCCAGCAGGTTACCGTTGCCTAGAATCCGGCTCCACGGCAGCGCCGCCTCGACATTCTTGGCGGCCGCCGGCAAGCCCGCTTCAATCACCGCGATCTCCCGCTGGCTCGCCATCGGATGTTCGCGTGGCGTATCGCGCGCCAGGATGTACCAAAGGAAGCCCGCTACCAGCCCAATCATCGCGCTCACATAGAACGACCACTGCCAGCCCCAGTTCAACAGAATCCAGGTGATCAACGGCGGCGTAACGCCAGCACCGGCGCCCACTCCAGCGAAGATCCAACCATTGGCTATTCCCCGTTCCGACGAGGGTATCCACTTCGCCACCAGCCGGTTCGATGAAGGGTAGACCACTGACTCGCCTAAGCCCAACAAGAACCGTACTGCAATCAGCAACCCCACTGACCACACCATCCCCGTCGGCACGTGCGCGGTCAACGTGGTAAAGACACCCCACCAAACCACACCAACGGCAATCACGAGCCGTGGACCAAACTTGTCGGCCAGCCGGCCGCCCGGCGCCTGGAACAGCGCATAGCCCAAGACGAATGCGCTGAACACCCATCCCAACTGGACGTTGCTCAGACCGTAATCCTTTTGAATCGCGGGAGCTGCAATCGAAACGTTCACGCGGTCCAGGTAGGCAATCGCACTCATCAGGAACATCCAAAAGATGAGCACCCAGCGTAAACGGCCATCCAGCAGATTTTTCAAGGTATTAGGCCTCCTTTGACCGATTCCCGGTCGAGGGGCCATTCTATCTCACGCCAGCCGCACGCTGCTCTTCGCCGTCCGCAGGCCCAACACCCAACGACGTTTCGCCAGCGGCACGCGGTCACGGGATCCGCACCGCCAGTACCCGCGCCACGGCGTCGGCATCCTTCTCCGACAGCCCAACCACCCCCGCCAAATAGCTGTTCTTAGTGAAGACGAAGACCTTCTTCCCGCCATCGTCGCCGTAGTATCCGCCGAAGCCTGGCACGAGTTTCGCGTCCTTCATCTCCTTCTTCCAATCCAACAACCAGATCGCGGGATCGGACGTATTCTTCGCTTTCACCAGAAACAGTTGGTATTCCTGCTTGCCCTTCTTATAGCTGGCGACATTCCCACCCGGCAGAAATGCCTTGCCCAGTAATTTGTCGTTCTCCACACGAGCTTCCACACGGTCTGCCATGGGGAACCGGCGCGATTCCTCCGCCGGCTTCTCCACCACCGCGGGCGCCGGCGCCGCCGCTGGCTTCGATTCGCCTCCACCGCCACAACCGGCGAGCCAGAGTGCAACAAGTGCGAGCGGAATGGAAGTGCGCATCACGCATCATGCTATCCCAGCCACGCCGGGCGCGCCAAACCAGTAGACTGTTCCCATGCGCGCGCTTGTCTGTTCCCTTGCTCTCATTGCTATTGCCTCGGCCCTGCCGGCTGAGCCTCTTCGTGTCGTCGTGGAAGGTGGGGTCCGCGTGAAAATGCGCGATGGCGTCACGCTCGCGGCCGATATCTATCACCCCGTTGGTGACGGAAAATACCCCGTGCTGCTGGAACGCACGCCGTACAACCGGGCTGGTGGTGCCGGAGGGTTCATTGAGATGGCGTCCAAAGGCTACGTCGTCATCAACCAGGACACACGCGGACGCTTCGATTCAGGCGGGGAATTCTACCCCTTCCGCTATGAGGGCCAGGACGGCTACGACACCGTCGAGTGGGCCGCGACGCTGCCTAATTCGAACGGCAAAGTGGGCATGTTCGGCGGCTCCTACGTGGGCGCCACCCAAATGCTCGCCTCCATGTCCAGCCCGCCGCATCTGGTCTCCATCTTCCCGTACGTCACCGCCGCCGAATACTACGATGGCTGGACCTATCAGAGCGGCGTCCTGATGCAATGGTTTGCCGAATCCTGGTCCACTGGCCTTACCCTCGATACACTTCGACGGAAGGCGACAGACTTACAGGATCCGAAAGCATGGGCGGGCACGCTACCCGTTGAGCAATATCGTATGTTGCAGCTACCGCCAGTGGGCGGCCTGGCGCCGTATTTCAAGGATTGGGCTGCGCATGAGACCGATGACGAGTATTGGAAAACCTGGAAGATCCGCGACCACTACGCCGAAATGAACATTAAGGGTCTGCACGCGGGCGGCTGGCACGATATCTTCCTCAAGGGTTCGATCAACAATTACATCGGCATGCGGAAATCCTCGCCCGCCGGTTCCGATCAGCGTCTCATCATTGGACCCTGGGCGCACGCTGCCACCTCGCCTGAAGGCAAGATCGGCGACGTCACCTTTGGTAAATCCGCCGTCTTCGATATGGATGGCGCCACTCTCCACTGGGCCGACTACGCCCTAAAAGGTGAGAAGAACGAGTTCGCCACTGGCGCGCCTGTGCGCCTATTCATCATGGGCGACAACGTCTGGCGCGACGAACAGGAATTTCCGATCGCCCGTACAAAGTACACCAACTACTACCTGAGCAAAGGCCTGCTGACGACCGACAAACCCGCGGCGGCGCCCCCGCAGTCTTTTGTCTACGATCCCGAGAACCCCGTCCCCACCATCGGCGGCCGCCTCTGCTGCGGCGGTATCCCTCCCGGTCCCGCCGACGAAAGCCCCAACGAATCCCGTCCCGATGTCCTTGTCTTTTCCACTGAGCCGCTGAAACAGGACGTGGAAGTCACCGGCTGGATCACAGCGAAGTTGTTCGCCTCCACCAGCACCACCGACACGGATTTCACCGCGATGTTCACCGATGTCGATCCCTCTGGCTATTCCAGATTCCTCACCGACGGCATCGTGCGCGCCCGCTACCGCAACTCCACGTCGAAGGCCGAACTGGTGGAGCCGGGCAAAATTTACGAGTACACCGTCGACCTCTGGGCAACGGGCAACGTCTTCAAAGCCGGCCATCGCATCCGCTTGGCGATTTCTAGCAGCAACTTTCCCCGTTTCGCCCGCAACATGAATACGGGTGAGAGCACGCTAGGGGCTACTCGTATGGTGAAG
>JBDTMC010000545.1:0-4997 GCA_039934475.1 Bryobacteraceae bacterium | reverse complement strand
ATTGCTCCCGCTAGCACCTCAAGCTAGTGCGTCTGCCAATTCCGCCACCTCCGCAAAACCGTGGCCTTACCCTGCCTACTTCTTCGGCGCTACCGGTACCGGTGCTGGCGTCGACACAGGCGCGGCCGGCTTCGGGGTCGCCGGAGCCTTTTGCGTCTGCGCGGCCGGAGCCTTTGCCTTATCCAGAACGGTCGAAGCTTGACCGCCGCCTCGGGTCGCCAAAATCGATAACGTTAACGCGGTCAACATGAACATAGCGGCGGCGGCCGTCGTTGCCTTCGACAGAATCGTGGCCGAACCGCGGGGACCGAATGTCGTCTGTGAACCCATGCCGCCAAAGGCGCCAGCCAGATCGGCTGCTTTACCGCTCTGCAGCAGCACGACGATGATCAGAAAAACACAGACGATGACGTGGACGGTCGTTAAAAGAATTACCATTGCCTCAACCTGCATCCGCGCGTGCACACATCCGGCCTGAGCGCAGACTCCCTAAGATCTAAGTATAAGGAACATCGGGCCGGTGGTCAAACCGCCCGACCAGCACTCAATTACAGCAGATCGTCGCGGCGCTGTTTTTCCAGCAGTTTCACGATGTTGCCCACTTGCTGTGCGCGCGACCGGTCGGCAATCAGCAACGCATCTGGAGTATCGACAACAATCAAATCCTTCACACCCAACAGAGCTACCAGCTTTCCAGTCGCGTCAATGTAATTCCCCGTGCTGTCTACGATGACCGAATCCAGGCGCCCCGCGTTGCCGTGGGCGTCCTTCTTCAACAGCGTGTGGACGGCGTCCCAACTGCCGACGTCGTTCCAGCCGAAGTCGTCGGACGCGAAACCAACCACGCCTGTCGCCTTCTCCAGAACCGCGTAATCCACCGAAATGTCCTCGCAGTGTGGGAAAGCTTCGGCTACTTTAGCGGTGAAATTACGACCGCCGAACTTAGGCAATGCGGCGAGGATGCTCGCAGTTCGCGGCAGGTGCTGACGCAGCGCATCGAGAAAAACTGACGCCTTCCAGAAGAACATGCCGGCGTTCCAATAGAAGCGGCCCGACTCAAGGAACTGCTCCGCCGTGGCACGATCGGGCTTCTCGCGAAACTTCTGGACCAGGGTTTCCTCAATGCTGCCGGCGATGACGCCTTCCGGAAACTCGATGTATCCATAGCCGGTCTCGGGCCAACGCGGCTGAATTCCCAGCACGGCCATCTTCCCTTTGGACGCCGATTTCAACGCCGCACGCACCAGTCGTGTATATCGCGCCGGCTTGGAGATGAAGTGGTCTGAGGGAAACACCCCCATCACGGCTTCAGGGTCCACGGACTGCAGGATGTGCGCCGCAAGGCCAATGGCGGGCGCTGTGTTCCGCTGGGCCGGCTCGGCCAGAATCTGCTTCTTGGGGACCTCAGGCAACTGACGGATGATCCGGTCGCGCAAGTGGTCATTGGTTAGAACCCAGATGCGCTCCGGAGGAAGAACGGGACGAAGCCGGGCCACTGTTTGCTGGATGAGAGACCCCTCACCCAGAAAGTCGAGTACCTGCTTGGCATTGCTGCGGCGGCTGCGCGGCCAGAACCGGGTTCCCCGGCCACCAGCAAGGATCAATCCATAATTGTGATTGGCAGGCATTTCTTGTTATTGGATGTCGTAGCCACGGATGATGTCGAAGGTACGGTCCCAGCGCGTTTTAGTGAAGAAGTGCGTCGCCAGGTCGAACAGGTGGTCTACGCTGATGAACGACCCGGTCAGATGCTCCGTGGTGGCGTCGTAGGACCAATAAACGATCCACGGCTTACCGATGATATTGGCCCGCGGCACGAAACCCCAATAACGGCTATCGAGCGAAGAATCGCGGTTGTCGCCCATCGCGAAGTACGATCCCGGCGGCACCACAACCTCGCCATTGATTACGTTCTTCTCAAGCATCTGCAGCGCACCGTCTTGCAGGCGCGTGTTTGGCTCGCTGGGAAAGTTGTCACGATACGAGTCAATGTATTCCGTCTTGTGAATTTTGTACGGCTCGTTCAGCTTGTGGCCGTTCACATAAACTTGCTTGTCCACCAGCCTGATGCGATCCCCGGGCACGCCGATGACGCGCTTCACAAGCGTTTGCTTAATGTCCACGGGATGGCGGAAGGCGATGATATCGCCGCGCTTTACAGGCGTATACGGCAGTAGGTACTTACTCACCGGACCGGCAGGCGAGTAAGACAGCTTATCCACCAGCAGGTGATCACCAATGAGTAGCGTATTCTCCATGGAACCGGTCGGGATCACAAATGCCTGCACCAGCGTGGTGGTGCCGAACAACAGGAGAAGAACGGTCACTGCCCACTCGGCGATGGTTCGTCGCCGCGGATTGCCGCGCCTGGCCGGCTTCGTCGGCACTGCGGTCCTCTCAACTGCCAGCTGTTTTCGCTTCAAGTGAGGTCCCTCGAACGTTATTGAACGTCGTAACCGCGAATGATACGGAACGTGCGATTCCAGCGCGTCTTGGTGAAGAAGTGCGTCGCCAGGTCGAACAGATGGTCCACGCTGATAAACGACCCGGTCAGCCGCTCGGTCGTGGCGTCGTAAGACCAATAGATAATCAACGGCTTGCCAATGATGTTGGCCCGCGGGACAAAGCCCCAGTAACGGCTATCGAGCGATGAATCGCGATTGTCGCCCATCGCGAAGTACGATTCCGGCGGCACTACAACCTCGCCATTGATCACATGCTTCTCCAACATCTGCAGCGCGCCGTCGTCCACACGCATGTTCGGCTCACCGGGGAAATTGTCGCGATACGAATCAATGTATTCGGTCTTGTGGTACGTATACGGTTCGTTCAGCTTGTGGCCGTTCAGATAAACCTGTTTGTCCACTAGCTTGAGGTGATCTCCGGGAACACCGATGACGCGTTTCACGAACGTCTGTTTAATGTCCACGGGATAGCGGAAGACGATGATATCGCCGCGCTTCACTGGCGTATAGGGCAGCAGGTACTTACTCACGGGACCGGGTGGCGAGTAGGCCAGTTTGTCCACCAGCAGGTGGTCTCCGATGAGTAACGTATCCTCCATCGAGCCGGTGGGGATGACAAACGCCTGCACCAGGGTGGTGGTGCCGAACAATAGCAGCAGAATGGTGACAGTCCATTCGGCAATGGTTCCTCGCGGCGGATCGACTTGCTTGGCCGGTTTCTTCGGCGCCACGGTCTCCGGAACAGTCAGGTTTTCTTGTTTCACCGAGGTCCCTCGAACTCTACTTCTTTATTCTCACACGGTCCTGGGCGCCGCGGTCACTCGCCGCTGAAGCGTCGCAACCGGAAAATCTCGGTCAGGGCAATGTATAGGTTGACGATACCCAGTCCGCTCACCGCGCCGCGGAATTCCGGCGACAGCCAGACCGATTGCAGCCACGGGTGGAGCGATCGCACGAAATTCACAGACCAGCGATCCAGCCATGGGAACACCAACAGGAAGATGCCCATCTCAAAGCAAAACACGGCCGACAGTAGTGCCGAAGCTTTGTGATACCAACGATACTCGATCTTCGGCGTTTCCGTGGCTTCGCTCACTGCGCCTCCACCAGATCCAGCGCCAGTTGTGGCCCTGCAGTGGCCGGCGCCAGCACCGCGAGATAGCGGTAGCGCGCGCGGACGGGTTCGAAGCTAAAACGATGAAGCGGTGCCGGACCGCATCGATCCAGGGCGTCCAGATGCTCCGCTGTGCAATAACCTTTGTGGCGCGCCAAACCATATTCAGGGAAGGCCACGTCCCATGCCCTCATGCACGCATCGCGGTGAACCTTAGCGAGGATGGAAGCTGCGGCAATGGATTGCACCTGGGCATCGCCGTGGATTAGATTGC
Source organism: Bryobacteraceae bacterium (assembly GCA_039934475.1). GTDB lineage: Bacteria > Acidobacteriota > Terriglobia > Bryobacterales > Bryobacteraceae > JBDTMC01. The sequence continues at coordinate 1,144 of JBDTMC010000545.1, read as the reverse complement.
GCTGGGGAAGGGGTAAATCGACGGTCACGGCGTCGATCAGCAGATAGTCGCAGGCGGGGACAAGGGACTCCACAGCGCGGCGCATGGCAAGCCGGGAGGCTTGGTAGATATTGACGCGATCAATCTCGCCGGCGTCAGAACAAGCCACCGCCCACGAAACCGCGCGTTCACGAATGCGCACTGCCAACACCTCGCGCCGCTCGGCATTCAGGATCTTGCTATCGCGCAAACCGCGAATCGGCCGATCTTCGCTCAGTACCACGGCGGCTGCAAACACGGGCCCGAACAGCGAGCCGCGCCCGGCCTCATCGACCCCGGCGACAGCACTGTACCCTTCAGCCCGTGCCTCTCGCTCCAGCTTGCCCTGGCAGCGGAACGCGGCGCCCGTGCGCTTTTGCAAGATCGGCTACTCCCGCTCTTTAAGACGGGCGGCCTTACCTTTGAGTTCGCGCAAATAATAAAGCTTGGCGCGGCGAACCTTACCGGTACGGACGATGTCGATGTGATCGACCACCGGTGCGTGGATCGGGAAAATGCGCTCGACGCCCTGCCCAAAGCTGACTTTGCGGACGGTGATGGTTTCGCTCATCCCCGAATGGTTGCGGGCGATCATCGTCCCCTCAAAGATCTGCAGACGTTCCTTGTCGCCTTCGCGGATCTTAACGTGGACGCGAAGGGTGTCGCCAGGGCGGATATCCGGGAGGTCCTTCCGCATGTTCTTTTCAGTCAGTTTCGCTAACAGTGCATTCGTCATTGCAACACTTCCTTGTTCTCTAATTCCGTTGCCGCGTGTTCGTTGCCTGCCCGGGAACCCCGCTTCCGGGTTCGCTTGGGGGCCTCGTTTTCCGGCGGCAGAACCGCCGCCAGATCCGGACGCTGCCGCGCTGTCTTCTGCAGCGCCGCACGCCGCCGCCACTTCTCAATCTCGGCATGGTTGCCGTTCAACAGAACCTCGGGCGTCTTCCAGCCTCGAAACTCCGCCGGCCGTGTGTACTGCGGGCAATCCAGCACATTCGCCGCCGGATCGCTGAACGACTCGCGGACCGCCGAGGCCTCGTTTCCAAGAACGCCCGGCAGCAACCGCGCCACGGTATCCACAATCAGGGCGGCACCCAATTCGCCGCCACTCAAGACAAAATCGCCG
>JBDTMC010000544.1:0-4999 GCA_039934475.1 Bryobacteraceae bacterium | reverse complement strand
GTTCGAGGGCTATTGTATGCGCACGGGTGGCGAGCGGCGGGATTGCGGCCAGAAGGTTGGCCGTTTCCGCCCCGGCGGCGCCGTGAGGGGGTGCAGACAGCACGCGAATGGTGTCCGGATATTGTTTAAGAACGAAGTGGGTGAGGGCGAGGTAGAACCAGGGATCGAGGGCTTCGGGCGCGTTGCGGTGGGCTAGCTTGAAGGCGTCGATGGCGCTGGTGTAGTAGAGGCGATCGAAGAGCATGCGGCCGAGCCGGAGGGTGGTGTCGGTGGACTTGGGCTGGGCGGCGATGATTAGTTTGGCGCGGGCCAGACCTGCTGCCGACTGGCGGGAGGCGAAGTAAGCGGCCGTCAGATGGACGCCGGCGGCGAGGCTTGGGAAACCTCCAGCGATGGCCGCTTCCAAATGTTCGGCGGCTTTGCGAGGCTGTCCCATGTCGCGATAGACGAGACCCGCTTCGTAGTGAACAAGCGGCTGAGCGGGATCCTGGCGGAGGGATTTCTCGAGCAGGGAGGCGGCGTCGGGCAGGTTGTGTGTCGCCGTGTAGATTTGTCCCATCTCATGAAGGACTTGGGCCTGGAGGGATGAGGTATTCGGCGTTTGTTCTAACAAAACCTGAAGGTCCGCCATTCGCTGGAGCGCTAGACTCGCATTTCCCGCATCTCTTAGCGCCCGAGCTTCACTCAGCTTGTCCGTCATCGTTATGTCTTGCATAACAAAGGACAAACAGAGCAGAAATTCTAAAATAATCACTTTACTTTACTTTTTTGTGTCGTTTCAAATACAATACCATTCGCTCGAAGATTCCAGGTATAAAGGATCCACGTTTATGATCAGACTGCCCATCAGATTGCCTCTTGCGATCTTGTTGGCTCTTTCGTTTACCGGCGTTTTGGCAGCCCAGACGTCTTTGGGAACGATTGTTGGAAACGTCACTGATGAGTCGGGTGCAGCTATCCCCGGCGTCACCGTGAAAATAACGAACGACGGCACGGCCACGGAACGTCATGTTGTGGCCAGCGCAACGGGCCAATATACGGCACCAGCTCTACCGCCCGGACTTTACACCGTTCAGGCGGAAATGGCCGGATTCCGGACCGAAGTACAGAAGAACGTAAAACTGGACGTCAACCAAACGTTCCGTATGGATATTGTTTTGAAGGTGGGCGAGATCACCGAACGAGTAGAGGTTAACGGTGTCGCGGCCCAACTGCAGACGGACTCGTCGACGGTCGCAACCACAGTCGATAACAAGAAAGTTGTGGAACTGCCGTTGAATGGCCGCAGTTTCACACAGCTGACGCTACTCGTACCTGGGGGCGTTGGCACAGGCGCGGCGACATTCCAATCGTCGGGCACAGCGGTTTCGATTAGCGGCCTGCGCTTTGAGTCCAACAACTACACCCTTGACGGTGTGAACAACAATGAAACGTTCTTTAAGTCATATGGAGTTCAGCCGTCGATTGATGCGATTCAGGAGTTCAAGGTTCAGACGAACATCACGGCGGCTGAGTTTGGCACGGGCGCCGGTGCGAACGTAAACGTTGTCACGAAATCGGGAACCAACGATTTCCACGGCAGCGCGTACGAGTTTCACCGCAACCAACATCTGAGCAGCCAGGATTACTTCTCGCAGCAGGCGAATATAGCCATTCCGGTGTTTCGCCAGAACCAGTTTGGCGTGACTATCGGTGGCCCGGTTTCGCTGCCGAAGATTTACAACGGAAAGAACAAGACGTTTTTCTTCTTCGGATGGGAAGCAACCAGGACGGGCCGAGGCCAGTCGATTCTGGGAAACATCCCGACGCCGACGATGTTGGGCGGCGATTTGTCGCGCAACTTCCAGGGCGATGTCGCTCCGCCGATCTACGATCCCCTGAGCACGCGGACGGTGAACGGGCAGCTGATGCGCGATCCGTTCCCGGGACAGATCATTCCGACGAACCGCTTGGATCCGGCTGTCCAAACGTATGCCAAGACGTTTTACCCGTCTCCGAACCTCAGCATTCCCGGTTCGAACTACATCGATACGCGCAGCCAGTCACTGGACGGCAAACAGTGGATTGCGCGTATTGACCAGCACTTCGGCAACAACAACGTACTCACGGGGCGGTTCAACCTGAACGATACCGTTTCGTCGAATCCGGGCGGTTTACCTACCACGATCAATACATTGGTGAACACTTTCACCAACGCGATGATCTCGGACACGCACACGTTTGGTCCAAACACGATTGCAGACATCCGGCTGGGCTACCACCGCAACAACATTCAGATTCGCGACAGCGCGCCGGGCGGCATTGCAGCGACGACGGCGTTCATCAACACGTACCAGATCTCCGGCGTACCTCCGGAGAAGCAGGGCGTGCCGCTGTTCCCGCAGTTCGCGATTGACGGCTACACGAACCCGAGCCAGACCGGATTCCCGTTCCCGGATGACACCTACAGCCTCACCGGCAGCGTCACCCGGAATACGGGACGGCACCTGATCAAAGTCGGCTTTGACTTCCGCTACATGAAGAACCTGGACGACGGTTTGTTCACAGGAAACTTCAACTTCAACAAGGACCCAACAACGGATCCGCAGAACGTAGGCACCACCGGCCAGTCGATGGCAGCGTATTTACTCGGTTTGCCGAACTCGGCTCTTCGGAACATCGGCGACACGGCGGCGATCATGCGCAAGCATGACTACAGCGCCTACGTCCAGGACGATTGGAGAGTGACGCAAAATCTCACGATCAACATTGGTCTGCGTTACGACTATTTGGGTTTTCCAGTCCACCGCGACAACAAACTGGGCTCGTTCGACCTGGATGCGGGCAAGTTCATTTGGGATGGTACCAATCCGATTGACGGAACGCCGGCGAACGTTCGTCGGGGCATCGTGGAGCCCAGATACAAGAACTTCGCTCCCCGGTTTGGATGGGCCTACCGCCTGGGCGACAAGACCACCATTCGCTCCGGCTATGGGCTGTTCTACTCGGGTAACTATTTGTGGGAAGCGCAGGGCGTGCGAGGTAACTATCCTTTCGCCATCAGCGAGACCCAAACCAACCTCAATACGGACGGTCCGACGAGCCCATTGGAGAACACTTTCACCCCCGTACTGGAGGTGACTCCAGGCGCGGTTGTGCCGCTAAGTGCGCAGCACATTGTGAATCGTCATAACAAGACCAGCTACACGCAGCAGTGGAACCTCCACGTGCAGCGCCGGCTGACTGACGATTTGCTGTTGGAAGTGGGCTATGTCGGCAACAAGGGAACACACCTGACGTCGTTCCTGAACGCGAACACGGCACTGCCCGGTCCGGGGGCTCCCGACCCGCGGCGGCCGTATCCGATTCTGGGCGCCACCAGCCTGATGGACAACAGCTCGACTTCGATCTATCACGGCTTGCAGGCGAAGTTGGAGAAGCGCTTTGCCAAAGGCATGACCTTCCGTGTCAATTATGCGTACGGCAAGGCGATCGACATCGGCGGCTCCGGATTCTCGCGGAGCTCATCGGCGCAAAACCCGAACAATGTGGGCGCGGATCGCGCGACTAGCGATCTGACCCGCAAGCACATTCTCTCGGCGGACTACGTGTACCAGCTTCCTTTCGGCAGAGGTCAAAAATACGGCAACAGCATGAACCGTGTAGCTGACATTTTCCTGGGAGGATGGGAAACAACCGGTATTCTGTCGGCACGCTCGGGAACCCCATTTGGAGTGGGCATCGGGCGCGATATTGCCAACATCGGATGCCGTTCCTGCACACAACGACCTGACCTGGTTGGCGATCCTTATGCGGGCGGGCAAAACGCTCCAACCCAATGGATCACTAGATCTGCCTTCGCCGAACCGTCACCGTACACGTTCGGCAACTTGGGACGAAACACGTTAGTGGGCCCGTCCTTTGCACAGTTCGACTTTGGTGGGTATAAGAACTTCCGAATCAAGGAACGGGTGAACTTCCAGTTCCGAGCCGAGGTGTTTAATCTCACGAACAAGGTGAACTTCGGCAATCCCAATGCGAACTTTGACGATCCAACGAACTTTGGCCGGATCTTCGGTACCTCCGGGGCTCCGCGTGAAATGCAGTTGGGCTTGAAGTTCATGTTCTAGTGAGAGGCAGTACACTAGTGTTTTAACTATGGGAGGTTCCCGCATCGTCCTTGGTCTGGCACTGCTGTTGGCCACGATCAAGCCGAATCTTTGGGCACAGCGGGAACCTCCTCCTGAAGTCAATCAGCATCTGCAGAGTGCCCAAGTCTACCTGGATCAGGAAAAGTATCAAGAGGCGGCGCGAGAACTACGCGCGGCTATCGCAGCGTATCCGCAAATCCGCGGCGCGTATTACCAGCTCGGTTTTGCCCTCTTTCAGACCCGCCAGTACGTAGAAGCCGAAAAATTCTTCACTAAAGAACTCACCTTTCAGCCGCCGGATCCGTATTCGCTCTATTACCTGGGGCGGATTCGGCTGGATGGCGGGCAGCGCTTGCGTGCTGTGAAGTACTGGGAACAGTCCTTGCAGGTGGGGGAAGTGCTGGATGTGCGGCAGAGGCTGGCCACCAGCTACCTGGCCCTGGGGCGCTGGGATCAAACCATTCAATTCCTGGAGGCTTCGATCGCAGTGCGGCCTGAAGACGGGGCTCTGCACTATCTGCTGGGACGCGCGTATAAGCAAAAAGGGAAGGACGCGGAGGCGCAAGCTGAGTTTGCGGCTACGCAGAGGTGGAAGGGGAAGGCGCGGCTGGAGATGGAAGGGCTGATGGGGCTGCGCAAGGCTCTAGCCGCCAATAACCAGAATGACGCCGTGCGGCTGACGCGTGAGTTGATGGAGTCTGGAGATTCGGAAGTGCTTCTGGCGGCGGGCATCGCTCTGGGTGGCGCTGGACTGCATCAGGAGGCGCTGCCGTTTTTGGAGAAGTCGAGCCGCCTGCAGTCGGGCCTCGCCGAGGTCCACTACAATCTGGGCCGGGCGTACCTCGGTTTGCACGACAGTACGAAGGCGC
>JBDTMC010000543.1:0-5058 GCA_039934475.1 Bryobacteraceae bacterium | reverse complement strand
GTTGGTGCTGTATCCCAGCGTCTCCTTGAGAAAGATGGGGAAATACATCTGCGGCAGCATCGAGAGGAACTGAATGTCTTTGCAGCCCAGACGTTCATTGAATTGCAGGAACTGCGTCTTGTAATACTCCGACGCATAGATGTTCTTTGGGCTGAGGTGTGGCATCAGGCCAATCATCAGGTTGTAGTGCGATGGAGACGTCCAGGAAGCGTACGACCAGCGTTGTTCCACGTTGCCGAGTCTCGCCATCACCTTCGGCTTGGCGGCCATGAACGAGTCGTAGCGGCAACTGTCGAAGACTACGAGGATGTAATTGTTGAACGATCCATTGCTAGGAACTGGCATGGTTATTTCGCGGCGGCCCAGTAACGGTCGCGAGCCTGGACTATGAGATTCGGCCGCGTAGTGGACAGATGGAGCGCGCGGAACTCCGGGCGCGTGACTGGTACGTCGGAGCTGTAACCAATGTTGTACTGGCTGCGGAGCTCCTCTTGAATCGCAGCGTAGATCTGGCCGATAGACTCTTTCTTCGTCACCTCGAAGAACCGGCCGCCAGTGTCTTCGGACATTCGCTGGAGGACTTTGCGGCCGTTGACGCCGGAGCCGCCGCCGAATGTATAGAAGCCGGAGTCTGTGAAGTAGATTCCATATATGAGTGTGTCGGCACGCTGGCAGGCATCCACAGCCTGAGAGAGGCTTCCGGAGCTGCCGGTGTCCACTCCGTCAGTAAGGACGATGACCGCTTTGCGACCTTCCACACGGGACATGATGTCTTTCCCCGCGGTTTCAATCGCGTCGTAGAGCAGCGTTCCGGCACTGGTGCGGGAACCCTCCAGTTGCTGGCGCGTTGGCAGAGCCACGTAAGTGATGGCTTCGCCCAGTTTCTCCAGCGAGTTTGTCAACATCGCGGCGGTGCGGACCTCAGTATCAAACTGGTAAATAAACGCCTTGTCTTTATCGGTTCGCAGAACATCTTCGATGAACGCAATGCTGGCGCTACGCTCGGCTTCCAGCACCTTTCCCTGACTGTAGCTGGTATCGACAAGGATTCCGATCGTGAGCGGAAGGTCCGTCTGCTGGCTGAAGTAACGGATGGTCTGGGGACGGCTATTCTCAGCGAGCGCGAAGTCGTCTTTCGTAAGATCGCGGATGATCTCGCCCTTCTTGGTTCGCACGCTGGCCAGGATGTTCACCACGCGGATGCCGGTGGAAAAGGTCACATCGGGTTGCTGCTGTGCAGCGGCCAGGGCGGCAAGAAAGAGGCGCCGTGTGATCATTTAGCGAGTTCCCAGCGGGCGATGGACTCCGTGTGGACTTCGTCCGGACCGTCGGCCAGACGCAAGGTGCGGATGTGAGCCCACGCCTCGGCGAGAATGAAGTCGTCACTGACGCCGGCTCCGCCATGAGCCTGGATCGCACGGTCGATGACGCGAAGAGCCATATTCGGAACCACTACCTTGATCATAGCGATCTCCGTGCGAGCGGCTTTGCTGCCCACGGTATCCATCAACTGCGCGGCTTTCAGAGTGAGCAAACGCGCCTGATCGATCTCCATGCGCGACTCGGCAATCGCCGCACGGATGGTTCCCCGCTCCGCCAGCGGCTTGCCGAAGGCGACGCGCTGCTTCACACGGTCACACATGAGTTCCAAAGCGCGCTCCGCCATGCCGATGGTGCGCATGCAATGGTGAATGCGACCCGGGCCAAGGCGGCCTTGCGCGATTTCGAAGCCACGGCCTTCACCGAGGATCAGGTTCGCGGCAGGCACGCGGACGTTGTCGAATTCGATTTCGCCGTGCCCGTGCGGGGAGTGCGTGTAACCAAACACCGGCAGCATTCGCTTGATCGTCACTCCCGGGGCTTTCATCGGCACCAGAATCATGGCGTGGCGTTTGTGCTTCTCGGCTTGCGGGTTTGAGACACCCATGAAGATGACAATCCGGCAACGGGGATCCCCGGCGCCGGAGGACCACCACTTGCGCCCGTTCACTACGTAAGACTCTCCCTCGCGAGTGATGGTTGCAGCCATGTTGGTGGCGTCTGAGGAGGCAACGGCAGGCTCCGTCATGCCGAAGCAGGATCGAATCTCACCGTTCAGCAAGGGATCCAGCCACGCCGCCTTCTGCTCCGGGCTACCGTGACGGTGGAGGACTTCCATGTTACCCGCGTCCGGCGCTGAGCAGTTAAAAACCTCGGGAGCCCAGAAACTGCGCCCCATCGCTTCGCACAAGGGAGCGTACTCAACATTCGACAGGGTGAGGAAGAGATTCCACAGCCCTGCCTGACGCGCCTTCGGCTTCAGTTCCTCAATGACGAAAACGGGACTCCAGGGATGGGCGGCGACTTCGGCACGATAGCGTGCTTCGTTCGGATAGATCTGGGTGTCCATGAAGGACTGCAGCACCGGCAAGAGGCTCATCGGTACGTCCTTTGTTGCGGCAAAGGGAGATGCGGCGTTGAATTGAATGTGTGCAAGTTTTGGTGCCGCAGCACCGTGAACGATGAGTTGTGAAGTGACGCGGCCAAGCGCAGGATCTGGCGGCCATCCAGTCCCAGCGCCGCCGCCACCCAAATGCCGGTCGGCGTGGCGGATGTGAAGACCGCGACATCGCCATCGGGCAGTTGGGCCGATTTCACGCGCGCCTGGAAATCCGGCCAGGATTCGATATCGGACGGATACTTGTTGAAGATCCAAGCGCGGACAACGGCAATGTCGCACGCGGTCCATTCCCGGTCTCGAGGATTCAGCTTCTGAGCGTCATAGTCGCGCTGGAACTGGGGATCGTCGTCGCAGAGGAGGGGCGCCAATGCACGGTAGCAGCCGTCCAGGTCGAATTCGTTCCAAGCAGGGTCGGTAACGAGGTCGGGAGCGTCCGGAAGGCGGTCCAGCACTTCCCGCGCGGTTCGCTGTTGCCGTGTCAATTCACCGGCAACGGCCGCATCGAAGGAAACACCCTGCGATGCCAGGTAGTCTCCCAGGAGTTGGCCCTGCTGGTGGCCAAGAGGAGAGAGCGCGTCGTAGTTGGCACGTGTGCCGGCCTGACCGTGGCGGATGAGGTAAACCGTACTCATGCCCGATGCTCGATCAAAAGCGAAGCCTTCGCGGCCAGCTTCTGCACCCATTGATCGAAGGTGGCGAAGCGAGGGTCCTGCGTTTGGCCTTTCAGCCAGCGGAAGTAAATCTGTTGGGCGATCACCATTAGTTTAAAGATGCCGAAAACCTCATAGTAGACGATGCGCGAGAGATCGCGGCCAGTGGCCGATGCGTAGGCTTCGAGCATGTACTCGCGAGAAGGCCAACCGGGTCCCGATGTGAACATGTCGGCGTGGCTCCAATAGGTTAGGGCGACGCCTAGATCGAGCAGCGGATCACCCACGGTGGCCATTTCCCAATCGAAAACGGCTTCGATTTGTGAAGGGCAATCTTCCTTCAGCGCGATATTGTCGAGTTTGTAATCGTTGTGGATGATCGTGGCGGGGGGAGACTGTGGCATGTCCCGCTGTAACCACGGGATCACGGCCTCAACCTCGGCGAGGGTTTCGGTTTGGACGCGACTCCAACGGTCAATCCAGCCGCGAACCTGACGCTCCAGAAAGCCCGATGGATTCCCCAAGTTTAGACCGGCAACGGGCACTCGATGAAGTTGCAATAGACCGTCAAGAAAGGCTCGCGTCGCGCTCGCGATGAGGTTTGGGTCGTCCACCGGAGCGCGCAGAATTAGGCCGCGCCGGCGCTCCATGAGGAAGAACGTCGCGCCAAGAATTGCCGGGTCTTCGCACAGCAGTATCGGGCGCGGCGCGAGTGGATAGAGGGGATGAATCGCGCTCAGGACGTTGTACTCGCGGACCATGTCGTGCGCCTTCGGAGCGATAGGGCCGAACGGCGGGCGGCGCAAAACGTATTCCGCGCCACCCACCTGGATCAGGTAGGTGAGGTTGGAATGGCCACCGGGAAACTGCAACACCGAGATGCCGCGCTCGATACCTGGAAGACGGCCGCGCAGGTAGGCAGCCAGTGCCTCCCGGCCAAGCTCTTCTCCAGGGCGGACGGGCGCGGCATCGAGCGTCATTGCTTGATGACTGTGCCGTCGCGGCGGCGGATTTCACCCCAGCCACCGTTGAAGTCCTTACGATCCCCACTTTCGCCGTACCCGAAGGGATACTTGGCGGCGGCCTTCTCGTCTACTTCGATCCCCCAGCCGGGCGCTTCGCTCACGTAAACGTAGCCGTTCTTGAGTTCTGGCACGCCGGAGAAGACCTCGCGCACGCGTTCGTTGAACGCCGAGTATTCCTGGATGCCGAAGTTGTAGCTGACCAAGTCAAGGGTGGCATTACAGGCGTGCCCAATGGGAGATACGTCACCGGGCCCGTGCCAGGCGGTGCGCACGCCGAAGGTCTCGCCCATGATGGCAATCTTGCGGCATGGTGTGAGGCCACCGGCCTGAGAGACGTGGACGCGAATGTAGTCGATGAGGCGTTCTGAAATCAGCGGGCTCCACTCATGCGGGCTGTTGAAAAGCTCACCCATGGCGATTGGCGTCGTACACGCTTGCCGTATCTGACGGAACCAGGCGATGTCCTCCGGTGAGAGAGGATCTTCGAAGAAGAAGAGTTTAAACTGTTCCACGTCCTTGGCAAATTGTACGGCCTGATGCGGCGATACACGCTCATGGACGTCGTGCAGGATTTCCAGATCCTCGGGGAGTTCCTTGCGGGCGCCCTCGAAGAGTTTAAGGGCGCGACGCATGTAGACGGCGGGTTCGAAAACGGGGCTCTGATGGAGCGAGTCCACCCGAGTCTGATTGCGCCGTGAGCCGTAGCCGGACATTCCCGGAACGCCAATCTGCATGCGAACATGCCGGAACCCCTGCGCCATGAACTTGCGAGCCTGATCCAATACATCGGGAACTTCGGCGCCATCGGCGTGCGTGTAGCAATCGACTGCTTCCCGAAGCTTGCCTCCCAGCAACTGGTACACGGGCATGTTGGCCTGACGGCCTTTGATGTCCCAGAGGGCCATGTCCACGCCACTAATGGCGTTATTCAAGACGGGGCCAT
>JBDTMC010000542.1:0-5066 GCA_039934475.1 Bryobacteraceae bacterium | reverse complement strand
AGGATCTGATGTGCCACCGAGAGCCCCAGGCCTGTTCCGGTGTCTTTCGTCGTAAAGAAGGGGTCGAAGATCTTGTCGAGGTGCTCGGGACTGATGCCGGGGCCTTGGTCCTTCACTTCAATGATGATCCTATCGCGATCTACCAGTGTCGAAAGGACGATCTCTCCGCCATCCGGCATGGCCTGAACAGAATTGATCGTCAGGTTCAGCAAGACCTGTTTGATCTGCTCCGGGTCGCACATGATCTCGGGTACATTCGGCGCCTCATCGATGCGCAACTGGATTTGTTGATGTCCGACCGAATGGGCGGCGAGTCCGACGACAGATTCCAGGATGAGGCCGACGTCAGTCAAACGATATTGAGGCGGGGTGGGGCGAGCGAACTCAAGGAAATTCGTAAGCAGACGGTTCAGACGAAGACACTCCTTCTCGATGATCTCCAGGAACTCATGCCTTCGCTCCTCTGTCCCAGGGTTCTTCTGCAGAATAGCCACCGCGCCGCCGATGCTCGCCAAGGGATTGCGGACCTCGTGGGCAAGACCAGCGGATAGCTGACCGATGGCGTAGAGGCGTTCAGAGCGCTTCATCCGCTCGAAATTCTGCTGAAGTTCCTGGTAGACGGCATTTAGTTGCGCAGTCGTGCGCTGAAGCGAGGCACGTTGATTGCGCTCCCGATCCGCCAGGACCCCGGCGATGAGGCCAACCAGCAAAAAATCGAGAATCTCCATCGCTTCGCCACCAAGGTAGCGGCGTGGCTCCATCCCCTCGCTGAGACCGATCCAGAGGTGAGGTGCATAGCACAGCGCTGCAAGGGACGCGGCGCCAAGCCCACCCTTCCAGCCAAAATAGATCGCAGTTGCAGCGATGGGAGCGAAGTAGAGATGCTGCAAAATGTTGTGCATCCATACCAGTTGATGTTCGGTCCCGTAGTACATCGCGCTGATCACTGCGATCGCTAGGGCTGGTGCGGCAATTTGGATACGTCTCATCCGGGTCTACATTGTCGAGCCATAGGTGCCATCTGCCCGATTGTATCGCCCCATCTACATTCTTACCGTCTCGGTTTGCTCACCAAGACCTGCGTCGCAAGCGATGAGAAGCATCGCGACGAGAAGGATCGCAGGTTGATTCATACCTTACACTTGACCCTAGAGGTTCGAAAGCCGGATGAAGCCGCCGCCGATTATCCGTCCATCCGAGGATCACGACATCCCCGCGATTACGGAGATCTACGGACACCACGTACGGCACACCACATCGTCGTTTGAACTGGATGCCCCCGATTTTACTGAGGTCGGCCGCCGCCGGCAGGCTATTTTACGCGCCGGCTTGCCGTGGCTGGTTGCAGAATTCGATGGCGCTGTCGCGGGTTATGCCTATGCCGGTCCCTACCGGCCGCGCGCTGCCTATCGTTTCACGCTGGAAGACTCGATTTACGTTCACCCCGGGCAGATGGGCAAGGGCATTGGGACACTCCTCTTGCCCCGGTTGATTGAACTCTGCGAAGCCACCGATTCCCGGCAAATGATTGCCGTGATCGGCGGCTGTGACAACGCCCCTTCGGTACGCCTGCACGAGAAATTCGGATTCCGGCACGTCGGTATCCTGCAATCGGTGGGCTTTAAGTTCGACCGCTGCGTGGACACCATCCTCATGCAGCGGCCGCTTCGCCGCCCCGGCTACGCTCTCATCGATCGATAGCGGCGAATCAAGTTCAGAGTCGAGCTGTCGTGACCGCCCTCGGGCGCTTTCGGCCCCATTAGTTCCGGCACAATCCGTTTCGCCAGCACTTTGCCCAGTTCTACGCCCCACTGGTCGAACGAATCCACGTTCCAGATCACGCCCTGCGTAAAGACGGCATGTTCGTAGAGAGCCACCAGATTGCCTAACACCCGCGGCGTCAATATCTCGCTCAGAATCGTGTTGCTTGGGCGGTTGCCTTCAAACACTCGATGCCGCGCCAAGCCTTCCGGCGTGCCTTCGGCTTTCACTTCCTCCAGCGTTTTACCAAAGGCGAGCGCTTCGCTCTGCGCAAACACATTCGCCATCAGTTGGTCATGATGATCGCCGAGAGGGTTCAGCGGACGTCCAAACCCAATAAAATCGCAGGGAATCAGCTTCGTGCCCTGGTGGATCAACTGGTAGAACGAGTGCTGCCCGTTGGTGCCGGGTTCTCCCCAGAACACCGGACCCGTCTGATAATCGACCACGTCGCCCGCCAGTGTCACATGCTTGCCATTGCTCTCCATCGTCAGCTGTTGCAGGTACGCCGGGAACCGCTTCAAATACTGCTCGTAGGGCAGCACCGCCACCGTCTGGGCGCCGAAGAAGTCGTTGTACCAGATGCCCAACAGACCCATCAGTGCGGGCATATTCTGTTCGATCGGCGCACTTCGGAAGTGCTCGTCCATCGCATGGAAACCCGCCAGTAGTTCACCGAACCCCCCTGGCCCAATGGCGAGCATGGTGGAAAGGCCAATCGCCGAATCCATCGAATACCGACCGCCCACCCAATCCCAGAAGCCGAACATATTCGCCGTGTCGATACCGAAAGCAGACACTTCCTTCGCCGCTGTCGATACGGCGACGAAATGGCGCGCCACCGCCGCCGGATCTTTCAGTTTCGCCAGCAACCACTGCCGTGCCGAGGCGGCGTTGGTCATCGTCTCGAGCGTCGTAAACGTCTTCGAAGCGATGATGAACAACGTTTCCTCAGGATCCAGATCAAGCGTCGCCTCCGCGAAATCCGTTCCATCCACATTGGAGACGAAGCGGAACACCAAGTCCCGCTGGCTGTAGTGGCGCAGCGCCTCGTATGCCATCACCGGACCCAAGTCCGAGCCGCCAATTCCCACGTTCACCACATTGCGGATACGCTTCCCCGTGAACCCCAGCCACTCGCCCTTCCGCACACGCGTGGCAAACTCCCCCATCCGGTCTAACACGGCGTGAACATCGTTGATCACGTTCTGCCCGTCCACCTCCACAACCGCCTCTCGCGGAGCACGGAGCGCCGTATGCAGCACCGCACGGCCCTCGGTGACATTGATTTTCTCGCCGCGAAACATCGCTTCCGTCCGCTCTTTCAGTCCGCATTCCTCAGCCAATGCAGTCAGCAATCGGACGGTCTCCGCCGTGATCCGGTTCTTCGAGTAGTCCAGAAAGAGGTTCCCGGCTTCCAGCGTGAAGCGTGCCCCGCGTTCCGGATCCTCCGCGAACAGTGCCCTTAAATGGACATTTCGCAGAATCTGAAAATGTGCCTCCAGCGCCTTCCACGCCGCGCGTTCGGTGAGCTTGGGTGTTGTTGTGCCTGTGGTCATCACTTCCGAGTTTACCCATATCGCCGCCGCCACTCCCACCCTCCTCTTGCCGAAAGATTTGAATCTGCGTTCCATTTCGAGTACTCTTTGGTAGAGATCCTGAAGGAGGATTATTTAGAGATGAAAAAAGTTGCTCTCCTCACCATGCTGGTGGCCGCCTCGGCGTTCGCTGCCGAATGGACCGGTTACATCTCCGAAACCAAGTGCGGCGCTAAGCACGCCGATGCTTCCGATGGCAGCATTAAGTGCGTTACCGGGTGCATCAAGGGTGGCGCTAGTGCTGTTCTGGTGGTGGACGGAAGGGTCGTTGCAATCCACAACACTGATGCCGTACCTGCCGCTCTGTATGGCAAGAAGGTTACCGTGTCGGGCGAAATGTCCGGCGATGCTGTCCACGTCGCAAAGATCGAAGCAGCAAAGTAGTTTCCCTGTTTTCTGGCTCGGAGGGGCGGCCTTCGCCCCTTTTCCCGATATCCCTGCCCGGTCCCCTCGCAAGCCGTTGTTATACTGAGAAAACGTGTTCCATCTCATTGAAAAGCAGATTCGGGAGGCCGTTTCTGCCTACATTCGCCAGCATCTTTCCACCGATGTTCCCGTAGCTCTTGAGCAGCCCAAGCAGTCGTCGTTTGGCGAGCTGGCCCTGCCCGTTGCCTTCCAATTGGCCAAGACGGCGCGGAAAGCGCCCAAGGTCGTGGCCGCGGAACTCGTTTCCGGGCTCGGCGCCATCCCCGGCGTATCCGCCCTCGAAATCGCCGGCAACGGCTACATCAACATCCGCCTTCAACGCGCCCCCTACGGAGCCAGCCTCCTTCCGGCACAAGTCCCCACTGCTGCGAGCGGCGACAAAATTATCGTCGAACACACCAACATCAATCCGAACAAAGCCGCCCACATCGGCCACCTGCGCAACGCCATTCTCGGTGACACCTTCGTCCGTATGCTTCGTTCCGCCGGCCGTAACGTTGAAGTGCAGAACTACATCGACAACACCGGAGTCCAGGTGGCCGACGTCGTCGTTGGGTTCCATTTCCTTGAACAGAAAAGCGTCGCCGACGTACGCAAGCTCACCGAACAGCCGCTCTTCGATTACCTCTGCTGGGATCTTTACGCCCGCACGTCGTCCAATTACAAAGTGGATCCGGACACGCTCGCCTGGCGCCATCAAACTATCCACGCGGTTGAATCCGGCTCTGGCGAGTTAGCCGAGTTAGCGCACCTTGTTGCCGACGCCATCGTCCAGTGCCACATCACTACCATGCTCCGCCTGGGCGTTGTCTACGACGTCCTGCCGCGTGAGAGTGAGATCCTTCATTTGCAGTTCTGGGCCACGGCCTTCGAGCAGCTCAAAGAACGCGGCGCCATCTATCTCGAAACTGAGGGCAAGAACAAAGGCTGCTGGGTGATGCCGGGCAGTGCCTTCCGCGACACCCAGGCCGAGACTGACGAGGAAGACAGTAAGGTGATCGTCCGCTCCAACGGCACCGTCACCTATGTCGGCAAAGACATCGCCTATCAGCTTTGGAAGTTCGGACTGCTAGGCAAAGACTTTCATTACCGCCAACTCCTCACGTATCCCGACGGACACCCGCTCTGGGTCTCCACTGACGAGCCTCAGCCCGCCGGCGCGCCCGCCTTCGGACACGCGGCGAGTGTCTACAACGTCATCGACTCCCGTCAAAGCTATCTACAGGACGTCGTTCAGGCCGGTCTCCGCGCTCTCGGCTACAGCGAGCAAGCGGGCCAGTC
>JBDTMC010000541.1:0-5100 GCA_039934475.1 Bryobacteraceae bacterium | reverse complement strand
CGACCGGCGCGCCCAGGGGCACGGTGTCGTTGCAGAGGAAGTCACCTTCGTAGAAGACGATGTTGGCGGGGCTGTAGGCGCCGACCACAGACCAGTTAATAAAGGTCTTTTGCGCCAGTGTGTACCGTTCCTTGGTAATCGGGTTCTGGCGGGCGGCCGTGCCAGGGTGCGAGAACTCAAGGCGTGTATGTCCAGCCACCTGGAACACACGAGAACTCGGATCCCATTGCATCGGGTAGACCTCAGTGCTGAGACCTTTGATGGAGCCGAGCTTAGACGCGAGCCGGGAGGACGGCGCCACGGTCGATGCGGGCCAGGGTCCTTTAGACCCGTATATGGCCGTGTCCTTCTTAAACACTTCCGGCGAGCCGGTACCTTCGTCGGTTTCAGAAATGGGTTGCGGCCACACATTGATGTTGGTGTATCGCTTGATCGAGTCCGGCTTGTTGACGGCGAGCTTCAGAACATCTGAACTGGTGACGATGGCAAACTGCAGCCGCGCCGCAGGCAAGCTGGGCGCGCCGGTCTGCGAGATGGTTCCCATGCCGGGAACGGTAACCTTGGAATAGCTGCCGTCCGGTCCCTGCTTGGTTTCCACATAGAAGCCGTGGATGTAGATGTCGAGGGCCGTGTAAGTGGGGTTGGACGCCGCCTTGTCCAGTTTAATGTCGGCAGGGGTACCTGCGGGAGCGGTGTCCAGGGCGATCCAGTTGCCGGTCTTCTGCGCTGCCGCAGGAACCGTGAAGAGACTCGTTCCAGCCATCAGGGCAAGGAACGAGTAGAGAGCTTTTGTTCGAGTCATTGGGAATCCTTTAGTTGGTTGCTTTTTAGTGGGCGATGCGCTGAATCGCGCGCCGCTCTCGGGTAGTAGTGCAAGAGGGGGCCGCAGCGTTTCAGGAGTTCGTGCGGTATTGTAAAAATTCTACTTGTCAGAAACCAAGAGCCTGCTCTCTCCGATCCTCTCCACCACCGCCCGGGTCGCCACGTACCTGGTATTGGTTGTCGCGCTCTATTTCTTCTGCCGGCCGGCAGTTGAGATTCTCGGCCTTCCTGCCCCGCTCAACCGGTTCAATTTCGCGATCACAGGGTTGTTAGCGGGCCTCGGGGCTAACTGGATCTGCATGCGACTGTTTGAGGGCGCGGGATTGCCGCAAATCGGACTTACCTGGAGTGGGCGAAACTTGGGCATTGGACTGGCGGCAGGTGTCTCCTCCGCGCTGCTAGTCACGGTGGCGCCAGTGATGGTTGGGGCGGCCGAATTCAAATCCATCCCCGGCCCCTCGCCCGCGCCTTACCTAGTCTTGGGCTTCGCCGCGGTTTTCTTAGCGGCAGCGGCCAGCGAGGAGATCCAATTCCGGGGGTTTCTGCTTCAAGTCCTGATGAGGACTACAGGACTCATCCCCGCGGCGATTTTGACGTCCTTATTGTTCACTTCCGGTCACGCCCTGAACCCGCATGCGTCTCAACTGGGCATGGTCAATACCTTCCTGGCGGGTTTTGCGTTGGCATGCGCCTTTCGCGCCAGCGGCGACCTCTGGTTTCCTCTAGGTATCCACTTCGGCTGGAACGTGTGGCTGGCCATCACAGGCGCGGACGTTAGTGGATTTGCAGCCCGCATGACGAACATCGAGATGGTCTGGAAAGCCGGGCCGTTATGGAGCGGCGGCGAGTATGGACCGGAGGGCGGCATCCTGACTACAGGCGCCTTCGGGCTATGGCTTCTATGGGCGTGGAAGGCGCCTATTAAACGGCAATTGCCTTGGATGCTTAAGCCGAGTATTTCCGAATGACTGTGTTCAACTCTCCCAACAGACGCGGCACCGCGGTATCAGCCTGCTCCTTGGCTTCGTACTCTAGCGAGAGATAGCCTTTGTAACCGGCGGCCGCGATTAGTCGGACTACTTTGTCCCAGTCCTGGCGCACCAGATTCCCCGCATCGTCCAACATCTCCGCTTTCACTTGTACGTTGGCCGCGTACGGCAGGCACGCCTCCATCTGTCGAAAGACATCACTCTTAAAGTTGCCGGTGTCGAGATTGATGCCCACCCATGGTGAATCCACTTTCTTCACGATGTCGACGATGCGCGCGGCACGTTCCGTGATGCCGCCATGATTCTCCAGGCCGAGGATCACGCCTTTCGATGATGCATACTCGGCGCCTCGCTTCAACACTTCCACCACCCACGGCGCCGCCTCATCTTCGGTATTTCCCTTCGGCACGGTGCCGCCGAACACCCGGACGTGGCCAGCACCGAGCTTCGAAGCCACATCCACCCACTTCTTTACTTCAATTAATTCCTTGTCCCGCAACTCGGGGGTTGGCTGCGTCATCACCGTTCGGACGGCGATGCTGTAGATCTCCACCGCATTCTTGTAGGCCACGCGCCGCAGTGGCATGAGAAAGGCATCCGAAGTATCGGGGAACCAATAGACGGTGAGATCGATGCCTTCCACGTTATTTTCGACGGCGATCCGCACCAAGTCGTCATGCGTCATCGTCTTCTTCGCCAGCGCGTCGCGGTAAGAATAGGCGCACAATGCCGAACGAAGTCTGGCGCGCGTGGGTGCGGCGGCGGCGATACCCGGCAATGACGCCGCGGCAAGCGGCAAGGTTTTAAGCAGGTGGCGGCGGTTCATGTCCCAATAGCTTATTGCAGCGGGGACCGTCCGCGCGACTGGGCCGGAGGCTGGATACGAAGGAGGTCGGCCGTCAGAGGAGCGATGTCGATGCCCCGCATTCGCGGCCAGACGCTGTGTTTGGTTATACGCGGACCGGCGGCTATGCAGATGGCCAGCATGTCGAGCCGCGTTGGCAGAAAGCCATGATTGCCTGCGGGCGTTCGCAACGTGGATAGGATCGGGCCGTCGGACGCGTTTGAGAAGTAGTAACCGGGCGCCAGATCCCAGTAGAGGTCGCCACCCGACGGACCGCCAATTCCGTAACGCGCACTATCCTGAGAGGGCCGGGCGAACGACCGAAAGACTGCCTCTCCCGTATCCGGATCCCGGACTGCTGCCAGCGCGGCCTGCGCTTTATCCGCATACAAGTCCCGCTGGGCTCCGGGAATCGAGCCACCCTTCCAGTCTTCCGTGTTGAGCACGAGAAAGTTATACACGTGAGCGGCAACGTCACCCAATCCGGCTTGTCGCAATACTTCACTTACGCGGACGTGCTTCCACACCGGCGCCATCCCGTGGTCACTCGTGAAGATGATGTGATCGCGCTTCCCGCGCAGGGCGACGAAGGATTGCAGCGCGCGGTTGAGGATGACATACCCCCAGCGGCGGAAGCCTTGATAGCTGGCTCGCACAGCGGGGGCGACGCCGGGCACATCCGGATGCGTAAGGCCGAGCATCAAATGGTCGATCTCGTCGGGATAATTGAGATAGCCCGTCAGCAGGCGCGGTGAATAGCGACGCCATAACCATGTCGTCTGTCGCACGTTCTGGCGGACCACAAATTCGGTAGCCTCCAGAAATCGCCGCTCGGCAATGCCGTTGCCGCCGTTGGGCACGGTGGTGCCAAGTTGTGCCGATTCGAACAGCCGCAGAGGGCCGTTGCCGACAAACGCACCCGTATCGCGCAGCATCGCCTTACGGTCGCCGGTGAAGACGCCAAGCTCGTGAATGGGCGTCACGAGGAGCAGGAAGTCATCGGGCAACGAGGAGAACAGACGGAAATGCACCACCAACTCCGGCGCCACAAAGAGGCCCTCGCTGAAGTGGCGCGCCAGCGGCCTGTGCCGTGGGGCTTCAGATTCTTCCGTGGCGGCGTGCACCACCACCCTTGGCCCGGCCGGGGCGGCGGAAATCAGCATCTGTTCACGCCTCTTCGCAATGTGGAGCGTAAACGGTCCGTTGGTCCACGTGAAGCAGCGGGACGAGGACACCGCTGGCTTCCAGACGGCGCAGGTTTCCGGCTTTACGTCGCTTTGCCGCACCATGGCCCAGGGGGTCAGCATCTTTGTCTGATAGCCGTTCACAAGAATGGGAGGCGTCTTCGCGCCCGGAGCGGTGTTAACGGGAAGAAAAGGGTACGCCTGTGTGGCTTGATAGGCAACCGCGGTGACGCCTTGACGCGCCGCAGCGGCCCAGATTGGCTCCGCAACCAGCGAATCCGCCCGAAATCCGACGACACGATCCGTGAAGAGGTGGTCCTGGCGGGGAACCGCAGGATTGGAGTTCGCCGAGATTCCGTTGACATCGCCGTAAGCGCCAGTCCAGAGGGCGGCGTGCGAGTTGGCGGTTGTGCTGGGAAAATGCGGCTGAACGCCGTCGGCGGTTACACCGATGTTGGCAATGCCCCTCAGGGCGGAAAGTTCTTCGCTGATGGGATCCTCGGTCCAGCGCTGGTATCCCATACCGTCGAGGCTGAAGAGAAGGACATGGCTGGTATCCGGCGACGCCGCTGACAACGTGGCGACCAGGACGGTAAGAGCGAAGAGGCGGCGGGCAATCACGAACCTATTTTAGTAGCGCTTCGGAAAGGAGAGGTACCCCAAGTCCCCGAGCGAATCCGTAATGGCGCTGGTTTTTCCATCGGGAACGGGGCCAACCAAAACGCGGAAAGTATTATCGCTCGAACCTGGCGCAAGGCGCGCTGGGAAACCTTTCGCCGTCAATGCCGCCACTGAGGCGCTAGCGCCTGACACATCCAGCGATCCCACCTGCAAGTAGAGTCCGGGGGGTGGCGTGAGTTCATGCTTGGGGGCCGGAACCGCTGCCATTTCCCGAGCGACAGGAACCGGCTCCGAAACAACCGGGACGGCGGGGGTGGTGACGTCAAAAACGGCGGCGGTGACGGCTCGTTTCGGCTGAACTGTGCCGGAGGATCGGCCGACCGTGTAAGCGATGCCTGCCACCAGCCCCATTTGGGCAAGCAGTAGAAACAGCGCGATGGAAAGTTGCTTCGGTCCAAGAACAATCTCGAATTCACCTTTCGCCTTTGCTCCTGTTTCCGAGTTGGGAAAGGGCTCCAGATCGTCGGGGCCAAAAGAACGGGGCATCGTACTTTGGCGGATTTCGTCGGTTTGTTCTTCGACAGTCATAGCGGCACTCAGTATGTGCGGCCAACCGTCGTTTTTTCTCTATTTCGCGTCG
>JBDTMC010000540.1:0-5114 GCA_039934475.1 Bryobacteraceae bacterium | reverse complement strand
GAAGGGTACGTGCTCCGGGCCCTGAAAGCGGGAGCCAAGGCCTACCTGCTCAAAGACTCCGCCGAAGCCGACCTGGCGCGCGCCATCCGCGCCGCGACCGCGGGGAAGTCGTTCTTCAGTCCAGCGGTCGGCCAGGTGCTTCTGCAAGACTATATGCGCAGGCTGCAGCGCACCGGCGGCGAAGATTCCTACGAACTGCTTACGCCCAGGGAGCGCGAAATCCTCCAACTGGTGGCGGAGGGCAACTCGAGCAAGGAAATTGCCAATCTGCTTAACCTGAGCGTCTATACGGTTGAGACGCACCGTGCTAGACTCATGCAAAAACTGAACTTGCGCAGCGTCCCGGAAGTTATCTTGTACGCTGTGCGCAAGGGCATCATCTCCTAACGCTGGGACATACCAAGTCTCCGGCACATATCTGCCGACTTCCCGTTACAAACGCAAATCCTCCTCGCACCATCTGTATAGATGGAGCCACTCGACGTTTGGAAGCTCGGTGGTCATCCTAAGAGACTTTCTGGAGGCTACATGAAGATGCAACTGATTTGGGATCGACCGAAGAAGGCAGCCGTAGCAGTGGTGCTGGCTCTCGGGTTGGGTGGCTTTGCCGCAACGGGTGCGGCTCACCTGTTGAACGCGCCCGCCACGTTTAAGTTTGCCAGCGCGGACGAGCCTGCGAGTCGCAACAGTTTCGCGCCAGTCGTAAAGAGGGTGTTGCCCTCGGTCGTGACCATTACTTCGTCCCGTATGCTGAAGACCAGCCTTCAGGGAGGGGACGACGGAATCCCTCCGATGTTCCGCCAGTTCTTTGGAGCTAATCCGGGTAACGAGGGTGGGCAGTTCCGCATGCCTCGCCAGCAGAAGGAACAGGGCTTGGGTTCAGGCGTGATCGTCAGTCCGAACGGTTACATCCTGACCAATAACCATGTGGTGGATCACGCCACCACCGTGACCGTGATCATGCCAGACAAGCATGAATATAAGGCTCGTGTAGTTGGAACCGATCCGAAGACCGATATAGCCGTACTTAAGGTTGACGCTGGCTCCCTGAATCCGATCACCATTGGCGATTCCGACAGAGTTCAGGTGGGAGACTACGTGCTGGCCGTCGGCAACCCCTTTGGAGTTGGCAAGACGGTCACTATGGGCATCGTCAGCGCTACCGGCCGAGCCAATCTCGGCATCGAAGACTACGAAGACTTCATTCAGACGGATGCGTCGATCAACCCCGGCAACTCGGGCGGCGCGCTGGTGAATGAACGCGGCGAGTTGATCGGCATCAACACCGCTATCCTGGCCAATGGATCGGCAGGGAACCAAGGTATCGGATTTGCCGTTCCTATCAGTGTGGCTCGCAATGTGATGGACCAGATCGTCAAGGACGGTAAGGTGACCCGCGCATACCTCGGGGTGATGGCTCAAGAAGTGACGCCCTCCATCGCCAAGGCCTTCAATGAACCGGAGGTACGCGGCGCGCTGATCGGCGATGTGACCGCCAACAGCCCGGCCCAGAAGGCGGGCTTGGAAAAGGGTGACATCATCCTCGACATCAACGGCAAGCCCGTAAATAGCAGCGCCGAACTGCGCATGCGCGTTTCGCTGATGGCTCCCGGAACGAAAGTAAACGTGAAGGTGTTCCGCGACGGCGCGGAGAAAACCCTCCCCCTGACCCTGGCGGAAATGCCCACTGAAACCGCCAAGAACGAACAGCCGGAGAACAGCAGCGAAGATGCCCTGCAAGGGATGACGGTAGAGAACGTCACTGCCCAGACGGCCCAGCAGCTAGGATTGCCGGCTGCCGCTACCGGAGTTGTCGTGACCAGCGTGGACCCCGCCAGCAAAGCTGCCGAATCCGGTGTGAAGCGCGGCGACGTAGTTCAAGAGGTGAACCACAAGGTCGTGCGCAACACTTCTGATTTCGAGTCAGCCATGCGTGACGCGAAAGAGGCCACTCTCCTCCTCGTGAACAGGCAGGGTAACACGATGTACCTGGCTGTCTGACCAAGGTAATCACCCATTCAGGAAAAGGCCGGTCTCGATCGCCACCGACGGGACCGGCCATCATTTTGTATGACGAGAGAAAATGCTCCCGACCCTCCTGGTAGCGGCGCCTGAGCAGCAGGAAATTGGGGTGTGACGGCACGGCTCCCGGATAGGGCAAGAGGCACGGACGGAAGTACAGGTGGATCACCTGAAGGTGGCGTGGTGGGCGAATCCAGCTTTGGACATGGGGGAGGGCCTCAACCTGGAATGTCCTCATGCTCGCCTGCTGCTCCGAAGAGGCACGAGCCTATCGCCGCAGTCACGATCAGGCCGCGGCCGCGGAAGTCCTGGTGAGCGAAGCCTGCATGTTCGTGCGCGAGGAAGGGTGCAAAGACCTCATTGTGCAGGCCGACATCTCGAAAGAAGACCAGGTGAAGGAGATGTTCGCCAAAGTAATCGATTCGTTCGGCTCCATCGACATCCGCGGCTCGTTTCTCTGCTCACGTGAACCGATTCGCCACTTCCTCTCGCGCGGGCCAACGCGGACACGACATCGGCGTCGGCCGGAACGCGCAAGAGGTCGCGCACGAACGCCGCCATTTGCTCCGGCGTCTGCAATCTCTCGCAGAACTGGCCCCGGACAACGTCACACTGTCCGAAAACCCCGGAGGCTGCGCAGTTGACGAGACTGGTCTTTCCACTTCCCCGCGCACCGACCAGGAGATGGCCGCGCCAGTCACGACGTGGATCACCTCCTTAGCATCGAACGGCGTGGCTCGCACACCATAGCCGCCCATGCTTGAGTTGAGAACTTCCGCCATAGATACTCATCCGCCAACCGGGAGCAGACCACAAAAGGGGATGGACTTCGGGGGCCATGCGCCGGGGAACGAGCATACTGGACAGACCTTGAACCATTCAAGCTTGGCAGCAGCCGATCTACGGCATAAATAGCTCAAGGACACAGTAGCGATTTCTGCCGACGCCTGCCATTAGGCCGCGACCTAGCATTCCCCGGTAGATGGCCTAGTTATCAGGATGGGCTTCTAGAGTTGTTGCGGCCGTCGTGACAGGCCGGGGCCGGGCTCCTGAAAGTCGAGTGCTCCTGCGATGTTTCGATAATCGACGGGAGCGCACCTCTCCTTTTCAAATCGACCCGAGTCGAGGCATGGGTCAGGCACTACGATTGTCTGTGCCCTGTTCTTCGGGGCGGCATTCTTCTGCCCTCTTCAGGATGCCGCAACGCCCGCCCCCTATGCGATCACGTTCCTGGCCCTCCAAGTCACCAACTTTAGGTCTAGGGGTATGATTGGCGTCTTGGTCTTCAAATCGAAGAAGGCTGGCCCGATTGTCCGACGTCAACTATTTCTTCGGCGCGTTGACTCGCGACTTCTGCTACCGGCGCGGAGTCGTTGCCTCATAAGAATGTTACCTGTCAAGGTTCGACATGACAGGCGACAGAATTGGGAGGCAACTGAGTTTGGCAACCAGACGAGAACTGATCCAGGCGATCGGGGAACGGTATCACTCTTCTTCTCGGCCCGAGAAGAAGACAATCCTTGACGAATTTTTGCAGGTGACGGGCTATCATCGGAAGCACGCCATCCGCGCACTGAAACGCCCGAGCGGGAGGAAAACGAAGGGGGCAGCGCGACCCCGAATTTATGACGAAGCAGTCCGAAGTGCGTTGACCATTTTGTGGGAAGCGGCGGATCGGATCTGCGGTAAGAGGTTGAAGGAAGCGATTCCCACGCTGGTGGATGCGATGGAGCGGTACGGGCACCTGCAGTTGGATACTGAGGTTCGTCGCAGCGTGCTCGCCGTGAGTGCGGCGACGATGGATCGGCTCTTGAAACCGGTTCGGGAGATGGGCAAGCAGCGACGGCGGAGATCGGGAATCAACAACACCCGGCTGAGAAAGAGCATCGCCGTGCGGACGTTCAACGGCTGGAATGATCCGCCGCCGGGCTTCTTCGAGATGGATATGGTGGCGCACTGCGGAAAGACGGTTGCGGGTAGCCACGTCCACAGCTTGGTCCTGACCGACATAGCGTCCGGTTGGACGGAAGCCGCTGCCATGGTGGTGCGGGAGCAAACGCTGATCACGTTAACTGTCGAGGAGATCCGGGGAAAGCTGTCGATCCCGATGCTTGGCCTGGACGTGGACAATGATAGCGCCTTCATCAACGACACCGTGGTGGAGTACTGCAAAGGCCGAAAAATCGAGTTGACGAGGTCCCGCGCTTATAGGAAGAACGATCAGGCATGGATCGAACAGAAGAATGGCTCGGTGGTCAGGCGATTGGTGGGATACGGCCGACTGGAAGGTGTAGCGGCGGCCGAGGCTTTGGGTATCCTGCACGACGTCGGACGGCTGTATGTGAACTTTTTCCTACCGTCGTTCAAATTGAAGTCGAAGGTTCGAGAGGGTGCGAAAGTCACGAAACTGTATCATGCCCCGGCGACGCCGTACGAGCGTCTTCTGGCCAGTGAACGGGTGACCGAGCAAAGCAAAGATCAACTGCGACAGGTCTTCGCAACGCTGGATCCGGTAGAGTTGCTGAATCGGATCCGTGAGGCGCAGCGAAAGCTGACGCGCCATGAAGTTGGCAGCCAAGACGACAAAGCCACTGAGACCAGTCAAGAACTGAGCCGATTTGTGGCGAGTCTCTCAACCGCCTGGAGCGAAGGGGAGGTGCGCGCAACGCACCGCAAGGACGCCACCGGTCCGCGGCCGTGGCGAACTCGGGTTGATCCCTTCCAGGAGGTCTGGCCACTCGTCGAGCAGTGGCTCAACGAGCAACCCGATGCGACAGCCAAGACGCTCTTCCAGCGGCTTCAAGCTCAGGCACCGGCGCCATTCGCCCCCGGTCAATTGCGGACGCTCCAACGCAGGACAAAGCAGTGGCGCACCGAGATTGCCCGCAAGTTGGTGATCGGCGCCAGCGTCAGGGGTGGAGATTCGACGAGCGGTTGCATCCGGGAGAGAGGCGCTTGATCCAGAAATAGTAACCCCGGGCTAGATTGGAAAGCCGCTTCCGGCCGTGCAGGAATACGTCACCGGGCGGGGCTGACGATCGCCATCGAACCGGAGGTCGGCTCCGGAGCGGCGCAACAAAAGGTTCGCGAAC
>JBDTMC010000539.1:0-5116 GCA_039934475.1 Bryobacteraceae bacterium | reverse complement strand
GAACAAGAATGTCGTCGACAAAGCCACCGTGATCGTAGAGGAGGCCGGAGTAGTGAATTTGCCCTGTTTTCAGGCGGCCGACGGCATTCGTGGTGAGATAATCGGTCAGCGCGGCGGCCTGGGGACCGCGGATATCGATCTCGCCCATGTGGCTGACATCGAAAAGTCCTACCGCTGAACGTACCGTTTGGTGTTCATCGATGATGCCGGAGTACTGGACAGGCATGTCCCAACCACCGAAATCCACCATCTTCGCCCCTTGTTCGCGGTGCAAGGCGTTCAAGGGTGTGGCTTTAAGGGCGGCTGGCTGGCTCATCGAAACACTCACTCTAACAAGCGTGCCGGGGCGTGTCAAACCGCCGGGCAAACCGCCGGGTAAGCGTAGGAGAGGTCTGGTGACTGAGGATTTGGCAACGTCCTGAGAGTACCTGAGCTTGGCCGTACCATCCACAAAACAGTCACTTTTCCACAATATTCGTGTTTATCTCCCTAGAAGCCGTATAGGATGGCACAAGAGTACTTAAGTTCGGAGGATTCCCAATGAAAAGAGAAGCCGCAACGACTGCTTCCCGGATTCGCATGCCGCTCATCATTTCAGCCATTGTTCTCACAAGCTTGGCGGGAATGGGTTGTGCGACGAAGAAGTATGTTCGAACTCAGATCGATCCCGTGACGGGACGGGTGGTGGAGGTAGAGAAGTCCTCAAAGGATCATCAGGCGCGCCTGGGTCAGTTGGACACCGAGGTCTCCCAGGCCGACGAAAAAGCACAGGAAGCCGACAAGAAAGCCGTGAACGCGGGGCAGGAAGCCTCGAAGGCACAGCAACAGGTAGCCAGCGCCCGGACGGAATTGAGCGGGCAGATCAATGGCGTGCGTGACGAAGCAAACGGCAAGTTCGCGGACGTGCAAAAACAGGAGCGGATGCTGGACCCGGCCAACTACAAGCAGGTGCTTGAGGATAGCGTCCTGTTCGGATTTGGCAAGAGCGTGCTCACCAAAGAGGCCCAGGAGAAGCTGGACCAGCTGGCGCCCAATCTGACGAAGATGCCGTACTATGTGGTTGAAATAGAAGGATATACGGACAAGACTGGCGACGCTGCCTACAACATTGGTTTGAGCCAGAAGCGAGCCGATGCCGTGGTGCGCTATCTAAGCATTGAACATCAGATTCCGCTGCGGCGGATCCATGTGCTTGGCGCGGGTGTGATGAAGACTGATGCGCACGATCGCGAGAGCCGGAAGCAGGCACGCAAGGTAAACCTACGGGTCTTCGCGCCGGAAGGCACGCAAATGTCAAGCCTTTCCGGCACCGGCAAGTAGATTCCGGTTCGGCGTGGATTCCCAGGGTGACCCGGCAAGAGGGTTGCCCTGGCGTTCCTAAGGACCCAATCTCCTAGTACGGAATCGTTTACTGTAAGGGCTTACGAGAAGCCTCGGAGTTGCTACAATTCTCATCGGGCCTAGACGCCCGAGGCGCCACGACGCCGAGAGGAGAGATTGCCATTCCATGCGGGGTAACGAAGCAGTAGTTGGGTTCCTACAAGAGGTGTTGAAAGCGGAACTGACCGCCATCAATCAGTACTTCCTGCACGCTGAGATGTGCGAGAACTGGGGTTATAAGAAGCTCGCGTCGTACGGCAAGAAAGAATCGATTGACGAGATGAGGCATGCCGAGGCGTGCATCGAGCGGATCCTCTTCCTTGACGGCGCGCCCAACATGACCGAGCTGTTCCCCCTGCGAATCGGCGGCGATGTTCAAACCCAGCTGGAGAATGATCTGTCTTTGGAACTGGACGCGATACCGCGCCTAAACCGCGCCATCAAGACAGCGGTTGAAGTTCACGACAATGGTTCCCGCGAGCTCTTCGAGAAGATTCTGGTGGATGAAGAACATCACGTGGACTGGCTGGAAGCGCAACTGTTCCTGATCAAAGAAGTAGGCTACGACAACTACCTCGCGCAGCAGATGCAGTAGCTGGAGCGAAGCTCCAGGCCGGAGCACGTTCCGATATTCCTTCGGAATATGGAGACAGAAGGCGGAAGTCAGGAGTCGGCGCTGCCTCGGCGTGGCCGGCACGCTAGAATGTAGCATTGGCATGACGTCTATCTCCGCAACCTCAATGGCGCCCGCAAACTCTTCTAAACTCCGTTCCGTAGCGCTCGTATTTTGTTGTACGTTCTTGGGGGCGGCTGCCCAGTTGCTGATTAAGACGGGCGCCAATTCGCTTTCCCATCCCGGTTTGACAGCCATGGCGACCAATCTCCCTCTGCTGGGGGGGTATGCCTTGTACGGGATGAGCACGGTGCTTTTGGTGCTGGCCCTGAAGAACGGGCAACTCTCCATCCTCTATCCGATCATCTCGCTGACTTACGTTTGGGTAACAATCCTCTCGGTGCTGGTGTTCAAGGAATCGATGGGCCCCTTCAAACTGGCCGGACTGACTGTGATCGTCCTTGGGGTTGGGGTTCTGGGGAAGGATAGCCATTGAATTCGGCCGCGGTGGTGACACCCCTCTCGTCCATGCTGTTGGTGCTGGTGTCGTCGTTTATTGGAAGCTTCGGCGCGGTGTTTCTTAAGGCGGGGGCGCAGCGGTTGGAATTTACGTTACGGGGCTTGTTTTTGAATTACTACCTGGCTGCGGGCGTTGCGTTGTTTCTTTTGTCTTCCTACTTCTTTGTCCTCGGCGTGCGCAATGGGGAACTGACGGTTCTCTATCCGATGGTGGCCCTGGGGTATGTGTGGACTTTGTTCTGGTCGCGGCTGTTCTTCGGTGAGCCGCTGACGCGCAACAAGTTCATCGGCCTGGCGATGATCCTTGTGGGGATCGCGTTCCTGGGATTGGGCAACCGGTAGAACTCGCTAGTAGCGCACTTTCGTGACGCGGCCCTGGGTGTCTCCCCGCAGCCAGAGGTAGATGGGCGAGCGGGGCGCGGGCGGCGGCCAGGGGAGCGCAATCTTCAGCAGTTGCTTTTGCCCTTCGCCGGCAATCGGCGTGGGCAGACCCTGGGCAGGGTGCCCATCGGTAGCAAGCCAACCTGCTTTTTCCACTAACTCAAGATCGTAACCAGTAAGGGTGCCGATGTAGTCGCCATCCGGCAGCTTCTCGTCGGTAAGCTGAAACGAGTCGATGCGGGGGAGGGCCACGACACGGCCGAGCGTGTATGGGTCAGAGAGGCCGGCGGCGTCGGATTCGGCACGGGCGACAAGATTGCATCCGGGGGGGCCTGCCGTCGCCGGGTCGAGTGAAAGAAAGAGCTGACCGGGGTGGATCTGGCTGAGGCGTACGCCGGCTTCCGGGGAGGCAGCGGTGAGGTCGATGGCGCTGGCTCCGCAGCTGAGGTGCAGATGGGGCGCCGCTTCGGTGTTGTCGACGCGCAGGACCAGATTGACGAAGGCTCCGGTGGGGAGCTCGCCGGGCAGGACAGTCACGCCGGGGTCTCCGGGCAGGGACAGTTGACTGGAGGTAATTCGGGGCCTGGGGCCGGCGATGGTTACCGCGGCGGGAATGGATAGCGGCTCGTGCAGGCCCTCCACTTTGAGAAGCAACTCGGCTTGGGCACCCTTCTCCGCGTCGGGTTTGACGGCGATGGAGACGCGCCGGGATTGCGGCGTGCCTGGCTGCAGGGTAATGTCGAGCAGCGGCGATTCGATGGCTTGGATGCGATCGAGCCCGGCGCCGGTGAGGGTAAGCGTTTGGCGGAGTTCGCCCAGGTTGACACGCAGCGGGAGGTTCTTAAGAACCGGATTGGGGGGAAGGACTCGCAGCGGGACTTCGAGCGGCTTGCCATTCGATTGTGCGGCCAGGAGCCGGTAGTGTCCGGGAGCCAACGCACCGGTTTCTATCGTGGCGGTGAGCGTAGGCTGAACTCCGGCGCGAGGGCCTTTCGGCAATTGGAACTCGACCGGCGTCTCAGTCTTCTCACCCTTGAGAATCAATTTCTCAGTGAATTCGAGATCGGACCCCGTCACGACAATCGAGATGGCCCCTGCCCCTGCGATCAGTTTGTCAGCGCTGTGGGGACTAATGGCCGCCGAATCGGGTAACGGCCGGATCTGGATTTCACCGGGAATCAGCATACGGTTCCAATCCCAGCCTGCCGATAGATGGAATGAGCCGGGAGAGACATCGGCCTTGGTGAGGTCGAGTTCGATCTGTTTGCGGTCGGCAAGGAGGCGGACAGGGACGGGGAGGGCGGTGGCGCCGCCAGCGCGCTCCAACTGCCAGTCACGGGCACGCTCGATGAGCTTCCAGTCGTCAGTGGCGATGGCGAGGGTGGATTTGAGTCCTGCGGGGAGAGTGGATACGGAGGGCAGGGCAATGGCAGGCGCTTCGGCGTCGGGAAGGCGCATGGCCCACAGGTAGGCGACGCGGGTACGCGCTTTGGCGGGTTCGCGTTTGGCACAGAGAGCGAGGGAAGCAGTGTCGCCTGGCGCGGCGAGTTGAGCGAACGACGACCGGAAATCGGTATCGGGGAACATCATTGTCCGCAGGTTGAGGAAGAGCGAGGCGCCACCGGCGGCGAGACCGACGGTGTTTCCAAAGAACAGGCCGGCGATGGAGGCGGCCAAGCCGGCGGATTGCTGCATGCGCATGCGGGGTTCGGCCGCCAGGGGATCGTAGGAGGAGAGCGCCGGATTGATGGCTCGAACCATGAGCATGGCATTTTGATCGAAGGGCGCAGTGGGATCGATGCGAGTCCCGGCGCCGTATCGCGAGGCGAAGCCGGAGATGGCGGCATCGACATTCCGCGACGGGTTGGGCTGCCCGCTGGTAAGGGCTTCGATGAGGGCCTCGGTCTGGGCGGTCTGTTCGGCATAGTCGGCCAACTGCGCGATGAGCTGCTTATCCTTCTTGAGAAGGGCGTCCACCTTCTTGTCGTCGAGACCCTGGGGACCGTAGACGAGACCGGCGACGCTGACGCGGGAAGGGGCGGTCCAGGAGGCGGGTTGCGACGCCGGCTGAGGTTCCATCAATTGCAGCTCGTCGCTCTCCGGACGGGCGATGAGGAGGGCAATTCTGGCTTTGGCATCGGAGGCATGCTGAGGCTTGTAGAGGAGCCTCCAGCCGGGCAGGATACGATTGACCTCGCGCAGAGGGCGAGGCTGTTCGCCGGG
>JBDTMC010000538.1:0-5170 GCA_039934475.1 Bryobacteraceae bacterium | reverse complement strand
GATCTACGGCTTTGAGGGCCGCAACGCGAAGACGGTGGAAGAAGCGGTTGTGCTTGTGATGGGCGATATGGCCGCGCCGCAACCGCCGTTGGTTCGAATCCATTCGCAGTGCCTCACCGGCGACGTGTTTCACAGCCTGCGCTGCGATTGCCGCTCGCAGCTGGAAATGGCGTTGGAATCGATTGTCGCCGAAGGACGCGGCATGGTGATTTATGAACACCAGGAGGGACGCGGAATTGGACTGCTGAACAAGCTGCGCGCCTATGAATTGCAGGACGCCGGCGCCGACACCATTGAGGCCAATGAACAGCTGGGGTTTGAAGCGGACCTGCGCAGCTACGTGCTGCCGGGCGGCATTCTGCATTATTTCGGCGTGACGCGCGTGCGGCTGCTTTCCAATAACCCGGAGAAGATTCAAGCCCTGGAAAGCGCCGGTGTGAGCGTCACGGAACGAGTACCCTGCATTGTCCCGCCTACCGATTCTACGGAAGCTTACTTGCGGACCAAACAGGAGCGGTTTGGTCATCTGCTGGAGTTCTAACTTCGTCCCATGACCATCCGTATGTTAACTGCGGGCAGTGGCGGCACCGACTATTCAGAGCTGCGCGCGCAACTCTGGCCGGGGCCCGCTGACGTCCACCAATTGGAGATTGAAGAACAGCTTGCCGATGCGGATTGGCGCGTCTTCCTCGCTGAGGACGCTGAGGGCGTCATCACCGGGTTTCTTGAGCTTCGCTTACGAGAGTATGCCGAGGGCGCCGCGAACTCTCCCGTTCCTTTCGTGGAAGGGTGGTTCGTTGTGCCGGATCATCGTCGCAGCGGCCTCGGACGAGCACTCATGGAAGCCGCACAGAGCTGGGCAAAGTCGGCAGGCTACAGCGAAATCGGTTCCGATACGGAAGCATCGAACACGGACAGCATTCAGGCCCACGAGCATCTTGGGTTTCAGGTTGTCGATCGCATTGTGTGCCTGCTGAAGCCACTTACCTGAGCCCTACTTCACGGCAGGCACGCTCTTGTCGCGCGCCAGCTTGTTGAATGCCGGCAGATCTTTCTTCAGCAAACCTTCCAGAGCGGCGAGTTGGGCGTTGATCAGTGTCGTGATCTCTTCCTGGACTACGTAGGCTTGCGCGGTCGGCGCGGCATCGGCACTGGCCACTGTGCTCGCCAGCGCGGCCAGTTTGTTGTTCAGCTTGATGGGAAAGTTGAGTGGATCCTGCGAACTCTGGTTTTTCGTTTGGTACAGTTCTTCTTCAACCCCAGTCAGCTTCTTCGATAGGGCAGTGGCGGCCTCGGCAACCTCTTTGGCATCGTCGCGTTTGGCGAACGCGTCGAGTTGCGTGCGCACTTCCCGGATCCGTTTAATGGCTTCGCTCGTCTGGCTGAACTTGTCGCGCAACTGGAGCAGCAGCGCTTGCTGTTTGCGGAAGTCCTCTTCTGTCGCCGCCACGCGTGGGTCCTTCTTCACTTCGAACTTCTGCGTGAGACTCTTGCCGGCCAGCGTCAGGCGCACCTGATATGCCCCGGGAACGACAAGCGGTCCGTTCGTGTTGCCACCCCATAGAATCATGCCCGGCACCTTCACAGCGTCGGGATACCGCAGGTCCCACACAAAGCGGTTAGCGCCTTCCTCAGGTTTCAGCGTCGCGTCGCCGGCGTCTTCCGGCTTGCTCTCACCCGGCTTCTCTTCCTTGGCGTGCGTGAACCGGCGAATCAGCTTGCCCTCGGAATCCAGAAACTCAAGCGTCAGTTCCTGTTTCGCCTCAGGCTTCTTCGACAATGTGTAATAGACGACTGTGCCCGAAGGTGGATTCTGGCCGATCGTCGCACCGGGACGGGTGGGTGAGCCGCCATCCATGCGGTACGCGTCTTCCGGCTGGAACAAGTGCATGTCCGCCTTGTTCACCGTGTCGTTCGTCTGGTGAAGCACCGCCAGGTCATCGAGGATGTAGAACGATCGCCCTTGTGTCGCGGCCACCAGATCCTTCTGCTCTTTGTGAATGGCGAGATCGGTAATGGGCACTACAGGCATGTTCAGTTGCAGGGACTGCCAGTGATCGCCATCGTCGAAGGAAACGTAGATGCCGGTTTCTGTTCCTGCATACAGAAGGCCGCGGCGGTTGGGGTCTTCACGGATGACGCGTGCAAATGCCGTTTCGGGAATGCCCTGCACGATCTTCTTCCATGTACGGCCATAGTCAGCGGTCTTATAAAGGTAAGGCCGGAAGTCATCCGACTTGTACATGGTGGCAGCTACATAAGCCGTGCCGGCATCAAAAGGAGACGGTTCAATGGAGTTGATCTGAATCCACTCCGGCATGTCTTTCGGCGTGACATTGTCCCAGTTCTTTCCGCCATCGCGAGTTATGTGTACCAGACCATCGTCTGACCCAGTCCACAATAACCCTTTGGTCAGCGGCGATTCGGCCACGGTGAAGATGGTGCCGTAGTACTCGATGCTGGTGTTGTCTTTCGTGATGGGTCCCCCGGACGGACCCATCTTCGATTTGTCATTGCGTGTCAGATCGGGCGAAACCGCTGTCCAACTCTGCCCCTCGTTCGTGGTTTGAAAGAGGACATTGGCGGCGGCGTAGAGCAAGTCGGGATTGTGCGCAGAGAAGACGATGGGGAAGTTCCATTGAAAGCGGTACTTCAGGCTCTCCGCACCGTAACCGATGGAGTTGTCCGGATAGACAGAAATGTCGCGCTCCTGTCGTGTGCGGCGGTCATAACGACCGATCACGCCACCATAGCAGCCTGCGTACACGATGTTCGAATCCTTCGGTGACGGAGCAATCCAGCCGCTCTCGCATCCGGCCACAGGCCACCAGTCGCGATCGGTAATGCCAAATCCCGTGGTTCTCGAAGCAATGCGAACGGTGGTGTTGTCCTGCTGCGCACCATACACGTTATAAGGAAAGTCGTGATCGAGTGCGACACGGTAGAACTGCGCCGTCGGCTGCTTCTGTTCCGTCCAACTGTGGCCGCCGTTTGTAGATACATGCGCGCCGCCATCATCGCCGCCGATCATGCGGTCTGAGCTGTCAGGCGCAATCCACAGATCGTGATTGTCCCCATGCGGCGTTCCCATCGTAGTGAACGTCTTCCCCCCATCATCGGAGCGGTGAAACTCGACGTTGAGTACATAGACGGTATTGGCCTTCACTGGGTCTGCGAAGATGTGCGAGTAATACCAGGCGCGCTGGCGTAAATTGCGATCCTCATTGACGCGCGTCCACTTGGCGCCTCCATCGTCGGAACGAAATAAGCCTCCGTCTTCGGCTTCCACCATGGCCCACACGCGCTCCGGGTTTGCCGCCGATACCGTCACTCCGATTTTTCCGATGATGCCCTTAGGCAAGCCCTCATTCCGCGTGATCTCCTTCCACGTGTCGCCGCCGTCCATCGATTGAAAGAGTCCACTCCCCGGCCCGCCGCTCTCAAGGCTATATGGCGTGCGCTTCACTTGCCAGAACGCTGCATAGAGAATGCGTGGGTTACCGGGATTAAGGGCGAGGTCGATGGCGCCGGTCTTGTCATCGCGATAAAGGATCTTCTCCCAGGTCTTTCCGCCATCTTTGGAACGAAAGATACCGCGCTGTTCATTGGGTCCGAAGAGATGGCCGAGAGCCGCGACATAGACCAGATCCGCATTCTTCGGATGAACGCGCACACGGCCGATATGACGTGTGTCTTCGAGTCCTGTCTTCTTCCACGTCTTACCGGCGTCAGTAGATTTGTAGACACCATCGCCGTGTGAAACATTTCCGCGGACCGGTGATTCTCCCATACCGAGGTAGAGCACGTTTGGATCCGATTCCGCGACGCCGATGGCCCCGACGGATCCTGTTGTGACCTGTCCATCGGTGATCGGGATCCACGTGAAGCCGCCGTCCGTAGTCTTGAAGACACCGCCACCGGTGGCGCCGAAATAGTAAACCTGTGGTTGCGCTGCGACTCCCGCGACTGCAGTCACACGCCCGCCGCGATACGGGCCAATCATGCGCCATTCCAACTTCTCCATTGCCGATTTCGGTTTTGGCGGTTCAGTGGCTGAAAGCAACAGCGCCGCGGGCAACGTGAGAGAAATCAGGGCTCTGACCATAGGACTAGAATACAGGCATGGATAGCCAGCCCCCGTACGGCCCAGCCGAAGTACGGCAGGCGCAGTTTGCGATACGCCTCTCCCTTTTCTTCGGCCTCATCATGCTTGTGGGTAAGAGCGCAGCGTATGTGATGACAGGTTCCGCCGCCATTCTCTCCGATGCCGCCGAATCCGTGATTCACGTGGTTGCGGTAACGTTTGCCGCGTTCAGCATGTGGTTGAGTCTGCGCCCCGCCAAGAACACCTTTCTTTACGGATATGAGCGCATCGCCTTCTTCTCCGCGGGATTCGAAGGCGCCATGATCGTGTTGGCAGCAATCGCAATCTTCGCTGCCGCTGTCGACAAATGGCTTCGTGGATTGCAGTTCGACAACCTTGGATGGGGCACCCTCATCGTTCTGGCGGCTTCTGTTCTCAATGCGGCATTGGGCTTCTACCTGCTCCGTGTTGGGCGCAAGACAAAGTCTCTTATCCTGGAAGCGAACGGAAAGCACGTACTCACTGACAGTTGGACGAGCTTTGGCGTTGTTGCCGGCTTAGGTCTTGTTATCTGGACTGGCTGGAAACCCTTTGATCCACTGTGCGCGATTGCAGTGGCACTGAATATCCTTTGGTCCGGCGGCCACTTGATTGCTCGTTCGATTCGCGGCCTGCTCGACTATTCCGATCCGGTCGTGGGAAAGCAAATTCGCGAGCGGCTGGATAAGTTGTGCGCAGATGCGGGTGTCCAGTACCACGGACTTCGCTTTCGGAGTACTGGCCAGAGATTGATTGTGGAAGTTCACCTCCTCTTTCCGTTCTCGGTACCGCTGGGTGATGCGCATCGGACCGCGACGCTGCTGGAAGACAAATTGAAGGAATCCATTGACCCCCAAGCGGAAGTGGTGACGCATTTGGAGTCGTTGGAAGACCATTCCGAGATTCACGGACGGCCGCACTATACGGGTAAGCCGGCCTAGGCCTCTTATTTTTCTAATTAGATCTTCCGCCGGCTCAGATCGGCGGTACAATGGTCAACGTTTCGCCACCCATGACCTACCTTTCGCCCGCTATGCTCGACCTACC
>JBDTMC010000537.1:0-5193 GCA_039934475.1 Bryobacteraceae bacterium | reverse complement strand
GCCTGATCTTCGGCATCGGCCTCGGCGCGGTAAGTCCGGCTATTGTCGCCGGCGCCACACCGGGGGACGGGGCAGCAGGAACTCCCCTCAATCTCGTTACTGATCCGGTCTCTGTCACGCTCAACGGCACCAGCTTCACTCCGACATGGGTCGGTTTGGCGCCCGGCTTCGCTGGCGTGTACCAGACTAACTTCCGCATGCCGTACTTTAACTTCGCCGGCGACGTGAACCTGGGGATCACAGCCGGCGGCAACAGCACACAGACGAGTGTTGTAACCGCAGTTGAGCCGAACGGCTTTTATTGGGCCATCAACGGCAGCCTCTTCCCGAACGGCCAGACTCGCAACGGCGTCAGCGGCTCCACTAGCGCCATCGCCTTCCGCCAGAACAATCAGGTCATTTGGGGAACGACCGGGTTTCAGGCGTGGACCGAGGCCACCGGCCTCAATGCCCCTACCTTGTCCGGGCTGGCGCTTACCATCCGCAACGGCAGCACCGTGGTCTACGATAACAACGGGATCGACACAGCGATTCCCGCGGTGGTGTCGTACTACACGAACACCAGCGGACCTGACTCGGCAAAGCCCGGTCTCAATGTGCTGTACTCTAACTCCAACAACAGCGATGCCGTGTTCGCCGGTTACTTCAAGCTTACTCAGTCAACGACGTTCACTTCCATCAGCGGCTACTTTGACTGCAACGGTGACAGCGAGCTTCCCTTCGACGCTACAAACCCGTATAACACTTATCGCATGAACATCTGGAGCGACAACACGGGCTCACCCCGGGAGACCTCCAATTTCGTGGGCGACGTTTGGACCACCGATACCACCACCGGCACCTTCGCTTGGGCCACGACTGCTGTGTCCCGCGGTTTCGCCGACGGAGCAACGGATCCCATCTGCAGCCTCACCTACACCCCGGCGCAACCCCAAACGCTGGCTGCCGGTGACTACTGGTTCAGCCACGATGTCGCCGTTCCGGCAGTCGCCTTCCCGGCCACGCCGGCCTCCGTTGTGAAACGGCAAGTGTCGGCCGTGAAGTTCACGATTCCCCAGCCGGAGTCGCTCATTCGAACCGCCCGCTAAGTTACCCTTAGGTCTTGCGGACAATCACGGCGTTTACCCTTTTGCTGGCCTACGGCGCCTTCCGTTATGGCGCTGTGCTGGCAATTGATTGGTCGCTTCTGTCAACGGGAATAGGCCTGTTGACAGCTGTATACTGGGCGGGCCGTGCCCCGGACCGCGCGCCTCACGACCGCCTCGTCGCCGTCCTGCTCGCCGCATTGGCCCTGGTGCTGGTGCTGCAGTTGGTACCGTCCGGTATCGGAACCAGAACGCCTGGTCCGACCATGGAGGCCGCTGTTCGCCTCGCGGCCGCGCTGCTCGCCATGCTCACCGCCCGTGACCTGTTGTGGAGTTATCGTCACCGGCCGTGGGTTCTCGCTATACCCATCATCGGCGTTGCCTTCCTTGAGTCCTTGCTCGGTCTGGCCCAAGTAGCATTGGGAGACCCCGGGACTCAGGCGCGCGGAACGTACGTCAACCGCAATCATTTTGCGGGGCTTCTTGAACTGGCATTGCCGCTCGCCGTTACCGCCGGCGTGTGGCTGGCGAAGCAGCACACCAAGTATGAGGTTCCCGCCAGTGTCGCCCTCAAGGCGGCAGTTCCTTTGTGCGCGGCGACCAGTATCCTGTTGGGAATCTTGTTTTCGCTGTCCCGGATGGGCTTCCTGGCCGCGCTAGCCAGCCTCGCGCTGATTGGTATTCTGTCGCTTTCCGGCGGCTCCCGGCGCGTCCGCTGGTTACCCGCTCTTGCCGCCGGGGCGCTGGTCATCGCGATCCTGGTGGTAGTTCAGCCGCCGGAACTGGTGGCCCGCTTCGCCGATATCGCCTCGACAGAAAACATCTCCGCCGACACTCGCACCCGCATCTGGCGCGAATCGGCTCCACTGGTACGCGACGCACCCATTCTTGGTTCAGGACTGGGCTCCTATGAATCGGTCTTTACGAAGTATAAGATGGTCGCGCCGATGTATCGTGCTGATTTCGCGCACAACGACTATCTACAGATCTTGATCGAGCTCGGACTGGCTGGCTTGCTGCCCGCCCTCGCCATCGGCCTGGTTGCACTTGGAGGCGCCCTCCGCTCCGCCACCGCGGCGCCTGGCGAACCCGAGCGCTACCTCGGCATTGGCTGCGCGGGGGCATTATTCGCCCTCATGCTGCATAGCCTCGCCGACTTCAATCTGTACATTCCCGCCAATGCTCTCGCCGCCGCCTGGGTGGTAGGAATCTGTCTCGGCCTGCGGCAGGCACGCCCTTCGCGGCTGAGCTGGCGCGTACTTTAATCTAATTCAAGTTCCTGCCGAAGAGTCAATTGTGACTCTTCGTGCTTTGTTCGCCTGCCTCGCTCTATCCCTCAGCGCCGCCCCTCTACCCAAACTCAGTCCGCGCGCCCGCGGCGGCGTGGTTCTGGTTGAGTTTGAGCCCAATACCCCGGCCTCCGAACAACGCCTCGAGGCGGTCCTCGCCGGTGGTCGTGTGCGCGAACACCCGGACCTCCTTCCGAATCACTTGCTTGTGGAGGGAGGATTGCCGGCTCTCGAAAGGCTAGCCACCCTCCCGAGCATCCGCCGGATTTACCCTGCTTCACCCGCTCTTCTCCAGGGAAGCCCGGTTACCGCTTGCGCGGGTGGGCTAATCGCCACTGAGGTGGCCGCGCCGTACATTGTTCCCCGGTGGACCGGATGGCCGGGTTCGCTTTCTTGGTTCATCGACAAACCGACCGCTCGTCTCCCGCTGGAACAAGTGGAGGCGGAATTGAGCCGCGCGCTGGGGGAATGGTCCCGCTACATCGATGTGACCTTTATCCAGCAGCATCTCTCCCCTGCCCCCAGTACCATTGCGTTTTCCTTCGCCACCGGCTCGCACGGCGACAGCTATCCGTTCGACGGACCTTCTCACGTTCTTGCGCACGCCTTCTATCCAGCGCCAGTCAATCCTGAGGACTTGGCAGGAAACGTTCATTTCGACGACGACGAACCGTGGAGCGTTGGTGGTGCTGTAGACCTTTACACCGTTGCCCTCCATGAGATCGGGCACGCCCTTGGACTGGTCCATTCCGACGATCCCGAAGCCGTCATGTTCCCCTATTACCAAAGCAGGTCGGAGCAACTGAACAGCGATGATGTCGCCGCGATTCAGACCATGTACCCCTCTCGTCCCGGCGCACCCTGCGCCGCTGCCTTCGACAAAGGTGTGATTGCTGCTCCCACCGGTGGAACAACGGTGTTGGTCAATGTCCAGGCGGCCCGTGGCTGCGCCTGGAGCCTGGCCATTGCCCAGCCGTGGGTGGTGGCGACCCCAGCCAGCGGTATTGGCCCCGGATTAGCATCAATTACGGTGCTGGCGAACCCGTTGCCCGTACAACGCGTTGCCATCGTGAAAATTGTCGGTGACCGCGAGGAGAAGGTGGCCGTCATCGAACAAGCGCGAGGCCCGAACTTCCTGATCTGGTCAGGTCACTGAGCGGGAGTAATACGCAGGTCGTCCACCCACACCGTACCGCGAATCTTGTTCTCGATACGCTCAGACGCACGCCGCACCACTTGAATCGCCAAGGGCGGATTTCCGGCGGGAACCTGGAACTGGCACTCAACCCGCTTCCAGCCCTCTGACCCGGCCACTGCGAGCGTCCAGGCGTCGAGGCCGGCCGGATGCTTCGGGTCGAAGATTCGCAACCCAACGCCTTGATCCGTGGTCACTTCACTGGTGTGAATGGTCCCACGAAGGCGATAGCTCCCTGCTTTCAGCCATACCATCTGCGTAGCGTGGGCGAAATCGACGTTCCGCGTCCCATCAAAGCTGATGCGTAGGCTCGTCGAACCCGCTGCAGCCAGCGTCGTATCGCGAGAGATAGTAGCACCGTCAACCGGTCGGATAATCCAGTCCAGCATCGATCCCGAAAACTCCGTCTCAAAGCTGCCGTTGTACAATTCGCTGCCGGCCTTGAACGAATCCGGCGTGGCAGCGGCCCAAGCCCGGGCGGCCATTTCCACCTCGCCCTGTGCGAGCAGGTAATTCGTGTAGGACGCGGCCACTTGTTGCGCCACAGAACCACGCTGCACAATCCGCTTCCAAACGATGTTAGCGCCGGCGGTTTGGTTGGCCTCCATTAGGTACCGCAGGTAGGATGGCTGAGCAGAGTCGGGCAACCCCGATCGTAGTACCTCATCGGCGTTCAAACCAATCCGATCATAAGAACTAAATATCG
This sequence comes from Bryobacteraceae bacterium, assembly GCA_039934475.1. Classification (GTDB taxonomy): domain Bacteria; phylum Acidobacteriota; class Terriglobia; order Bryobacterales; family Bryobacteraceae; genus JBDTMC01. The sequence goes on along the minus strand of JBDTMC010000537.1, from coordinate 918 downwards.
CGTTATCGTAATCCCGCACAGAATCCAAGACAGCCTTCATATAGGGAACGGCGGCCTGAGGCTTACCGAGTTGAAATTGCGCGTTTGCCACTCGCATCAGCACTGCCGGCACATGGGGAGCCAGATCATGAGCGCGTTGAAAGGCGTTCTGGGCTTCTTCGTTCCGCTTTAGCGCTAAAAGCGACTGTCCCAGATCGCACCACCGCGAGGCAGCGGCCGGATCGCGTCTCACCAGGAACTCATATAAGCGTGCCTGCTCCCCCGGTTCCTGACTCGCTTCGGCGCGTTTCTCGATCGACCCGTCACTGCAAAGACGCATGGCGCAGAGAATGTCCAGCAAGGGAGGTTGAACTAACTCCGCCTCAGTCGCGACGAATGCAACTCCGACGCCGGTTAGCGCCAATCCGCTTAGAGCGATCAACCAGCGAGTGTATGCGATTTTTCGGGGGGCCAGCGGCACTAAATCATTGTACCGGGAACGCAGATCGAGCCTCCGGTGAGGGAGGCCCGATTAAACCGCGGAGTTTCAACTGCGGTTAGAAAACCAGCTTCATTCCGAGTTGGAATACGCGGGGATCCCAGGTGGAAGTGACTGCACCGAAATTGCTGGACGTGAAACTGGTGCTGACATTCCGGAACTGGGTGTGGTTCCAGGTATTAAAGGACTCGGCGCGAAACTCCAACTTGCTGCCGCGCGCCTCGCTGAACACGAAGCTCTTAAAGAGCGAGATGTTCCAGTTTTGGCGGCCGGGTCCACGGATCACGCCGTGGCCGAGAGTGCCCCACTGTCCGAGGGCAGGTAGAGAGAACGCAGACTTATCGAACCACGTGTCCACCAACTTCGGATAAGTGACGCTGCCGCTGTAGTCGGGCCGGTTGGTCGCGCTGGCGAGGCCGTTGCTGCCCTGCGTACCGCCG
>JBDTMC010000536.1:0-5203 GCA_039934475.1 Bryobacteraceae bacterium | reverse complement strand
CGGCTTTCCTTCCGGCGTCAGCGGCAGCGAACTGACGCGCCGCGCCTTGATGCAAGCCCAACGCCTTGGAGCCGAGTTCCTCGCGCCCCTCGAAGTCACCGCCGTCTCCATCGAAGGGGGTTACAAACGCCTCCGCCTTGCCGACGGGCGCGAGATTGTCACCCGTGCCTTGCTCGCTGCTACCGGCATGTCCTATCGCGAGCATTCCGCGCCCGGCGTCGCCGAACACACCGGTGCCGGCGTCTACTACGGCGCGGCCACCACGGAAGCGCCCGCGTTGCGCAGCAAGCGCGTCTTCGTCGTCGGCGGAGGAAACTCAGCGGGTCAGGGCGCGATGTACCTGGCGCGCTTTGCCAAAGAGGTTCAGATCGTGGTGCGCCGCGACAGTTTGCGCGACACCATGTCGCAGTACCTCATCGACCAGATCGGGCACACCCCCAACATCCGGCTTCGGACCGGCACGGAAGTCGAACGCGTGGACGGCGACGGTCACGTCCAGCAGGCTGTCCTGAAGTCGCTGCGGGACGGAACGTGCCGAGTGGAGGATGTCGATGCGTTGTTCGTCTTCATCGGCACCCATCCGCGAAGTGATTGGCTTCCCTCCAGCGTGCTCCGCGACGCCAAGGGCTTCGTGCTCACCGGTCGCGATCTGATGGCCGCCGAAGGCTACGCCCGTCTCTGGAAGGAACGCCGCGAACCGCTGCTGCTTGAGACCAGCGTACCCGGCGTGTTGGCCGCGGGAGACCTCCGCGCCAGCGCGATGAACCGCGTCGCGGCTGCCGTGGGCGAAGGATCCATGGTGGTACGGCTAGCCCTCGAATACCTCGCGATGACGTGAACTTCAGTCCCTCGAACCCTCCGTCAGTGTCATCTCCGCCGATTGCAGTTCGCGCGGCGCCAGGTCGATCAAGTCGAGCGTGTCAATTTCATCACCGGCCGCCGCGCTCAGGTCCTTGAACTTGCGCGCCGCCACCAGGACACGCGCTTCCAGTGAGCCGGCGGCGCGGTTGTAGCAGTCTACCGAACGTTCCAAGTTGCGCCGCAGATCTTCAAAGTGGCTCGCCATCGTGCGCAAGCGATCGTAGAGCAGGCGCCCCTGGTCGCTAATAGCCTGGGCGTTCTGTGCAATCTTCTCCTGACGCCAACCGTAGGCCACGGCCTTCAGTAGCGCGATCAACGTGGTCGGCGTGGCCAAAATCACTCCCTGCTCGACGCCGAATTCAATCAGCGAGGGGTCCTGTTCCAGTGCCGCGCTGAAGAAGGTCTCCGCCGGCAGGAAGGCCACCACAAACTCCGGCGCCTGATTGAATTGGGAGGCGTAACTCTTCGTGCCCAATCGCACCAAGTGGCTGCGCACCTGCGCCGCGTGTTCCTTCAGGCGCGCCAGGCGCACCGCTTCGTCCGTCGTTTCCAGCGCCTCCAGATAGGCGCTTAGCGAGACCTTCGCGTCAACCACGATGAGGCGCTCACTGGGCAGGCGCACCAGCATATCGGGACGCAGCCGGCCTTCGTCGGAATCCACGGTGGTCTGCTGTTCGAAGTCGCAGTACTCCACCATGCCCGCCAGTTCCACTACGCGCTTCAACTGCAGCTCGCCCCAGCGTCCACGGACAATCGGCGCACGAAGAGCGCGCACCAGGTTCGTCGTCTCCGATTGCAGCCGCGCCTGCGTCGTAGCCAGCGACGCCACCTGCTCCTTCAGGCCAACGTATGCCTCGGAGCGGTTCTTCTCCATCTGGGCAATGCTCTCGCCCAGCGGTTTCACCATGTCTTCAATCGCCCGGCGGCGGTGCTCCATGTCGGAGTTCACCGTCTCCAGGAAACTCGCATTGTTGCTCCGCAGGGCGTCGGCGGCCAGCGACTTAAACGCATCGGAGAGCTTCTCCTTCGCCTTGTTGAGGAGTTCCAGCTTCTCCTCATAGCCCTTGCGCTGCTCCTCCATGCGTGCTTCGATGGCCGAAGTGGACACCTGCAGATCGGACTTATCCTGCCGCAGCACCGCCATCCCTTCGTCACGCTGCTTCAGATCGCGGCGAAAGGCGTCGAGTTGCTGCTCGCGGCCGGCCAGACGCTCTTCCAGCGTCGCCCGGGCGGCCACCGCCTCCTGCATCGCAAACTGCATCGAACGGGCACGCGGCGCGAGCAGCAGCCAAACGCAGCCGGCGCCCACAATCAACCCTCCGGTCAGGAGCACGACAAGCAAAAGTAGATCCATGAAAAGCACCTTGTAACTAGGACGAGAGAAAAAAAGGCGACCCGGGGGAGTGGATCCCGGATCGCCTTTCCCTGAAGCTCCCACAAACGGGAGGCCGTTGGAGAGAAGTTAGGAGCAGCCGCTCGTGCCGCCGCAGTTTTCGCACTTGTAGCAGGAGCCGTTGCGGGTCATCAGCGAACCGCATTCGGCGCACAAGGGCGCGTCACTGACGCCGGCATCAAACGGAAGCGCCTGCTGGGATTCGGGTTCCGTAGGCCGCAGGCGCGGCGTGTCGCCGGCCTCGGTAACCACGGCGTACTCCGGGCCCAAGAACTTCGCGGCCAGCCACCGGAAGATGTAGTCCATGATGGACTTCGCGTACGGTACATCCTTGTTTCCCGTCCAGCCGCTGGGCTCGAAACGCACATGGCTGAACTTATCGACAAAGAACTTCAGCGGCACACCGTACTGCAGCGCATAGCTGACGCTGGTGGCGAAGCTGTCCATGAGGCCGGAGATGGTGGAGCCTTCCTTCGCCATGGTGATGAAGAGTTCGCCCGGCGTTCCATCCTCATAGAGACCAACGGTGATGTAGCCTTCGTGGCCGCCGATAGAGAATTTGTGTGTGATGGAGCTGCGTTCGTCAGGCAGCTTCCGGCGCATCGGCCGGTAGACCACCTTCTCCACCGTCTGCGTCGCTGTGGATCCCGTGGCCTTCTTCGCTCCTTTGGAATCGCCGGAACTCAGAGGCTGGACGCGCTTGGAGTTGTCGCGGTAGATCGCCACCGCCTTCAGGCCTAGACGCCAGCTCTCCATGTAGGCGTTCATGATCTCGTCGGCCGAGGACTCCTCGGGCATGTTGATCGTCTTCGAGATCGCGCCCGAAACGAACGGCTGAACGGCGGCCATCATGCGCACATGGCCCATATATTGAATGGACCGCGTCCCGTTGGCGGGCCGGAAACTGCAATCGAAAACCGGCAGATGCTCCGGCTTCAAGCCGGGTGCGCCTTCGATGGTGCCGGTGGCGTCGATGTGGCTCACGATGACTTCCACCTGTTCCGGCGAATAGCCCATCCGGATCAGCGCCTGCGGCACAGTGGTATTGACGATCTTAATGACGCCGCCGCCGACGAGTTTCTTATATTTCACCAGCGCGAGGTCCGGCTCAATGCCGGTGGTATCGCAATCCATCATGAAGCCGATGGTGCCGGTGGGCGCGATCACCGTCGTTTGGGCATTGCGGAAGCCCGCCGTCTTACCCAGTTCGTAGGCTTCCTGCCACACCCGGCGCGCGTTCTCGTACAGCGCCAAAGGCACGCGGCGGTTGTCGATCCGGCTCACTGATTCGCCATGCATGCGGATGACTTCGAGGAAGCTCATCTCATTGACGGCATATCCGGGGCACGGGCCGGTAGCTTCGGAGATGCGAGCGCTGGTCAGATAAGCCTGGCCGCACATCACGGCCGAAATGGCGCCCGCGAAATCACGACCCTGGTCACTGTCGTATGGCACACCCATCGACATCAACAGCGCGCCAAGATTGGCGAACCCGAGGCCCAGCGGACGGAAATCGTGCGAGTTCTTCGCGATCCTCTCCGTCGGATAACTCGCGTTATCCACCAGGATCTCCTGCGCCATGATCATCGTATCCACGGCATGGCGGAATGCTTCCACATCGAAGACACCGTTCGGCCCAACGAACTTCATGAGGTTCAGTGACGACAGGTTGCACGCCGAATCGTCCAGGAACATGTATTCCGAGCACGGGTTGGAGGCGTTGATACGCGCCGTGCTCTTCGACGTGTGCCACCGGTTGATGGTGGTGTCGAACTGCATGCCAGGGTCCCCACACTGCCAAGTCGCTTCCGAGATCTGCCGCAGCATCTCCTTGGCCTTGTAGCGCCTCACCGGCTGCCCGGTGCTGACGGACTTTGTCCACCAGTCGCCATCGGCCGCGACCGCATGCATGAATTCATCTGTCACACGCACGGAGTTGTTCGCGTTTTGGAAAAAGATGGAAGAATACGCTTCGCCATCAAGCGAAGAGTCGTAGCCGTTGTCGATCAGTACGTGGGCCTTCTTCTCTTCCTTCGCCTTGCACCAGATGAAGCGTTCGACGTCCGGATGTTCCGCGTTCAGAATCACCATCTTGGCGGCGCGGCGCGTCTTGCCGCCGCTCTTAATGACTCCCGCGAAGGCATCGAAGCCCTTCATGAAGCTCAGCGGACCTGAGGCGCGGCCGCCGCTCGAAAGCGAACCATCTTCTTCGCGCAGGCTGGAGAGATTGGTGCCCGTCCCCGATCCCCACTTGAACAGCATGCCTTCGGTCTTCGCCAACTCCAGAATCGACTCCAAAGTGTCGCCCACGGAGTTGATGAAGCAGGCCGAGCACTGCGGACGATGAACCGTCGGATCCAGCTTCAGGACGCTATTGATCTCCGGGTCGAAATACCAGCCGTAGCCGCGAGGCTCGCGAACGCCGACGTTGAACCAGACCGGCGAATTGAAACACGCCTTCTGGGTCAGCATCAGATGCGCCAACTCGCTGCGGAAGTTCTCGCCGTCCTCGGCAGTGCGGAAGTAGCGGTCCGCAATCCCCCAATCGGCGATGGTATCCACCACCCGGTGCACCAGTTGCCCTACGCTGCGCTCGCGCTCCGGCGATCCCAGCTTGCCGTGGAAATACTTGCTCGCCACAATGTTTGTGGCGGTCTGGGACCAGTCCTCCGGAACCTCGATATCCCGCTGTTCGAAGATAACGGCGCCTTTGTCGTTACCGATCGTGGCGCTGCGGAGTTCCCACTGAATCTCGTCGTAAGGGGTCTTTCCGGACTCCAGTTTGGCAGTGAAGTAACGGGGGAAGGTCACTCCGGACCTATCCTTCTTTGGCAGGCTGCGGCGCAATTCGGCGGCACGCGGGCTGAGGTCGACGCTTAACTGTCCCATGTGATTGTTTTAACCTCTGGATCTTGTTTGCCGAAATGGGGTTTTCAGCAACCAATCAGG
>JBDTMC010000535.1:0-5262 GCA_039934475.1 Bryobacteraceae bacterium | reverse complement strand
CCAGACCAATCGACCGATCCCCGCCCACGAAATCCAAAGCGGAGCGCCGCCCCCGAACGGTTTCCCCAAACGGCCGCCCACGGCCCGTCACCACCCCCGCCGCGCGGTCCGCCGCCACGGCAGCGCGCCACGCCTTCTTTTTCGAAGCCTCGTGCATCTCCTCGATCGACGGATAAGTCACCGTCTCCATAGAAAGACAATTCGGCACGCCGTCCAGCCACGCCACAGGTTTCGAATCACCGGCAGTCTCACCCTCCAGCGCCAGCAGCAGCATCGGCCACTCGTCGGTCAGCCTCAGAGCCTCCGCCACCGCATCGTCTGGAAACTCGCCGATCGCCCGAGCCCGCCAACCGCACGCCTGCGCCGACAGCGCCAGCGCCTGCCAGGCGTGTCCCACATCGTGCAGGCAATAACGATAGGCACGGCTCTGGTACTTCCATGCCTCTCGCCATGCGATCGAAGTCAACACAAACACCACCGCCGCTTGCGGAGCCACCTCCGGCAGGGGATCGCCTTTCGCTCGCAGCTCGGCCATATGTGACGAGACCCGGTAGTGATACAGCCCGTCTTCCCACCCCGCCAGGCCGCGCGTCACAAAGTGGAACTCCGTGGGATGCAGATTTCCCGACGATGGGTTTACCCGCAGCGCATACCGGTATCCCGTTGAAGGAACCACCTTCGACGCGCTGATCGACGCCGCATAGAATAACAGCGTCGAAAGAAAATCAGCCCCACTGGCCGCGACACGCTCCCCAGCGATCCCGTTCAACACATCCAACATCGCCATACCAGGCGGAGGAGGGTCGGCCGGCAAATCCACCACCGGCACGCCATCGTAATGCCGGAACGGATCCGGCATCGTGTCCCAGTTCAAGAAATGTTGGTTCCGGAAGATCGATTCCACCGTGTGCTTGGTGGCCTGGTGGTACTTAAACATCATGCGGCGCAAAGAAGCTCAGCGAATTGTCGCCCTGTTTCAGAACGCGTGTCCGATGCAGCACCCCGTAGGTCTCTTCCAGTTGAAACCGCGAGGCATGTTGCACAATCGTCAGCGGAGGTCCCACCGCGCCGAGTTCCGTCATCAGATCGACATACTCTTTTTCCAGCGGATAGGGAGGGTCGGCAAACACAATATCGGCCTGGTACCGCCCGGCTAGTACTGCAGCCTTCCCCTTCACAACCTGTGTCCGACCCAGCGCTTTCAGCATGCGCAGATTCTCCTCAATCAGCTGTAGCGCCAGGCGGTCGTTATCAATCAGAACCACCTTGCGCGCCCCCCGGCTCAACGCCTCAATACCCACCGCACCCGTCCCTGCGTAGGCATCCACGAATACCGCGCCTTCAATCAGGGGACTCAAAACGTTAAACAGCGCTTCCCGCATCCGGTCCGGTGTCGGCCGGATCTCCAAACCTGGCAGCGACTTCAACACTCGCCGCCGGAACTCTCCCGCAATCACTCGCATAGACTCCAGGTTACTCGTACTACGGTACATGTAGGAAAAGAACACTTCGCCTTTAGTCCGATTTGGAGAGAGCACGTTGTACACTCAGCGTAGTCGAGGATCAATTTGTTTTTACGTCGTTTTTCGCGCAGCGCTCTCCCAGCAGCCGCTGCTCTCCTTCTTTCAGGCTTCCCTGTATCTTTATCAGGCGCCACGGTCAACTACACTTTAACGGGCAAGCTGTCGCGCACAAGCGGCACTGATCCGCTCGGTATCAACGGCGCAACGGTCAACGTCCTCATGGCGATTGACTCTGCCAAGACGCCGTCGTCCTTCGTCACCACCACCACCAGCTCGAAGACGGTCTACCAGAATCCCGCATCCACGCGGCTCAAAATAGCCAGCGGAGCCGTACAAACGTGCGCCAACCCCGGGGTCACCTTCTTCCTCACCGACAACGTCTCAACCGGCGCCGATGGCTTTCAGGTCACCGGGTGCACTCTTCCGTCATCGGTCTTCTCCGTTAACTTGCAAGTGCCCGCCGGCAGAATCATAACGGCAATTCCCTCTAGCTTTCCCCAATCCAGCGTCACGGGCTCCATTGCGTACACGGTTCCAGGCAGTACGGCTAAGTCTGTCTTTTCCCTGACCACGGCGACGCTGGTGGCAACAGGCGCCCCGCCTCCGGCCGTGACAGTCAATCCCCCCTCCTGGTCCCCCACCGTGGTGCAGGGCAGCACGACCCCTTTAACGCAAACGATTTCGCTGCAGGCCGCCGCTCCGGTATCGTACAGGACTGCTGTTTCGGGCGGCGCCTGGCTCAGCGTGCAACCTGCCGCGGGCAATACTGCCACCAGTCTCACCGTCACCGCGAATCCCACCGGACTCTCAGCCGGCGCCTATTCCGGTTCCGTGACGCTCACCTACGGGCAAGGCATCACCGGCTCCGTTCCCGTCACTCTCACCGTCAGCGCCATCCCCACCATCTCAGTAGGTCCGTCGAGCCTCAGCTTCAGTGGCTACATCGCAGGCGTAAACCCACCCTCACAAGCGCTAACGGTCACATCTTCGCCAACATCGGTATCGCTGACGGCAGCGTCCAATCAGCCCTGGCTTGCCGTGTCACCCAGTTCCAGTGCCACTCCCAGTTCGCTGACTGTTTCCGTTAATACCGCGGGGATGCTATCGGGCTCTTACAATGGCTCCGTCACAATCGCCGCAACGGGCACGCTCAACTCACCCGTCGTCGTTCCCGTCTCATTGACTCTGTCCGGCATTCCGGATCCCCAACCCGATCCGAACGGCCCCCAGAACATCTTCTACGGAGCCACTCCACCCAATCCCAACGCGCCTGTACTCCTCTTCGTGCATGGCCTCGGCGCGAATGCCTACACCTGGTTTGTCGCCGGCAATGACATGTACACCACGGCCTACTACGCCGGCTATCGCACGGTCTTCATCAGCCTCAGCGCAGACAACTCCCAGAACGCCGAGAAGATCTCTGACAACGGGCCTATGATCGAATCCGTGGTGCCGGTCATCCTCCAGCACTACGGAGTCAGCCAAGTCTACTTCGTCTGTCACTCTAAAGGTGGTCTTGACCTGCAGTGGGCCATGTGGGACAGCCCGCTAGTCAGGGCCTCTGCCAAAACAGTGTTCATGCTGGGAACGCCCAACCAGGGCGCACAGCTGGCAGACTGGGCCTTTGGCCCCGGCAGCGGAATCGCCGGACGCCTCGGTCTGCTCACGCCCGGCCTCCAGGATATCGAACCCGCCACCGTCGCGGCCTACCGCGCGAACTTCGATCCAGTGCTTAGCACCGCCGGCATTCCCCTGTACACGCTCGCCGGTAGTTCCTACACTGGCAACGCCGTCACCACTATCACCGGCCCGATTCTCAAGAATCTCAGCGGCGAAGCCAATGACGGGCTGGTTGCTCTCACCGAAAGCCATCTTAACCCGGCCTGGTCCATCGACCTCGGTACGACACCGCATAACCACTTCGACCTGAACAACGGAACAATTTCGTTCCCCTTCGTTCAGCCTTATCTCCCGGCGCCCGCGGCTGTGCGACGATAGTACCGCCTGTGTAACAGGCGAAGGGGTTCGCCGACATGCAGCTTATGGGAATGTTGCCGCTGCTGCTGATCATAGTAGCAGTGGCTACTTGGAGGGGGCTCCGCTTCCGCGGACATGCTGTAACTCCCAAGTTAGCGCTGAGTGACTTTACCATACAGCCGCAAGCCGGAGGCCCCATCGTACGAATAACAGGTACAGCAACGGGTCTCGCCGCGGTTCTGCAAACTATCCTTGGCCTCGAATCGGATTCCACGTTCGAGGCCACCGAATGTGGCTGTGAGATCCACGCCGCCGCTTTATGGGGAGAAACGCGATGTTTCGCCCCCCTCGCAGAGATCGCCAGCGTACAGGCAGGCTACTTCCGCTCCGTGGGTTTTCTGCTCGCCGGCACGCCTTTCCTGCTCGGCGGCCTGATGGTGACCGTCTCGGCACTGACTGGCACTGGCGAAGCGAGTGTCGGAATCCCCACGTTCGCAATCGGCTTGATCCTTCTGATCGCCTATTTTCTGTCCAAAGCGTTGTTTCTCTCCGTGCGGACACGAGGAGGCACCGTGATGACCATCTGCTTCAAGAAGGGACCGGCCGATCTGGCTGCTGCCCTCGCCGCCGCAGGCGCCATCCGCGACTTACTGCGCGCTCAACGCTACTAACCGACCTGCACCAATCCGTACCGCCGCTGCCAGTGGGTCCGGATGTACTGCACCGCCTGTTTTAAGGCCTCTTCCGACGGGGGGTTCTCTATAAACGAGACCGCCTCCCGCCGTGCCACTTCCAGAATCTCCTGATCCCGCAGTAGATTCCCGATTCGCAGCGTCGGCACGCCACTCTGCTTCGTACCAAAGAACTCACCCGGCCCACGCAGCCGCAAGTCCATCTCCGCGATGTAGAACCCGTCGTTCGAATCCACCATTGTCCGGATGCGCTCCCGTCCGGCGTCATTCAACTTCCCCGTTACTAACACACAGTAACTCTGGTCTGACCCGCGGCCCACCCGCCCTCGCAACTGGTGCAATTGCGCCAGTCCAAACCGCTCCGCCTGCTCAATTACCATCACCGTCGCATTGGGAACGTCCACCCCCACTTCAATCACCGTGGTCGAAACCAGAATCGCCGTCTCCCCCCGTTTAAAGCGGTCCATCGCCGCTTCTTTCGCCTCCGCCGGCAACCGCCCATGCAACAGCCCCACGGAAACGCCGGGAAACACGTGCTCCGATAAATGCGCATGCATCTGCTGAGCCGCCTTCGTCGCCTGGGTCTCCGATTCCTCGATCACGGGATAGACCACGTACGCCTGCCGCCCTCCATCAATCTCCCGCTTCAAGAAGCTGTACACCTGCTCCACCCGGTCATCGGTCACATGCTTGGTCACAATCTTCTTACGCCCCGGCGGCAGTTCGTCGATCACCGAAGTATCCAAGTCTCCGTAGATGGTCAAAGCCAGGGTCCGCGGAATCGGAGTCGCCGTCATCAGCAGTACATCCGGATGCCGGCCCTTCTCAAACAATTTCAAGCGCTGCATCACCCCAAACCGGTGCTGCTCGTCCACGACGGCGAGGCCTAACCGCTGGAACTCCACATCCTCTTCCAATAGCGCATGCGTCCCAATCGCTACTTTCACCAGACCCTGCGCAATCAGTTTCTTGATCTGCGCCTTCTCCCGTGCCGTTGACGACCCTGTCAATAGCACCAGCGGATAACCCAGCCGCGCAAACAGATTCTTGAAATAGAAGTAGTGCTGCGT
>JBDTMC010000534.1:0-5263 GCA_039934475.1 Bryobacteraceae bacterium | reverse complement strand
GATGGCGAAGAACGCGATCACCGTTAGCATCGCCGGCACCACCGCAAACACCATCGGGTCTCTCGCCTCCACGCCGAAAAGGAAGCTCGCAATCAACTTCGCCAACCCGAACGCAGCCGCGGTTCCTACCGCGACACCCACCAGTGAAAAGGTCATGCCCTGGAATACCACCATCCGCAGCACATCGCCCGATTCCGCCCCCAATGCAATCCGGATGCCGATCTCCTGCGTTCGCTGTTGCACTGAGTACGTCATCAACCCGTAGACTCCAATCGCCGCCAGCAACAGTGCGGACGCCCCAAAGATCGACATCAGCATCATGTTGAAGCGTTCGCGCGACGTCGATCGGGAAACAATCTCGTCCATCGTTTTGATATCGGAAATCGGCAATCCGCTCGCCTGTCGCAACTGCTCCTGAACCGCCGCCGATAAGGTCCCCGGCGAAGTCCGCGTCCGAACCAGCCACGCCACCGGACCGATATTCACGTTCAACGCATTCAGCGCATCCGGAACCTGCGCATTCGCGACATACATTGCTGGCTGCGGATCGGAATTCAATCCACCATCGCGAATGTCTCCAATGATGCCCACAATCTGCCGCGGTACTTCCGTCTCCAACTCTTTCATCACACCTTTGCCAATCAGAATGCGGTCGTTCAGCGGATCGCCCTTCGGCCAGAACTTCTTTGCCATCGCTTCGTTGATCACCACCACCGGCGGTCCCGCCGCGTTGTCCGTCTCCACAATCGCGCGCCCGCGCTTCACGGGAATCCGGAACACGTCAAAGTAGTTCGCGGAAATGACGTACCAGCCGCCGCCCCCGTGGAACGGGGAATTCTCCAGCGGACGTCCCATGATCTGGAACGGCAACCCGTATCCACCCTCCAACGGAATGCAGCATCCCGCCGTAGCCGTCTCCACGCCCGGAATGGCTTTGATCCTTTCCGTGCCGTCTCGTATCAGCTGCTCAATGGCCGCCGACGTCTTGTACTTCCCTCCCGCCAGTGACATCCGCATCGTCAACACGTTGTGCGGATCGAAGCCAGGGTTAACCGACGCCAGCGCCAATGAAGTGCGAATCAACAACGCCGCGCCAATTACCAACACCACTGCCAAGGCGATTTCCGTAACCACCAGGATCGTGCGCGCCTTGTTCTGCCGGAACCCGGAGCCCGAGCGCCCGCCACTCTCCTTCAACGTTGCGCCCAGGTCCGCTCGCGAAGACTGCAATGCGGGAATCAGTCCAAACAGAATCGCGGTCACCACGGCCACGCCCACGGTAAACGCTAGCACCCGCCAATCGGCGCCCACCAACTCACCCTTCTCCCCGATTCGCGGCAGGTTCGCCGTATTAACCGTCAGTAAAGCGCGGATCGCTGCAATCCCTATTAGCGAGCCCAACATAGCGCCGGTCAGCGAAAGCAGCAAACTCTCCGTCAACATCTGCCGGATCAGTCGCCCTCGCCCCGCGCCAATCGCGGCACGAATAGCGATCTCCCGCTTCCGTGCAATCGCGCGCGCCAGCAGCAGATTGGCCACATTCGCGCACGCAATCAACAGCACCAACGCAACGGCCGCCGCCAGCACCATCAGCGACTTCCGTACATCGCGGATCAGCGCCTCTTGCACCGTCTCGATGCTGAACCCACCCTTGTCGCCCAGCGCGCCCGGGTACTTCCGGATATATTCCGCCGCCGACGCTGCAATTTGCGCGCGCGCCTGTTGCACCGTCACTCCCCGCTTCACCCGTCCGCCCGCGTTGAAGTAATGCCCCTGATCCGTTGTATTCGGATCGATGGGGAACGGCACCCATACTTCCGGCTGTGGGCCGAAATCACGGAAATCGAAACTGTTACCGACGATGCCGGTTATGATGTACGAATCGCCGCCCAACTGAATCGTCTTACCCAGCATGTTCGCGGCACGCCCAAACCGGCGCTGCCACAACCCTTCACTGATCAGCGCCACGCGCGGGCCATTCGGCATCTCTTCCTGGGAGTTGAATCCGCGGCCTTCAATGATCGGCGCGCCAAACAGCCGGAAGAAATCCGCCGTCACCCGCCCTGACCGCAACTGCTCCGGAATGTCGCTCGATGTCAGGTTGATCACGCCCGTCGCGAACGCGGACACATCCTCCACCACAGCCGATTGCGAGCGCCAGTGGTTGTATTTCGCCGGCGAAGCTCCCGTCCCCTGCCCTTGCGGTGACGTGTTCATGAACAGCACAATCCGCTCCGCCTCAGGGAACGGCGGCGGTTTTAAGAGAATGGAATTCACCACCGAGAAGATCGCCGTATTCGCCGCGATCCCCACCGCCAGCGCAGCGACCGCGGCAAAGGTGAAGCCGGCGTTCTGCCGGAACATCCGGATTGAGTGCTTGAGGTCTTTAAGAAAGTCTTCCACTGGTGATAGTCCAGTGAAGTAGACGAGGCAAAGCCGGAAAAGTTCGGCCTAATGCCGCTATGATCCTCCTGGGTGCCCCAAATTGGTGTCTTTGAACCCCGTTTCGTACTTCAAACCGAACCCCAATACCCGATCGAAGCCGATATGCGCCGTCGCCGGCTTTGGAATTGATGAGATAGGCAAGGATCGCTATATCCGGCGCGAAGAACAGTCCACCAAACACCCACCAGTTGCCGCCGACAAAGGTGTAGGCAGTCACCGCGGCAATCAACACCGCGAGTCCCTCGGAACGAAGAATCAGCAACGGGCCACCGTTCACAAAACCGGGTCGCGGTTCCAGAACGGATGACGAAGAATGCTGTCGTGCATAAGGATGATCCTGCCACAGAAAACTCACGGCTGTTGACCAGCGAAGGCCGGAAGGATAACCATGGGTGGTCATGCGAATCTCCGCTCTCGATGCCTACCCGGTCCGCGAGCCATCCGGCCGCACCTACACCCTGTTGAAACTCTCCACCGCCGAAGGTATCGCTGGATGGGGCGAGTCGGTCTCTATCAGTCCCGCCAGCCTGGCGCGGGCGCGCACCCTCGTCATCGGCCAGGAAGAGACTCGCTATGACTTTCTCACTCGCCAGTTCGCCGGTGACTCGCTCGCTGCGGCCCTCAACATGGCGCTGTTGGATCTTGCCGCCAAGCGCTCCAACGTGCCCGTCTTTCAGTTGCTCGGCGGCCCCACCCGCAACAAGATTCGCGCCATTACGCAAATGGCGAATGAAGCCGCGATGGAGGCACTCCTCGCGCAGGGCCACCGCGCCTTTCTCGCTCCAGTCGAACTCCCTCGCACCGTCACCTCTCGTCCCCGCGCCATCGCGGCGGTAGTTGATCGCTTCCACGCCCTCCGCCGCAAAGCCGGTGACAACATCGACTTCGCTCCCGATGGAGATAGCCGCCTGCCGTCAGCCGAGGCCAGCGACTTAGCCGTCGCTCTTGAGCCGTTTCATCCCCTCTGGTTCGAACAGCCCTGCCCCGCCGCCAACATCACACTGCTACGTCGTATCGCCGCCGAATCGACTACTCCATTAGGCCTCGGCCACGACAGCACTGAGATCGGCGCGGTGCAAAGCCTCCTCCGCGATGGAGTCGTAGACATCGTCCGGCTCCCCATTGCGAAGCTCGGTATCACGCCTATCCGTCGCGCCGCCGCTATCGCCGAAACGTACTATGTGGCGATGGCGCCGTATCACGCCAGTGGCGGCCCTGTCGCCACCGCCGCAGCGTTGCACCTCGCCGCCAGCCTGCCGAATTTCTTTATTCAGCAGATCCCTGCTGTCACCAGCGCGGAAGAGCGTCAACTACGCGACGACCTCGCCGGCGTGGCCAATGAGACCGTCAAAGACGGCTACCTCAGTCTCACCACAGCGCCCGGTCTCGGGCTCACCATCAACGAATCCCTTCTGCGGAGGCTCACCGTATGAAACCTCACTACAACCGTCGCGACTTCCTCTCGGCAGGTTCCGCCCTCGGCTGCGCCTGTGCGCTACCTCCTCAATCCGCCTTCCAGTTGAACGCGGTTCGAGGCGTCGCGCCACTCGGAGCCGAGGCCCTCTTCCCTCTCGGCTCCAAACTCCGCATCACCAACGTCAAGACCTTCGGCGTCACCCTGCCTACAGCCGAGCGCGATCGCCCTTACGTGTTCGTCAAACTCGAAACCAACGAAGGCGCATTCGGCTGGGGGGAAGGAACCCTCGAAGGCAAAGCAGCCGCAGTCATCGCCTGTATCGAAGACTTCAAAGACCTCCTTGTCGGGGCCGACCCCATGCCCGTGGAACACCACTGGCAATCCATGTACGTTCATAGCTTCTACCGCGCCGGGCCAGTCATGGGGTCAGCCATCTCCGCCATCGATCAGGCTCTCTGGGACATCCGCGGCAAGATCCTCAACCAGCCCGTCTACAAGCTACTCGGCGGACCTTATGATCCCGCCGGTGTCCGCGGCTACTATCACGTCCGCGCCGACACTCCCGCCGAAATGCGCGAAGTCCGCGCCAAGGCAAAACAACTCGGCGTGACGGCGGTGAAGGGCGGCATACCCGGCTACTTTGAGTGGATCGAAACTCACGCCACCATCAGTAAGGCAGTCAAGCACGTCGAAACCCTGCGTGCCAACCTCGGCGATGAAATCGACATTGCCATCGATTTCCACGCCAAGACTTCTCCCAGCGTCGCCGCCATCCTCTGCCGGGAAATGGAACCGCTCAATCTCCTCTTCATCGAGGAACCGTGTCCACCGGAAAACGTGAAGGCCATGCAGCGCATCGCCAGTCGCACCAAAGTGCCCATCGCCACCGGGGAGCGTTTGATAGGAGCCTATAACTGCCGCGAGCTGGTCGAACTCGGCATCGTGGACGTCCTCCAGACAGACATCAACCACGTCGGCGGCATCACCGCGCTTTGGAAGGTGGCAGCTCTCGCCGATGGTTCCGGCATCAAGATGGCGCCGCATTCCTGTGAAGGCCCCATTGGCGGCCTAGCCACCATTCACGTTGATTCCGCGATGCCCAATTTCCTCGTCCAGGAAATCTGCAGCGGCGTCGAACCCGGCGACAAGGAAAAGATCTGGCAGGAGTGGTTCGGCTTCCCCGCCATGCGAATGGTTGATGGCAAGTTCCCCTTCGCAACCAAGCCCGGCCTCGGCTTCGACCTTGACGAAAAACAACTCGCCAGGTTCAAGTTCCAGGGAAGCGTCCCCATGGCCCGGGTCTTCCACGCCGATGGCAGCGTCGCCGAGTGGTAGCCGCCTAGCTCGCAGTCCGTGGCGCAAGTGGTCAGGCTCGAAAAATGGGGCTGGCATGATTTTCCG
>JBDTMC010000533.1:0-5273 GCA_039934475.1 Bryobacteraceae bacterium | reverse complement strand
ATCGGGAGATGTTGAAGGAGAAGGATCTCGACATCGTCCTGATCGCTACCCCCGATCACTGGCATGCGTTAACGATGATCGAGGCCGCTAAGGCAGGCGCCGACATGTACTGCCAGAAGCCGATCAGCGTGGATGTGGTGGAAGGACAGGCGATGCTGGCGGCGGCGCGCAAGTACAATCGCGTCGTTCAAATTGGCACTCAGCGCCGCAGCACGCCGCACCTGATTGAGGCCCGCGAGCAGATCGTAAAAGAAGGCAAGCTGGGGAAGATTGCAGCGGTGGAGTTGTATTGCTATTACCATATGCGGGCCACGGATAACCCGCCCGACACCGCGCCGCCCGATACGCTCGACTACGAGATGTGGACCGGTCCGGCGCCCATGCGTCCGTATAACAAGCTGGTGCATCCGCGCGGCTGGCGCGCATTTATGGAATACGGCAACGGCATCGTAGGCGACATGTGCGTCCATATGCTGGACATGGTGCGCTGGATGTTGGATTTAGGTTGGCCCACCAGCGTGTCATCCTCGGGCGGAATTTTGATCGACAAGAAGAGCAAGGCGAATATCTCCGACACGCAACTGGCGACGTTCGAATTCCCCGAGGTCCGCATGGTGTGGCAGCACCGCAGTTGGGGCACGCCGAACGATCCGAAATACCCGTGGGGGGCGACGATTTACGGCGAAAAGGGAACGTTGAAAGCGAGTGTGATGGGTTACGACTTCATTCCCGCCGACGGTAGCCAGAAGGCCATTCACAAAGATGTGGCCTATGAGTTTGAGCAGTATCCGGAAGACCGGACGGAGAAGGATCTGGAGCGGCACGTGGCGCCGGCCATCCGTGGGCACATGCGCGATCTGCTGGCTTCGATTGAAAGCCGCAAGAAGCCTGTGGCGGACATCGAGCAAGGCTATATTTCCACCACCAGTTGCATCCTTGCCAATATGGCGATGAAGTTGGGACGAACCTTGCATTGGGATCCCGTGAAGGGTCAGGTGATCAACGATGCCGAAGCGAACCGGCTCTTGATGAGGCCATATCGCAAGCCGTGGGTGCATCCATAGCCCGTGCGCAGCCCGGGCTATCCCACTGTGTTTACAGGCGGTCACCAACGTGGCCGCCTCCCTACGCCAACAATCCCGTCCGCAAAGCCTTCAAAACCGCCTCTGATTTCGAATGAACATGTAGCCGTGCGTAGATGTTTCTGACATGGAACCGGATGGTGTCCACGCTTACGCACAGTTCGGCTGCGGCCGTCTTGTAGGCGTGCCCTTCCGCCAGTAGCCTCACAATCGCCAACTCCCGCGGCGACAGATTTGTTTCCACCACCTTGGGCGGCGGCACCTTCTGAAACGTCAAGAGAACCTTGCGCGCGATCTCCGGTGACATGGGGCCCCCGCCTTGGTGGGCCTCGCGAATCAAGCCGGGCAGCTTCGCCGGGGGTGTCTCCTTAAGTAGGTAGCCACAAGCGCCTGCGCAGATTGCATCAAACACGTGGGCGTCGTCGGCATACACAGTCAGGATCAGGAACTGCATGCGGGGGTAGCGGTCCCGGAGAAGTCTCAGTCCTTCGATCCCGGACATGCCCGGCAGACCGATATCCAATAACATCACATCCGGCGGATCAGGGCCTACAGCGGCGAGCGCCTTCTCCATTGAGTCGAAACAGCCGGTGATGCCAAAGCCAGGTTGGGCACCGATCAGCGTAGCCAATCCCTCGCGGGTGACCTTGTGATCTTCCACGATCGCAACATGGATTTCGGGTTCCACGCCTACCCAGTGTACGCCTGCTTGCCATTCCCCCAACCTGCATATTCATGCAGGGGTCCCGATTCGGACATTCACGATTGCACATACCTGGTTCCCAGTCAGTCAACACAAAACTACATAGACATGCAGGCTGTAAGAGCACTGTATCTCGAGTAGAGTGTGACAAAGGCGCTATGTCTTAGATGGCTAGCTAATCTAACTAGATCGAGACTTACCAAAGTATGCAAACTATCGTTTTATTTCGTTCGCTGTTTTTGACTTTCATGCTCAGCGGTGCGCATGGCACCCTCTGGGCACAGGTAGAGCTTTCGACAGACCTTGCCCCCACGCCGTTCTGGGTCGCCCCAGCCGGATGTGCCATGGCGCATTGCGATCCGCAGATGTCCGACCTAGTTAACATGTTGCCGCCACCGGGGCCGTCTGTCATCCTGCGGGCGCACGACACGCTCTCCGTGGGTTCCGGCATTGGACTGGGTTGCTCTTCGAACGGAGTAACGGCCGTGTGTTCCTATAAGTCCGCCAGTGGAGATGCAGTCGTCGCATACGGTCCAGGAGGGAAGAGATTGTGGACATCGGGTACGGCTCTGGGTGCATCGGCTTACATGTCCGCGCCAATGATCGACGCTCAAGGAAGCGTAATTACAGCGGATAAATCTCACGTCGTCCGCTTCTCAGCCCGTGGCAAACCCGTCTGGTTCGTACCATCCGCGGGAGGCTACCCGATCAGCCCGGTACAGACTTCCAACGGCGCCATCTTCCTGGCGACCGCGGGTGGGCCGGTATCGGCGTACGATTCTTTAAGCGGTGCCCAACTCGGCAGCCTGTACCTTTACCAGGCGGGGCAGGGTGGTTCGTACTTTGACACCGTTAATACTCCTTGTGTCGCCGGAAATCGGGCGTATGTCCTCGCCCAGTTGACGGCAACCACGTCGGTCACCGGCCGCCTGTATGCCATCGACATCGACGCCTCCAATGCAGCGCAGCCGCTCAGCATAGCCTGGTATTGGGAATTCGGCGGTCCCAGCGGGGCCAGCCCAAGCTGTACCGGCGGCGCCGTGGTCTTCGATGGAGCCAGCCTACACCCCGGCGGACCTCTCAGCCCCACGCTATTCGCGCTGCGCGACGATGGCAGTCACGCCACCCTCTTATGGTCACAATCGGTCGTCAATTCGGTGCCCGCATCCGTCGCACACGATCCGCGAGGAGGCGTTTGGGTAATCAGCGCAGGTTATCCCCGCGTTGAGCGCCGCTCTGAATCTACAGGCTTACTCATCGATTCGATCAGTGTTCCCGCTCTTCTGAATGATGGGACCAACTACATCCCCTCATCGGCGCTCACCCTTGCCGGAACTGCCACAAGGCCCGTTCTCATAACAGGTGCAATCCAAACGGACGGCCTACGGGCAAAGGTCATCGCGATAGACCTGGCATCTCGATCGCTTCTCTGGAGTTACGACCTGACCCCTGCCACGGGCACGGAGAATACCGCGGGCCAATTCCCTATCATTACCGATCCGAACGGACATCCTGTGGTAGTATTCACCGGCCGCACAACCGGCGCCTATTTCATCTCCCAATGAAGATGCTGCATTATTGGTTTGCGTAAGCCGGTATGTACGCTGTCTCATGGTGTAAGCCAGGAAGCACCTCGCGGTCGTCCCGGATCTAGCAGTAATCTACATCAACATGTAGGTAGTTTCATTGCGACTCTTACGAGTACTATCGTCTGAGCAGTTGTATCTGATATCCGGGGGATGCTTTTATGCTGGAGCTACTGAAGGCCATCCGTCTCATGGGGCTGTCGCACATGTTGAAACTGAGAAGTGGCTACAAGGCCGGCTGGCACCACATGATTCGCGGGTACCTTGCCACCCAAGCCCTCCATGCCCTTCTCAGCGTCGGACTGCTGGACGAACTGCAGAATCCGGGGACGGTAGATGTCCAACGGTTCGCCCGAGACCACAACCTCGATCTGGCAATTCTGTTGCCGATCTGCGAGGCGCTGTACTCCATCGGTATGCTTCGCCGCTCTGGTCGGGACTACACCCTCGATGACGAAGCGCGGGAGACTATCGGAGTGCTGCGCGGCTGGATGGAATTGAGCCTCGGCTATGCAGAGGTTTTCAGTAATTTGCCGCAGCTGATGACTGGCGAGAAGGCCTATGGCAGAGACTTCTACCGGAGATCAGACTGGGTGGCCACTGGCAGTGGGGCTATGGGGCGATCGCTATTCTTCCCGGTGGTGAGCGATATCCTGGTTGCTCGCAATGCTGCGCGCGTAGTGGATCTGGGCTGCGGCGATGGGACCTTCCTCCGGCACTTGTGCGAAATCAATTCCGACGTGCGGTGTTTCGGAATCGACCTGGCAGTAGCCGCTATAGAAGAGGGACATCGTCGTGCCCTCGCGGCAGGTCTCGAGCGACGCATCACTCTTTGCGCCGGCGACATCCGTGACGTCGACTCCCTTCCCAGCGAGTTTCGGACCGCACAGGCAGCCACCATCTTTTTCATTTTGCATGAGATCCTTTACCACGGCGACCAAACGCTGATTGATTTCCTCAAGGCGTATCAGAGGTCCTTCCCCGGGGTGCCACTTATCGCGTTTGAGGCCGTTCGGCCGACCGCCGATGAGATGCGCGAACGCCAGGGTCTAGGCATTTACTACTATCTTTATCACGACCTTACACACCAGAAGCCGGTGAGCCGTGAACGCTGGAAGAGCCTGTTCCAGGCCGCTGGATTTTCGTCCATCGAAGAACGCTATCTTTCGTTTTCCCGAGCGGCCGTCTATATCCTGTCGTAACGCGATATTGGTACAACAGCGCGTTAACAGGCAGAACTGCCGCAATGACTACGACAAACATCCATGGTCGAACGAGACTACAGCGCCGCAAGGGTATCAACAGCTCCACCGTGCAGCCGCAACCCGGAGCCGACTCAATGCGGAGCATCCCCCGGAGTTCCACGGATCGGCGCCTGAGGTTACGCAGTCCATTCCCGCCGGAGTCCACTTGGGGATCGAATCCACGGCCGTTGTCTTGAACGTACAGCCGGAGCCTTCCCGCCTCCAGGTTCGTGATCACTTTCACTTCCGTGGCGCCGGAGTGACGAGCCACATTAGTCACCGTCTCTTTGGCCACCAGCAGGATGTGGCGCTTGGCCTCTGGCGTCAGCGTGAGGGAGGCGGCATCGAAGGCTTGGGCCACCTGGAAGTCGACGTGGCACCCGCCCTCCTCAAGCAGAGACGTGCACACTTGCTTCATGCGGCCCAACAGGTCCGCCATCTTGTCTTTGCTGGGGTCCACAGCCCAGACGATGTCCGCCATGCCGCTGCGCAGCTCCCGGCACCGTTCCGCAATTACCGCCAGCCTCGCAGCTCCAGGTGGAACGCCATCGCGCCTCGCCACTTCACTCGAAACGGCGATCTCGGCCAACCCTGAGCCCACTTCATCATGGAGATCGAGGGCGAGATGAGTCCTCATCCGCTCCAGCGCCAGCAGGTA
>JBDTMC010000532.1:0-5279 GCA_039934475.1 Bryobacteraceae bacterium | reverse complement strand
TGATCTGCGTAGCCTCGTGGCCGAATTCGGCGGGATAGATGCCGGTCTGCACCTTGAACTCCTGGATCGCATCGATCGACGGCTGAATCACGTAGGTATTGAAGTTTGGGTCGGTATTGTCCACGCCATCCAGCGTGAAGTAGTTGAACTCGCTGCGGGAACCGCCCACGGATATGTTCTGATTGGCGCGATCGCCGCCCTGCCGGCCATCGGCTTGTCCGGCTATTCCGAAGCCGTAGCTTACGTTCGGCGCCAGTGACACCAATTGCAAGTAGTTGCGGCCGTTGAGAGGAAGTTCGACGATGCGCCGGTTCTCGATTACCGTGCCCATCGTAGCGTCTTCGGTGGAAAGCAGTTGGGCCGAGGCCGAGATTTCGACGCTTTCGTTCACTTGCCCCACCTGTAGCTCGAAATCGATGCGTGCGCTCTGCTGAACTTGCAGTTCAACTTGCGTTTTGATGAAGGATTTGAATCCCGACTTTTCCGCTTTCAAGTTGTAAACGCCCGGAACCATCGCCGGAAAAGTGTAAAAGCCGGATTCATTGGATGTTACGGTTCGGGCGACGTTGGTGGCGACATTCGTGGCCGTCACGCGCACCCCGGGAATGGAAGCAGTACTGCTGTCACGCACTTGGCCGTTAATGTCTCCAAAGGTTTGCCCTTGAAGAAGAGAGGCGGCCCCGAGTAATAAGGCCGCTGCAAAAGACGACGTGGTTCGCATTGTTTTTCCCCGAAAAGCCCTGTATTCAACTCTTGACCGGCCGATACCGTATTCGGCCGATCTCAATTCTGAGAGAGTATATACCAAGTTCGTTCCGCTATGAAGAACAAAAATGCCTGCCGCGCCGCTTACTCCGTGCGTGAGGGCGGAGGAGCTTTGATACAATGGCAGTTCCCCACACCCTAATGACTGATCTTAAGAGCCTCATCCGTGAGATTCCGGACTTTCCCAAACCGGGCATTCTTTTCTATGACATCACCACGCTCCTGAAGGACAAAGAGGGCTGGAGGAGTGTTATCGACAGCCTGAAAAATGTGTACAAGGACACGCCGGTGGACGTCGTGGTTGGCATTGAAGCCCGCGGGTTCTTCTTCGCGCCTACCCTCGCCTATGCGCTTGGTGCCGGGTTCGTCCCGGTGCGGAAGCCCAACAAGCTTCCTGGTGAGACGGTCAGTGTGGAATACGCCCTGGAATATGGGACCGACCGGTTGGAAATCCACAAGGATGCGATTCAACCCGGCCAGAAAGTTCTCATTCTGGACGACGTGTTGGCAACCGGTGGGACGGCGTCGGCCGTGGCGCAGCTAGTGGAGCAGTTGGGTGGAGAACTCGTGGGCCTGGGCTTCGTGGTCGAGCTCGATTTCCTCCACGGACGCGACAAACTTCCCGGTCGCAATGTTCAATCCCTGCTTCACTATTAGGACTCAAGTGAGAGTGCAATGATCCGCGCGGTCCGTTTGCCGGCATACGCCAAGCTCAATCTGGACTTGCGAGTCCTCCACAAGCGGCCCGACGGTTTTCACGAACTTCGTACAGTTTTCCAGACGATCAGTCTGGCAGACCGGCTGGACATCTCATTTACCCCGTCACGGCGGACATCGGTGGAATTGGAGTCCGCGGTCGACATTCCGGATAATCTCGTAGTGCGGGCCGCCAAACTGGTAATGGACGCGGCGAACGTGACCGGGGATGTCCGGTTTCGGTTGGAAAAGCGGATTCCGATGGGTGCCGGCATGGGCGGTGGATCCACCGACGCTGCGGCGGTCTTGCTCGGCCTCCCTGTGTTGGCGGGAAGAATTTTACCGCTTGAGACCCTGCACGAACTGGCCACCCAACTGGGCAGCGACGTGCCGTTTTTCCTCGAGGGCGGGACAGCTTTGGGTCTCGGGCGAGGCGAGGAATTGTATCCTCTGCCGGCGGCCCGTTTGGGCCCGATTCTGGTGCTGGCGCCGGGGGTTCACGTGTCCACTCCCGAGGCCTTTCGGACACTCGGTCGCGGGTTGACTTTCAACGGATTGTCACATACCCTAAATAGTTTCCGGTCTTTCGTTCGAAGTCTGAGTGAAGGACCGTCTAGCGGGGATAGAAACGGGTTCGCGGAGAACGATTTTGAGTCTGCCGTGTTCGACCGTTACCCTCAACTTAGGGCGCTCAAAACAAAACTGCTAAAATCGGGTGCGCGGCAAGCTCTGCTGACTGGAAGTGGATCCGCGCTGTTTGGTGTGTTTGCGAGCCGCGAGGAGCGGGATGGTGCGGCGGCGCGTTTTCCGCCGAAAGTCGCTTTCCCGGTGGCTGCACTCAGCCGTGAACGATATCAATCCCTGTGGCGGAAACAGTTGCGAGCCCACATGACTGGAACTGAATGGCCGCCCCAAAGCCGACACGCGCGATGAAGTTCGACCGACTTAAGATCCTCACCGGTAACGCTAACCGCCCTTTAGCGAACGACATCTGCAAGCATCTCGACGTGGGTCTGAGCGCCGCAACGGTGTCTGCCTTCTCCGATGGCGAAATCTATTTGCAGATCGAGGAGAACGTGCGCGGTGCGGACGTTTTCGTCATCCAACCCACGTGCAGTCCAGTGGATCGCCACCTCATGGAACTGCTGTTCCTAATGGACGCTCTGAAGCGAAGCTCAGCAGACCGTATCACAGCAGTGTTACCCTATTATGGGTATGCCCGGCAGGACCGCAAGGACAGGCCGCGTGTGCCGATCTCGGCTAAACTGGTAGCGAGCCTATTGGAGCGCGCCGGTGCTGACCGGGTTCTTTCATTGGATTTGCACGCTGCGCAGATTCAAGGGTTTTTCGATATTCCGGTGGACCATCTGTTTGCGTCCCCGGTTTTCATCGATTATTTCAGGCCTCGGGCCATCCCCGATCTGATTGTTGTTTCACCTGACGCCGGGGGTGTGGAGCGTGCGCGGGCCTTCGCCAAACGGCTGGACGCGCCATTGGCGATTATCGACAAGCGCCGTGAGCAGATGAATGTCGCCGAAGTGATGCATATCATCGGCGATGTCGCGGGCAAGAATTGTTTGATGGTGGACGATCTGATCGACACCGCCGGTACCCTGGTGAAGGGCGCCGAAGCGCTACTGAAAGCGGGCGCGCAGTCGGTGAGAGCGTGTGCTACCCACGGGGTGCTTTCGGGCCCGGCCGTGGAGCGGATTCAGAAGTCGGAGTTGACTGAAGTGGTTTTGACAAACTCGATCCCGCTGCGGGAGGACGCCAGCGTCGTGGATAAGATCACGGTGTTGAGTGTCGCTCCCCTCTTGGCTCGAGCGATCCTGTCAATCCATGAAGAGACCTCCGTCAGTACGCTTTTCGTTTAATTCTTTGGGAATCGAACCGGGCAGCGGCCGCCGCCCCGGAGGAGTGAGGAAGGTATGAGGAAGGACATTACGATTGTTGCTGAGCCGCGCAGTGAGCGCGGTAAGAACGAGGCTCGCCGGCTGCGGGTTTCGGGCAACATTCCGGCAGTTGTTTACGGCGCGGGCCGCGACCCGATGGCTGTGGCTGTGGATCCTAAGCAGGTGAACAAGATCCTGCGCGGTTCAACCGGCCACAATACGATTTTCAACCTGGACACAAAAGAGGACTCTACCACCCCGGTAATGGTGGTGGACTGGCAGCACGATCCCGTCCGCGGGAAGCTGCTGCACGTCGATTTGAAGCGCATCGATCTGAGCGAGCGGCTGCGGGTAAAGGTTCCGGTGCACGTGACCGGCGAGTCCAAGGGTGTGAAGATCTATGGCGGCTTGTTGGAAATCATCAACCGCGAAATCGAAGTCGAGTGCCTACCGGACGAGATTCCGGAGGACTTCAAGCTGGACGTGACGGAACTCATGATCGGCCAGAGCGTGCGTTCGGGCGATATCAAGATGGACGGTTCGTTAACGCTGGTTTCGCCGGCCGAGACCGTGATCGCTCACGTTGTTTCGATCCGTACCACCGAAGCCGCGGCCGAAGAAGAGACGGCAGCCGCTACCGCCGAGCCCGAGGTTATCAAGAAGGGCAAGAAGGAAGAAGCAGTGCCCGCAGCCGACGAGAAGAAGAAGAAGTAACAGCGGCCCCGCTGCTAAGCCATGGACGAGAGCGTGTTGGTGGTTGGTCTGGGCAATCCCGGGCCGGAATACGAAGCCACCTTCCACAACCTTGGTTTCATGGTGGTGGACCGGTTGGCGGCGCGGCACGGTATTCGTGTTTCGCGCAAGGAATCGATGGCGCTGGTAGGCACGGGCGTAGTGGACAAGACACCGTCCGTGCTGGCCAAACCGCAGACGTTTATGAACGTCAGTGGGCCGTCGGTGAAAGGCCTGCTGGAAAAGTATTTGGTGCCTGCCTCGCGGTTGATTCTGGTTTATGACGAACTGGATTTGCCGTGGGGTACGTTGCGCGTCCGGCCGAAGGGTTCGGCGGGCGGACATCACGGCGTCGAAAGCGTGATTCGCAGCGTAGGCGTCAGCGAGTTTGCCCGGGTTCGCCTGGGCATTAGTCCGGGCCATAAGGTAGCGAATGGCGCCGGGTATGTGCTTTCGCAGATTCGGAAGGCACAGTCGAAAGAATTGGACGAGCTGCTGGACCTTGCGTCCGAAGCAGTGGAGTCCATACTTGCCGAGGGCGTCGAAAAGTCCATGACCCGTTTTAACGGTCGCGCCCAGGGCTTAAACGAGAAGAAGGAAGAATGAGAATTTACGAGGAGTTGTTCGTCCTCCGGCCCGATGTGACCGAGGATGAAGTAAACGCTCTCCTCGATCAACTGCGGCCGGTGATCACCATCGGCGGCGGGACGATCGAGAAAGAAGAAAAGTGGGGCGTACGCCGCCTCGCTTACCGGGTTGAGAAGAAGACCGAAGGCTTCTACATCCTGTTGCAGTTCAACGCGCCTCCGCAAACCGTTCGCGAACTGGAGCGGCGTCTCCGCGTGCAGGATTCGGTGATGAAATTCATCACGGTCCGCATCGACGAGAAGCTGAAGAAGATCGAGAAACGGAAGAAGCAGCGCGAGAAGCGGGCAGCGCGCAAGCCGGTTGCGGCAGCAGCGGCCGCCGCGCCTGGCTTGCCGACCGCGGAGCAGATGATGGCGCAAGCCGCCGCGTCTGAGGGCGAGAAAGAGCAATAGGAGGACATTATGGCCGAACAGAGAAGTGGCGGTGGCCGTCCTATCAGCGCGTCGCAGCGTCCTACCGGCGGCGACAAGGCGATTGGCGGTCCGAAAAAGCAGTATTTCCGGCGCAAGAAAGTTTGCCGGTTCTGTGTCGAGAAGATCGACGACA
>JBDTMC010000531.1:0-5290 GCA_039934475.1 Bryobacteraceae bacterium | reverse complement strand
ATGGCGGTTTTCGGTTGGATGTGGCTACTACCCCGTTTCCCTGTACCTTGACACCCTCAGTGTCACGCCATACACTCAGACTAGTACCGCCATAGTACTCATGGTACTTGCAAAAACGTCATCGCATTGTCGGGAACTCTACGTGAAAACTATTGTCCATCAAACAAACACGCGAAATTCGCGTCGCTACGGTGCCAAGGTAAGCGGCTCGAACTACCCAAATGCCAAGAACATAGGCACCGATTGACGGGTTTCATTCGGCACTTCGCACGTCTCGTGGTCCAGCTAGCACTCGGTTTGGCTGCCATTGCCGACGCGTTGGCCCAGACACCGGCGAAGATCGATCTCGGCCGGATGGACGTGGAAGACCTGATGGCCATCACGGTGACATCCGTCTCCAAAAGAGAACAGCATCTTTCCCGGACGGCGGCTGCGGTCTTTGTCATTAACCAGGAGGACATACGCCGTTCCGGGGCCACGAGTATTCCAGATTTGCTGCGAATGGCGCCGGGTGTGGATGTGCAACAAATCGACGCGAATGCTTGGGCGATCAGCGTTCGGGGCTTCAATTCCCGCTACTCCAACAAGGTGTTGGTGCTGGTGGACGGCAGGACAGTCTATACTCCTTCTTTCTCCGGTGTGTTTTGGGAGCAGATCGGTGCGCCGCTGGAGAATATTGAACGGATCGAGGTGGTTCGCGGGCCGGGAGCGTCGGTGTGGGGCGCGAACGCCGTCAACGGTGTCATCAGCATTTTCACGAAATCGGCCAAGAGCACGAAGGGTGGACTGGCAACGGCCGCCGCCGGTTCCCAATTGAAAGTGTCCGGTTTGCTGCAATACGGCGGATCAGCCGGCAAGAACCTCGACTACCGGGTGTACGGAAAGTATTTCAATATTGGAAATTCGGAGATGCGGGACGGATCGCGGGCTGCCGATCACTGGATGCGCTCGACAGCAGGGTTCCGCTCGGACTGGGATCCGACTAGCCGGGACTCCATGACCGTACAGGGCGACGTATTCGCCAACCAGGCGAGCCAGACCCTGCGAAGCAATCTCATACCGACTCCCTATGATCGCATCTACAATCAGAACCCCGACGCGGCGGGAGGAAACCTTCTGGCGCGCTGGACCCATACCTTGGCAGGTGGTTCCCAAACGTCGTTTCAGGCGTATTACGACACGTATCGCCGTGCCGATATGGGCGTGCCGGAAGTGTTGAAGACGTTTGACGTCGACTTTCAGCACCATATCGTCGCGGGCAGCCGTAACGACATTGTGTGGGGCCTTGGCTACCGGGTGAGCAGTTCGGGGCTATCTCCGGGATATGCCGTCTCCTTCTCGCCCCCTTCGAGGACCGACAGTCTATACGGCGGGTTCTTTCAGGATGAGATCCGAGTAACGGATTCCCTCTGGTTGACGATCGGATGCAAGCTGGAGCACAACGCCTATACGGGTCTGCAGCCAGAACCGAACTTGCGTGTGGCCTGGAGTCCGCCAGGCAGTAGGCATGCAGTTTGGGCAGCGACGTCGCAGGCGTTTCGGCAACCAGCCAGAGCGGATACGGCCGCGCAAACCGACCTGCAGACGATACCGGTTGCCCCCGATACTGTTCAAGTGTTCCGGCTGTACGGCAATCCGCGCATTGAGGAGGAAGAGGTCAGAGACACTGAGTTGGGTTATCGAGCTGAGATAGCAAAGTCACTCTCCCTGGATATCGCGACCTTCTTAAGCTTCTATCGGAACTTACAGACAATTGAGCCGCAGTCACTGGTGGTAATGCCCGGGTCACCCCTGCGATACGAAGTACCGTTCCTCACTGAAAATATGGCCAGCGCGACGACTTATGGCGGCGAAGTATCGGTGAACTGGAAGGCGAATTCGCACTGGCGCATCCGGCCGGGCTACTCCTACCTGCATGCGACCGTTCATCAGGACCCGGCTTCCATGGGTTTGCCTGTGGCTGCTATCTCCACTGGCTTTCCGCAGAACCTGCTCACCATCCGCTCTTCGGTTAATCTGTCAACCCGGACGGAGTTCGATCAGTCCTTGTATTACACGGCTCGTCTGCCCGGGGGGAGCATCCCTGGCCATGCGCGCCTTGATTTAAGGCTGGGTCGGCGGCTTGGCGAGTCGGCGGAGATCAGCTTGGTGGGGCAGAACCTGTTGCGCCCGCGTACTCTCGAGTTCGGCGATTCTCAGAATGTGATTGGAACGCAAGCCGTCCGCAGTGTCTATGGCCAGATTCTCTGGAGGTTTTGATTGAGCGCAGAGGATGCGCCCGCTGCTCACATAGGATGTTAACCAGGCTCAGACTCGCGGCGGTTTTGGTAACAACGTTGATGGTCCCGCTACAAGGGCAGGTGGACGAATACGAAGTGAAGGCGTTCTTCCTCTATAACTTCGCGAGGTACGTGGAATGGCCGGCTTCCAGTTTCAAAAACGGTACCGACCCGATTGCAGTTTGCATCCTGGGGGAGAATCCGTTCGGCGGGGCTTTGGAGCGGGCTATTGCGGGGAAGCAAGTAGACGGGCATCCGTTTCTCGTCCGGCAAATCACCACACCCCAGCAGGCTGGGAGTTGCCACATCCTTTTTGCCGGTTCGTCGGAGCGGAAGCTCTTTCGATCGATCGCCAGTGGTCTCAAAACCGGCGGAGTGCTAACGGTGGGGGAGTTTCAAGGATTCACTGCTGACGGGGGGGTGATCAACTTCAAACTGGATGAGGGTAAGGTTCACTTCGAAATCAATTTGGAGGCCGCGGAGCGGGAAAGCCTGCGTATCAGTTCCAGGCTTCTGAGTTTGGCTCAAGTGGTGAAGGAATAACAGGGCGCACAGAAATGGTATTCCCGACATACCGAAATCTACCGGTGAAGAGCAAACTTAATCTCATCATCATGGGAACGGTCTTTTCCACTTTGATCCTTGCCTCTATCGCGAGTCTGGGATATGAGACCTTTGCCCATTACAGGGCTGTGAACAACGATCTTTTGGTGTTGGCTGAGATCTACGCATCCAACACTTCGGCCGCGCTTGTTTTCGACGATCCCAAAGCGGCACGAGAGCTGCTTTCCGGATTAAAGGCCAAGCGCTCGATCCAGTCTGCATTCGTTTACGGCTCCAGGGGCCAAGTCTTTGCCACGTACACCCGCGGCAACACTCCGAGGGAATTCCCATCTTTCGGCGTCCTGACGAATACGCGCCAAACGGAACGGAACCGGCTAACACTCACCAGCCCGATCCTGTCTGGGGGCTCAGCGATTGGAACTCTGTATCTTGAATCCGATCTGAACGATGTCTATGTGCAAGCTCAAAGATCCGCGGAGGTAATGGCACTCATCGTATTCGCGGGCCGGCCTGCTGGCACTCCTGCTGGCATCGAAGCTGCAGAGGGTCATTTCCGAGCCCATTCGGTATCTCTCAGAGACGGCAATGAGTGTATCAACTCGGAAGGACTACAGCGCCCGAGCCCTCAAGTTGGCCGACGACGATTTGGGGCAGCTCACGGATACATTCAACGGCATGTTGTCGGAAATCGAACGCCGGGACAACGACCTGGAGAACAAGGTCGCGAAACGAACGTCCGAGCTGTTTGATGCGAAAGAAAGGGCAGAGGCGGCGAGCCGCGCCAAGAGCGAATTTCTGGCCAACATGAGTCATGAGATCCGTACTCCGATGAATGGGATTATAGGCATGACCGAGCTCGCCTTGGACACCGAGATTACTGAAGAGCAGCGCGACTACCTCGAGACTGTGCAGTCTTCGAGCGAATCTCTGCTGAGCATCATCAACGATATCCTCGATTTTTCCAAGATAGAAGCGGGGAAGTTCACTTTAGACAATTCCGAGTTTGACCCCGATAAAACGCTCCGGGAAGTGATACGAATGATGGCTGCGCCGGCAAGCAAGAAAGGCCTGGAATTACTTTATGAGAACAGGGCAGACCTGCCGGAGTTGGTGATTGGAGATTCCGGAAGGCTGCGCCAGGTTGTGGTCAATCTGCTCGGCAACGCGATCAAATTCACTGCGGCGGGAGAGGTGAGGCTGGCGGTGTTAGAGGCCACCCTGCACGAGCATACCGCTACCGTTCACTTCGTAGTCTCGGACACCGGGATCGGAATTGCGCCGGAATGGAGGGACCGGATTTTTGAGGTGTTTGTTCAAGCCGACGGTTCAAATACCAGGAAGTTCGGCGGAACAGGTTTGGGGTTGTCCATTTGCGCGCGCCTGATAGGCTTTATGGGCGGCCGCATATGGCTGGAGAGCGAAGTGGGACAGGGAAGCACATTCCATTTCACGGCCGAGTTCGGTGTGTCTCCTGTGCGTTCCGAACACACCCAGATTCCGGATTCTGCTGACTTACGCGGATTGTCCGTTCTGGTAGTGGATGATAATGCCACCAACAGGCGAATCTTGTACGAGACGCTCACGCGTTGGGAGATGAAACCCACACTGGCGGAGTCAGGTGCGAATGCCCTTGCCATCATGAGAGCGCAGGCTCTGGCAGGCAATTACTTCGCCTTGGTTGTGCTGGACGTGCAGATGCCCGAAATGGACGGATTCACGTTAGCCCGCAAGATTCGCGAAGATCCGGCGATATCGGGTCCTCACGTGATGATGCTCAGTTCAGTGGACGCCAGTTCGATAGACCCCGAGATGCGACGGAGCGGCACATACCTGGTGAAACCGGTAACACGGGTGAATCTTCGTACGGCCATAGCAAAAGCCATGGGGATTGAACCTCTCAGAACCGGCAGAACGGTGGCCGCGATGCGGCCGGCCGCCGAACGGCATTTGCGAATCTTGCTAGCCGAGGACAATACAGTCAATCAAAAAGTAGCATGCCGTCTCTTAGAACGGCAGGGGCATTCGGTGCAGATCGTGGCCAACGGTATGGAGGCTCTGATCGCATTTCAGCGCGAGGAATTTGACCTGATATTGATGGACGTTCAAATGCCCGGAATGGACGGATATGAGACTACTCAAGCCATCCGGGCGGCGGAACGCGCCAGCGGGTGCCACATTCCCATCGTGGCGCTGACCGCTCGTGCGATGAAGGCGACCGCGAACTCTGCCTGAGAGTAGGAATGGACGACTACCTCGTCAAGCCAATTCAGCCTCGAGAACTGTGGGCGGTAATTGAGCGATGGGGATCGTCTGCAAAAGAGACTGATCGAGCGACGGGAGAGCGCTTGCAAACTGCCGAAAGAGGCATACCGGTTCGCAGGTAAACCTAGATCAAAGGGGATTAACCGTAGAGTTCGTAGACCACCGGACACTAAAAAAGCGCGCGA
>JBDTMC010000530.1:0-5300 GCA_039934475.1 Bryobacteraceae bacterium | reverse complement strand
GCACAGGTTACGAATCCTCCGATCGATCCGATTCGCGAAGAACTGGTGATGTCGCTCACCAGCTACATCGGCACAGAGCGGAACATTCTGGATGAGACGCCGCAGCATTGCCATACATTAAAGCTGCCGCATCCTATCCTCACCAACCACCACCTGGAGAAACTTCGGCGCGTGTCGTGGGGCGATTTCCTGGCTACTACGCTTTCGATGCTGTATCGCGTGGATGGCGAAGGAAAGGAATTGGAGCGAGCGCTGGATGGCCTCTGCCGGCGCGCCTCACTCGCCATTAAGAACGGGTATCGCCTGCTGATTCTTTCCGATCGCGGCGTGGATGAGGAACACGCGCCGATCCCGTGTCTGCTGGCCCTCACCGCGGTCCACAACTACCTGATCCGCGAAGGCACCCGCACCCAAGTCGCATTGATCATCGAATCCGGGGAGCCGCGCGAAGTGATGCACTTTGCCGTCCTCATCGGTTATGGCGCCAGCGCCGTCAACCCCTACCTCGCCATTGAGACGCTGGAAGACATGGCGATGAACAATATGCTGCCGGAAGGCGTCGCCTTTGAAACCGCGCTGAAGAATTACAAGAAGGCGGTAAACAAGGGCCTGCTGAAGGTCTTCTCCAAGATGGGCATCAGCACGCTGCAAAGTTACCGTGGCGCGCAGGTGTTTGAAGCGATCGGCCTCAACAAGCAAATGGTGGACAAGTACTTCACCGGCACATCGTCGCGCATTGAGGGCGTGGGGCTGGATCAACTGGCGCGCGAGGCAAAGATGAAACACGATTTCGCCTTCCGTCCCGTGTCAGAAAACGAAACCGAATTGGAGCCCGGCGGCAATTACTCTTATCGCGTCCGCGGTGAGTATCATCTGCTGAATCCGGGGACCATCAGCAAGCTGCAGCACGCTGTTCGTACCGACAGCTACTCCACTTACAAGGAGTACAGCGACATTATCAACAAGCAGAACAGGCAGCTGTGCACCATCCGCGGATTGATGGACTTCAAGTTCTCCGATGAGCCCATACCGATTGAGGAAGTGGAGCCGGCGGCCGAGATCGTGAAGCGCTTCGTCACCGGAGCCATGAGTTTCGGTTCGATCAGCAAGGAAGCCCACGAAACACTGGCCATCGCCATGAACCGGATAGGGGGGAAGTCCAATACCGGTGAAGGCGGCGAGGACGAAGCCCGTTTCCTACCCGATGCCAACGGCGACCTGCGCCGTAGCGCCATCAAGCAGGTGGCTTCGGGACGCTTCGGAGTCACCACGAATTACCTGGTGAACGCCGACGAACTTCAGATCAAGATCGCCCAGGGCGCGAAGCCTGGCGAAGGCGGCCAGCTACCGGGCCACAAGGTGGATGATTTCATCGCCAGTGTGCGCCATTCCATCCCCGGCGTGGGTTTGATTTCGCCACCGCCGCACCATGACATTTACTCGATTGAGGACCTGGCGCAGCTGATCTACGACTTGAAAAACGTTAACCCCAAGGCCCGCATCAGCGTGAAGCTGGTGGCGGAAGTGGGCGTGGGCACGGTAGCGGCGGGCGTGGCCAAAGCACATGCCGATCACGTCCTGATCAGCGGCGATTCCGGCGGCACGGGAGCTTCGCCGCTGACGTCCATCAAGCACGCCGGTGCTCCCTGGGAACTTGGCCTCGCTGAAACACAGCAAGTGCTGGTGCTGAACGATCTGCGCAGCCGCATCCGCGTGCAGACCGATGGCAAACTGCAAACCGGACGAGACGTTGCGGTGGCGGCGCTGCTGGGGGCGGAGGAGTTTGGTTTCTCTACGACTCCGTTGATCAGCTTGGGCTGCATCATGATGCGGAAGTGTCATCTGAACACCTGCCCGGTGGGCATTGCGACGCAGGATCCGAAGCTGCGCGCCAAATTCACCGGCCAGCCCGAACACGTCATCAACTTCTTTTTCTACGTTGCCGAAGAGCTTCGCGAATACATGGCGAAGTTGGGCTACCGCACCGTGGATGAAATGGTAGGCCGAGTGGAACGCCTGAAGATGCGCGATGCCATCGACCATTGGAAAGGCAGCGGCATCGATCTTTCGAACATCCTGCATGTGCCCGAAGTGCCTACCCGCGTGGCGCGGCGCTGCATCATCGCCCAGGATCACGGCTTGGAACAAGCCCTGGATTACAAGCTGATCGACCACGCCAAGGACTCGATTGAGAACTTGACGCCAGTGGAATTCAAGATGCCTATCCGCAACATCCACCGCACCGTCGGCGCGATGTTGAGCGGTGACATCGCTCGCCGCTATGGCTCCCAGGGCCTGCCTGAGGAAACTATTAAATTTCACTTCAGCGGCTCAGCCGGCCAGAGCTTTGGCGCGTTCCTTTCCAAAGGCGTGACACTGACGCTGGAAGGCGACGCCAACGATTACGTGGGCAAGGGTCTCTCCGGCGGCCGCATCATTGTCTATCCGCCGAAGACGTCCACGTTCGTGCCGGAACACAACATCCTCATTGGCAATGTGGTCCTGTATGGCGCGACATCCGGCGAGGCCTTCTTCAACGGGATGGCCGGTGAGCGCTTTGCTGTGCGCAACTCCGGCGCCACAGCGGTGGTGGAAGGCGTAGGCGACCACGGCTGTGAATACATGACCAACGGCCTCGTCCTGGTGCTGGGCCAGACGGGCAAGAACTTTGCCGCCGGTATGTCCGGTGGCATCGCTTATGTCCTGGATGAGTCCGGCGACTTCGCAGCCAC
Source organism: Bryobacteraceae bacterium (assembly GCA_039934475.1). Classification (GTDB taxonomy): domain Bacteria; phylum Acidobacteriota; class Terriglobia; order Bryobacterales; family Bryobacteraceae; genus JBDTMC01. The sequence goes on along the minus strand of JBDTMC010000530.1, from coordinate 2,568 downwards.
GCGCTGCAATAAGGCAGGCGTCGATCTGGATCCGGTGGTGGATGCCAATGACGTGGAAATGCTCCACCGCTTGATTACGCGCCACGCCGAGCTGACCTTCAGTCCGCGGGCACGTTGGATTCTGGAGAACTGGTATGCCATGCTGCCTCGCTTCGTGAAGGTCTACCCGCACGAATACAAGCGCGTGATGAACGTGGCACGCAGCGAACGCTTTTACATCCCGGCTGCGATGCAGCCGATGAGCCGCCAGGCGGTGGCCCACCATGGGTAAGATCACAGGATTTCTCGAATACACCCGCGAGGTGCCGCAACGCCGGCCCGTCGCCGAACGCATCAACGATTGGTTTGAGGTGTACCAGCCGTTCCCGGAGAACGCCGTCCGCACGCAGGGCGCGCGCTGCATGGATTGCGGCGTACCGTTCTGCCACAACGGCTGCCCGCTGAACAATATCATTCCCGACTGGAACGATCTGGTCTATCGCGACCGCTGGCCGGAGGCGATCCGTGTCCTGCACGCGACGAACAACTTCCCGGAATTCACGGGCCGCATCTGCCCCGCACCGTGCGAGTCGGCCTGCGTACTGGGTATCAACGAACCGCCGGTGACGATCAAAGTGATCGAAAAGACGATCATCGATCACGCCTTTTCTCATGGCTGGATCAAGCCCGAACCACCGGTCACGTTGACTGGCAAGCGGGTAGCGGTGGTCGGTTCCGGCCCCGCCGGTTTAGCCGCTGCGCAGCAGTTGCGTCGCGCCGGCCATGAGGTCACGGTCTTCGAGAAGGCGGACCGCATAGGCGGCCTGCTTCGTTACGGCATCCCGGACTTCAAGATGGAGAAGCACCTCATCGATCGCCGTTTGGAACAGATGTCGGCCGAGGGTGTGAAGTTCGTGACGAAGGCCAATGTGGGCGGCAACGTCCCGGTAGCGGACGTGCGCAACAACTTCGACGCGATCCTGCTGGCTGGAGGCGCCGAGGCGCCGCGCAATTTGAACGTGCCTGGCCGCGAGTTAAAGGGCATCCATTTCGCGATGGAGTTTCTGCCGCAGTCCAACCGGCGCGTTGCGGGCGACGTCGTACCGGATCAAATCCTGGCCACCGGCAAACACGTCATCATCATTGGCGGCGGCGACACTGGCGCGGATTGTCTGGGCACATCCCACCGCCAGAAGTGCGCCAGTGTTCATCAATTCGAGATAGTGGAGCGTCCGCCAGACGAGCGCGACACGACCACGCCTTGGCCTCTGTGGCCACGGCAATTCCGCATCGAAAGCGCTCATGAAGAGGGCGGCGTCCGCGAGTACAGCATCAACACAGCGCAATTCGTCGGCGACGAGAACGGCAACGTGCGAGAGCTTCATTCCCTCCGCTGCGATAGTAAGTTCCAGCCGATTCCCGGCACGGAGAAGGTCTTTAAGGCCGACCTCGTGCTGCTAGCAATGGGCTTCACTGGCCCCACGCGCACCGGTATGATCGAGCAACTCGGAGTGGACCTGGACAATCGCGGCAATGTGAAGAGCGACGAGAATTACATGTCGTCTCTGCCGGGTGTCTTTGCAGCGGGCGACATGCGCCGCGGACAGTCGCTTGTTGTCTGGGCGATTAGCGAAGGCCGCAAGGCGGCGGAGTCCGTGGACCGCTGGCTGCGCCGGGGGTAAGCGGGACGGCGGGCGCAGCGGGAAGACACCACAATCATCGTTCCAATGGCACCGACCACGTTAAGGGCGAACCCGGCTCCAGCCTCGGCTACCGCCCCGCGTTCTCCGATCTATACGACCTCCGTGATCAGCTTGTCTACTATAGTTGTGTCTGCGCCCGGATCTACCCATCGCAGCGGATTGTTGCGTATGTAGGCGGACTTGTTCGGCCTCTGGGGGTCAGCGATATCTGCATACGGCGAGGACTTGGTTGCCCAACCTGCTCCCAGTGAACGGACCCCGCGGTTTCGCCGGGAAATTCATCCAGCTAATTAATCGCCCCCGAGGCTCCTGAGAAGTACCGGGCGCCGAAATAGTCCAGCCCCGTCTCGGCGTCAAGTGATTTGCCGGTGAACTCGCTCACTCGATTGGACTCGTCAGTGAAGACAAAATACTCTTCCGCTCTTATCGATGCGTCCGTCTTTGCACTCCGAACAATCCGCTTCATCGCAGTTTTCGTGGTACGGACACGGGAACCCAGACCGCCGGCGTTGTTCTCTGCGATCACCCGCGCGCCCTCGATCTCGCCGCCCGCGGCGGCAAGAAACTGAAAGCCTGCCTGTTGCGATCAAAGATGAAATTGGCGTAAGCGGCTGATGAACTGCCCTTGCGCTCAAGGTTAGCCGGGCGGGATCTTGAGAACGTGAGAGAAGAGAAACGTACCTATTGGAACAAACTGATCGCGGAGCAGGAAGCCAGCGGCGCGACGATTCAGGTCTTCTGTAAACAGCAGGGCATCGGAGTTCATTCCTTCTATTCGTGGCGGAGGCGACTGCAGAGAGCGGAGCCAGTGCAGTTCGCACTGTTGAAAACGAGCGAACAACTCTCGAAAGATCAACAGACGCTGTTCGAAACTCTCTGGAAGGCT
>JBDTMC010000529.1:0-5329 GCA_039934475.1 Bryobacteraceae bacterium | reverse complement strand
GAACCGTCTGATCCGCGCGCCCCTTTTGCCGCAGATAGTAAGTGGCCGCGAATACCGAGTAATTACAGAATACGGTGGCGGTAACCGGGAGAGGAGATAATACCAGCCCGCTCACCGACGCCAATAGAACGCTACCCGCCCATGCGCAGCCGATTAGAACCACGGCCCCGGCCACGGCCCAAATCGGGCCGGTCACCGCCGACAAAAATGCGGCTCCCACACCGATGCCAATGGCGCTGAGCAGTTCCCAACCGGCGGCATCAGCCGGACGGCTCAGAGCCTCGGCTCGCAGCAGGTTATCGATCACCGTCGCTTGGAGTTCGACACCCGGCAGTAGCGGGTCTACAGGCGTCGAAACGGTCACCTCCAACCCCGGGGCCGACGAGCCGACAATCGCGATCGCCCCACGCAACCGCCCCGCCGGTGCTCGCCCCTCAAGAAACTCCGCCGCCCCTACGTAAGGGAATGTCCCCCGCTTACCTCGAAACCGCAAACGCAGATAGCCCTCGCCCTCAAGCGGAATAACACGATCTGCGAGCCGTAGACTCAGGTCTCCACCGGAGGATTGCCTCAATTCCACCGCCCGCCCGCCCCGGTAGACAGACACTGCTGCCAGCCCCAGGCTGGGCTGGTACCGGCCATTGAATTCCATCAGCAGGGGAGCCAGCCGGAAATTGGCGTCACGATCCGGCGCGGCATTCAGAAAGCCCGCTCCGGCGGCCGCCATCGAGATCGCCGGTGCGTTGCACAATCCGCCGCTGGCCTTTGGGAATAGCTGGGACTGCCCATCGCGGGCTGAGGTGACCACTAGTGGGAACGATGGCAATGGGCAAGCCTGCGCACTCCCGTCCACCCTTCGGAACTGCAGAAAGTACCCCACCACCGTGGGCCTACCAGCCAGAGCCTCGGCCAGCTTTTCATCCTCAGCAGCCGCTCGAAGCGGATCCGCGGCGCTGGCGGGATACATCATATCGAGCACAACCGCGGCGGCGCCCTCGTCCGTCAGGCTCTTCACCAACTGGCCCATCAGGGGACGCGGCCACGGCCAATGCCCGCGGCGGACCAGGCTTGCTTCATTGATATCGACGATGACGACGCTCCCGTCCGGAGCCCCGGGCGGCACCGTCCGCGTCACGAAGTCTATGGTCCTCTGGTCCAGTGCGGCAATGATCGGTGGCCGCGCCACAAACACGCTGCCCCCTGCCAGCGCGCTGGCTATCCCCAACACCATTGCTAGCTTTGTCTGCAAATTCTCACCGGACGATTACTTCTACTCGCCTGTTCCGTGCTTCCGCCACTCCGCGCGGCGTCTTCACCGCAAGGTCGGCTTCTCCATGCGACTCCACAAACAACGAGGTTTCCTCCACGCCCGTCCCCTTCAGGATTCCCGCCACACGTTCTGCCCGCCGCAACCCCAGTTGATAGTTCGCCTGCCGGTCGCCCGTAGTGTCGGTATGGCCAATTAAGCTGATGGCGGTGGATCGGCGTTGTTGCACACTGCTTTGGATGGCCGGCAGCTGAGCCGTGGATTCCGCTGTCAGTCCATCGGTTCCTTCAATGAAGTACAAGACAAACCGAACTTCAGCCTCCGGTAACACCTCTAGCGCGCTTCCGAACAGCCGTTTCACCGCGGCGTCATCCAGCGTAAAAGGACTCGGCGGAGCCACGTCCGCCCGCTCCACCCGAACCGCTTGGTTGGCCTGCCGCAACTCCTGGTTACCCGCCTGATTGGTTACCGCGATGGCGCCCACTTTCCCATCCGCTTCCGGCAACAAAGCGAACACATTCTGTTTCGGCGAGGGCGCCGCCGGCGCCGGCGCCTGGACCTGCTTCTTCTGGCAAGCCGTCATCGCCACCAGTAGCATCAGGACAGCAACGATGTACCAATGTTTAGTCATTGTCCTGAGCCTCATTCGATCGTCACTGCTAACTCCGTGCCGCGTAGCCCGCACACCGCAACGGGGGTCTCAACGCGCACCGACTCCGGCGAAAATTGAGCGATCTTTCCCGAGATATAGGCCATCACCCCGCGCGCCAATTTCAGCACCAATCCAAATTGCGCCTGCGCCGGCTCGTAGAGAAACTGATCGATACTAATCCGCGTATTCGGCCCCATTGACAACCGCGTCCCGTCCTGGAGAATGACGCCGAGGCGTCCATCCCCGCCCGTTTGAAGACTATCGCCCACCAGCAAGTGCATTCCCTCGCGCGCCGGAATTGTCTCCGTATTGCGAATAACACTCGCACCGCCTTGTACGATTTTCACGCTACCGGCGATTGATTCTTTGCCATAGACAGGCAAAATGAAACCCAAAGCCCAAAACAAGATCCCAATTGACTGTTTTCTGGCCAAAGTGTGTGCCCTTAAGTACACAAAATTTCCGGCATTTTCTATTTGTCAGAGTATACACCCCCGGGCCAGGGACAGCCGCATCACCCGCCACTCCTTCCCGACCCCTGGCTGCCTCATCTCAGGCAGATCAAAAGATCTAGTAATACTAGAACGTCAATAACTTTAAAACTCATTAGTTTTAGCGGTACTATATAGTACGCTTAGAACGTTCTAAGTCTAAACCGGTACGTATACACCGGAACACACATCCATCCCTCAGAGCGTCGAGCCTCGTTTGTTGGAGGTTCCTGGCTTCTCTTCTCTGTTGAGCCGACCGAATTCTGAACTTGAAAAGGTCCTTCAATGCTCCGTGAAACATTTTGTTTTCTAGCGCTTCTTCCGTCTTTCTCGTTTGCTCTGTCCGACACCAACCAAGCCGGCCGTGTCCAATTCTTCCTGCGCACCTCCTCGGAATTCAACGTATATACGGACGATCCTTCGGACGATACGAAGTCGTGGATCTACAGCCATTGCTGGCGCCTGCAATCCAGTGCCCCGTACTGGGACTCCAAATTGTCTTGGATGCCCAACACATGGGCATATATCAACTTATACGCAATCTATCCGGACTCGGACAATTTCAAGGACCATCCCGAGTGGATCCTCCGCGACGCCAACGGGAACATGCTCTTCATCCCCTGGGGTTGCGCCAATGGAACGTGTCCCCAGTACGCCGGCGACGTCTCAAATCAAGCCTATCGAAACTGGTGGATCTCCAACGCCATCTCAAAACTCTCCCCGGGGTATAAGGGCGTGTGGATCGACGATGTCAATCTCGATATGCGGGTCTCCGATGGCAACGGCAATACCGTAATCCCCGAAAATGCGAGAATTGGATCGCCCATGACCGATGAAGACTGGCGGAGGTACATGGCCATCTTTGTGGAGCAGATCCGGGCAGCGCTGCCAGATTATGTGATCCTGCACAATTCCATATGGTACGCTTCGCCTACCGAGTACCAGGATCCATATGTGATCCGTCAAATTCAAGCCGCCGATTATGTGATAGCCGAGCGCGGCATCAGCGATCCCAACCTGGTGTCCGGCACGTCACCTTTCTCCATGGGCGACTTCCTGAACTACCTCGACGCTGTCCACTCCAATGGCAGGAACATCCTGCTAGACGAGTTCCACCAGAACGGAGAGTTTGGACTCGCCGGGTATTACCTCATTTCCAATGGCGGCGATGCGCTCGGCAATCAGGATGTCACGCCCGACAATTGGTGGTCGGGATACGAGACGGACCTCGGTACGTCCTTAGGAGTCAGGTCCAGTTGGTTCGGGCTCTACCGGCGCGACTACTCCGGTGGGATGGCGCTTCTCAATCCGGTGAACTCACCCTCCGTCACCGTCTCTCTGCCAGGACAATTTACTCGCCTTGACGGAACTCCGGTCACCACGCTCACTCTCGCTGCCGGTGAGGCTGCCGTTCTGCTAGGCACGGTCGCCGTGAATGTTGCCGATCCGGTTTCCGTCAATTGTGGCGGAGAGAATGTCGATACATTCATGGCCGATAGAATCGGAACCGGAGGTCAGCAAAGCGATCTCTCGCAGACCGTCGATGTCTCCGGAGTAGTGGACGCTGCGCCCGCGGAGGTATACATGACAAAACGCACCAGCGACGGTACAGCGGCCTTCACCTACACGTTCCCCAACTTGCTACCCAACGTAAAATACACACTGCGGTTGCACTTTGCCGACGATCAGTCGTGGCAGACGGGTATGCGCCAGTTCAATGTATCCGCCAACAGCGTTCAGATCATGACGAACTTTGACATCTTCGCGTCCGCGGGTGTTCAGGCTCGCGCCGTTGTCAAAGACTATACGGTGACCGCGAACGCTGCGGGGAATGTGGAGATTGTGATCACGCCCGTCATAGGCAATGCGTTACTCAACGGTATTGAGATCGTGCCGATTCCGGGCGCGGGTTCGTCAGGGGAGGGAACTCCATCACGAGCCCTTCCCTCAGGCCGCGTCGGTGCTGCTGACGGCGACATCCATTCGCCATATGTACGCTTTCCGCGGCCGCTTTCTCCGCGTATTCCCTAGTCTAAGCGATTTCTGGGGTTCCCCCAGGTACTCTGCTCTGCTCCGGCCGGCGCCCGCCCCGAACCCTTAGACCCGGCCGGAGGAGTGAGAAATGCTGCGGCGCCAGCAAGGCGAATACGGTCATCGCTCCGCGAAAAGTATTTCACACGAAACTCAAACAATCGCGCCAAACAAAAACAAATCCGTCGCCGGCGCGTGAGCTCGCGTTGTTGCTCAACCCTTTCGGCCAAAGTCGAATATGGCCCCGGTATGTGACCGGCGGTGCGCCCAGACGCGCACCTCGGACTTTCTGCGTGTGAATGCCGAGTGGGATGTGAGAATGGTGAGCGTCCTTTCATTGAGTTACTTTGCGCCATCGCCCGTTATTTGAAATCACCCGATAATAAAAAGATAATTCAGGATTAATAGGCGTATACTAAGGGAGTAAGAGATCATTTAGTGTGAAATCTCTAGCACTAAACTCCTTACAGGCTCGGCGTTACTCGCGAACTGCGCGTCCAGCCCTGCTCATCGCCGCTATCCGGCGGCCCAAGAAATAGGTAAAAGTTATGAAAAGCGCAATCCGTTGGGCGGTTTCTGCCGTCTTCGTGACTGGCTTGGCGTGTACGCACATGCCGGCCCAGACAGTCCCCCCGGAGTTTCTAGACCTCTATACCATGATGCAGGGGTCCATTAAGACTTTCAACGACAGCACTCTTCTTGCCTGGGATGGTTCCAAACCACCAGTGATCTTCTGTGCGGAGTTAAATACTCTAAATTCAAACAGCGGCTCGGCTATTTTAGCAGCCTCGAACTATCTCTCCTTTCAGCGCGAGATGTCTGGGCTGAAGGCCATGGGTGTGACTGGCGTTGTCGTGAATATCGACTACCCTCTCTTGGATACGGCCT
>JBDTMC010000528.1:0-5336 GCA_039934475.1 Bryobacteraceae bacterium | reverse complement strand
TCACAACCTAAAACGTGGCGAGTATAAACAGAGCTTTGAGCTCAGCCGCGATGGATTGATTTCCAACACACCGAAGGTCTTACCATGAGCGATTCGGCGACTGACAAGAAGTTTTACGGCAAGTACCGCGGCATTGTCCTCCAGAATGTGGATCCCGAACTCCGCGGACGGATCATGTGCATGGTGCCCGATGTTCTCGGTCCGGCGCCTTCCAGCTGGTGTGAGGCCTGTGCCCCACTCGCCGGCCCTACTGGAGCTCAGATGGGAGCCTACTTCGTGCCGCCGCTCGGAGCCGGCGTGTGGATCGAGTTTGAGCAGGGTGACCCCGGCCGTCCCATTTTCGTGGGCTGCCGCTTCGCCCCCGGTGACGTCCCCGTGCTCGCCCTGGCCGGCCTCCCCATCTCGCCCAACATTTGCCTCCAGACCGCCGCTCAAAACACTCTCGTGATTAGTGACCTGCCCGGACCAACGGGAGGCATCATGCTCAAGAGCACAACCGGTGCAATGTTGATCGTCAACGACACTGGAATCTATATCCAGAACGGCAAAGGCGCCATGATCACACTCGTTGGTCCTGCCGTAGACATCAACACCGGCGCTCTAACGGTGACATAGAGAAAGGAACTTGCGATGCCAGGACTACTTCTTCACGTCAACGCCGTTGTGCAGTGCACGCATGGCGCCCCGGCAACTATCTCGCCCACACAGCCCCGTGTATTGGTCAGCGGCCAGCCCGTCGCCAACATCACAGCGCCCACGGCCGTGATGGGATGTCCCTTCCAGATCCCAGTGGGCCCGGGCACCAAACCGCAGCCCTGCGTCATCGTGAAATGGCTCATGCCGTCGGTACGGGTTCTCGTCGTTGGCCAACCTGCCGCCCTGACGCCCGCACCCGGCACAGCGCCCGGCATCTGCCAGAGCGTCGAGCAGATTCCCCAGGGTCCGCCCACCGTGGGTACAGTTCAAATGCGTGTCATAGCGAGCTAAGCCATGCCAGCCACCGTTCAATTCGATTTCCCTTTTCACTTCGACAGCCGCGGCCGCACCGCTAGTGTCGATGACGACGGCCACATTCGCGACATGATCGAGCAGTTGATCTTCACCAGTCCGGGTGAGCGCGTGAACCGCCCGGACTTCGGCAGCGGCATACTCCAACTCATCTTTGCGCCCAATAGTCCTGAGCTTGCCGCTACCTTGCAGTTCGCCCTCCACGCAGCCGTGCAGCGCTGGCTGGGCGATGTGATTGAGATCCGTGATCTCACCGTGACCGCGGACGATTCCACGCTCACCATTGACATGAAGTACCTCATCCGCCGAACCAACGAAGAGCAGGATGCGACATTCACCCGGACAGTGTAAGGAGCAACCATGAGCCTCTGCTGCCAGAAAGACGAACGCCGCGATGCGGTCAGGCGCCTGCAGGGCTGGAACGGCATCGACTATATCGAAGTCGGTCCTGACCAGCGCACGTTGAACGTCTTCTTCCTCGGGAAACTGCCGCCGGAGTTCTCCGCGGATAACCCCGCGCTGCCGCAGCACCTTTTACTGGAAGGCGGCGAGCGAATTACGGGCATTCAAATTACCGACGTCGATCCCGTAGTGAATGAGGACCCCGAACTCGACGACTTCCTCGTCGTGAAGCTCGATCGCGCCGGCGATTTCTCGCGCTACACGCTTAGCTTGATCGGCGTCGAGAAAGTCGATCCGCGCTACGGCAGTTCCTCCTTCACCTTCAAGATCGATTGCCCCAGTGACCTCGATTGCGCTCCCGCCTGTGGCTGTGAACCGCCCGTGTTGCCACAGCCCGAGATCAACTACCTGGCTAAAGACTACGCCAGCTTCCGCCAGTTGATTTTTGATCGCATGGCACTGTTGGTCCCGGGCTGGCAAGAGCGCCATGTGCCTGACCTGGGCGTCGCCCTCGTGGAAACGCTCGCCTACGAAGGCGATGCGCTCAGCTACTACCAGGACGCTGTCGCGACAGAGGCATATCTCGACACCGCGCGGCTGCGCCGTTCCGTGCGTCGCCATGTCCGCCTCGTTGACTACCAGCTTCACGAGGGTTGCAATGCGCGCGCCTTGCTCGCCGTGGAAGTGGATAGCGAAGTGGAACTGGACGCATCCCGTGTCAGTTTCATCACGGGCATGAATGACGCGCTCACTGACAAGCGCACGATATTGGAATGGGACGATCTGCGCGAGGTATCGTCGCAGGACTACGAAGTCTTTGAACCGTTCCCGCGCCAGGGCAACCTGAAGTGGATTCCCGCGCATAGCACAATTCGCATCTACACCTGGGGCAACAAAGAGTGCTGCCTTAAGCGCGGAGCTACCTCAACCGCTCTCTTGGACACCGGTCTCGACTTGAAATCGGGCGATCTATTGATATTCGAAGAGGTGCTCGGACCGGTTACCGGCGCCGCCGCCGATGCCGATCCCACTCACCGGCACGCCGTGCGCCTCACTAACGCTACTAAGGGCACCGATCCTGTTGTGCTGGATGCGGAAGGCCAGCCGACGCCCTACGTTCTTGTGGAGTGGGCAGCTGAAGACGCTCTGCCCATCCCGTATTGCGTTTCCGCAATCGGAGGCGCACCGGCTTGCCAGTACATTAACGACATAACAGTGGTGCGGGGCAATGTCCTCGTAGTCGATCACGGACGCACATGGGATCCCGAAGATCTGGGCACCGTGGTGACCCGGCACTCCGGTGCCGAATGCCTTTGCGCTGGACGTCCCGCAGACGTCGTAACTGTTCCTGGCCCTTACTCCCCGGCGCTGTCACGCACGCAGTTGACGTTCCGCGCTCCACTCGATCCGGCCAACGCCGCGGCACTGTCTCTCACCGATCCGCGCGCTGCTCTGCCGCAGGTGTGGCTTACCTCTCAACCTCCGGCGCCCTGGGAGCCACGCTATGATCTCGTCGCCAGCATGGGCTGGGAAGCCCACTACGTCGTGGAAATTGATGACAATGGCATCGCCCACCTCCGTTTTGGCGATGGCCAGCTAGGCAAGCAGCCGGCGGCCGGAATGGCGTTCCAGGCCGCCTACCGTACAGGCAACGGCATTCGAGGCAACGTGGGCCCCGAAGCGATTTCGCGCCTTGTGCTTACCAATCTTTCTCTCAGCGGCGTTGGTATCCGGGTGAGAAATCCCCTCCCCGCCGCTGGCGGCCAGGACGCTGAACCAACCGCCGAAGCCAAACTCTTTGCACCCCACCTTTTCCGCAAGTGTATTGATCGCGCCATCATCGCCGCGGATTACGAAGAGATTGCCGAACGTAACCCCGCCGTGCAGAACGCATCCGCGGAGTTGGTGTGGACTGGCAGTTGGTATGAGGCAGACGTCGCTATCGATCCCTTCGGAGTCGAGACGCTTTCCACGGACATGGTCACGTCCCTCACCACCTACCTCGAAAAGTATCGCCGCATGGGGCATGACCTGCATGTGGAGCCTGCCGTCTATGTGCCCCTCCACCTCGAACTGGAAGTCTGCGCCCTACCCGGCTATCAGAAGGCGCACGTGCGCGCCGCCCTGTTGGACGTGTTCTCAAACCGCCGGTTCGCCCGTGGAGTCAAGGGCTTCTTCCATCCGGATAACCTCACCTTCGGCGAGGGAATCTACCTCAGTGTGATCATTGCCACGGCTCAAGCCGTCCCCGGTGTGGAGTGTGTCACGGTTACGCAGTTCCACCACCTCTTCCTGCCCCCTAACAAGGAGTTGGAAAACGGCCTACTGCCGCTGACAAACAATGAAATCGCGCGTTTGGATAACGATCCTGACTATCCGGAACACGGAAAGCTTGTGATCAAAGTGAATGGAGGCCGGTGATATGAGTTCCTGCGGCTGCAACCAATCCACCTGCGGGTGCTGCGAAGGCGTCAAGATCGCGACTCCAGCGGCCACCACTAACCGTCCAGGGCTGACAGCGCTCCACTACCGCGCCGGTATCCATGGCGAGTTTTTCGAATCGATGAAGGCGCGCCTCTCCACGATGACCGTCGACGCACCGGGCGCCGATGGCCAAACCATCGAAACTTTTCGCCCTCTTACCGGCCTCACCACGCGCGAACCTTCTGATACTTCCATTGCCCTTCTCGACGGCTGGGCAACCGTCGGCGACGTGCTCACCTTCTACCAGGAACGCATCGCCAATGAGGGCTATCTGCGAACCGCTACGGAGCGGCGCTCGGTCCTCGAACTCGCGCGGCTCACCGGCTATGCGCTCCGTCCCGGCGTGGCCAGCACGGTGTATGTTGCCTACACCGTGGACGACAATCAGGTGGATCCGGTGGAGATACCGATCGGGTCCCGCTCCCAAAGCGTACCTGCTCCGGGCGAACAGCCGCAGTCTTTTGAGACTGCCGAGAAAGTGGTGGCGCGCCGCGAGTGGAATAACCTTCAGGTCCGCCTGAAGCGCCCGCAGAACATCACGTTCACCACCGTGCTCACTCTTTCGCAAATCTACGTCGGCGGCATCGCCACCGGCCTGAAGGCCGGGGATAAGCTCCTGTTTGAGTTTGAGAACAGGCAGTATGCGATCCGCGTCGTGAAATCGATCACGGGCGAGTTCACTGACAATCGAACCCTCATCCGCCTGCAGCCGCTAGCCGCCGGGACGACAGCCTGCCTGAGTGTTCTCGAAGACTTTTTAGCGAAGGCTGCCTTGATCGTGAACAACCAGTCAGGCCAGGGGGACAAAGACGCCGTAGTGAGCGCCGCTCAGATCTATAACGACACGTTACTGGGCTTGTACAGCAAGCCCGATACCTGGCCATCGAGACTGCGCGACTTCGAGGGCGGGGTGTCTACAGCCATGGACGCCCTCGTAAGCGACGTGGAGGATCAGATTGCGAAGATTCTGAAGGACTCGACCAATCCTTCGCCCGGTGTCGTCACTGACCCATCGAAGTTTGTCGGTCCTCTTCTGAGGCCCAACGTGCAACAGTTCCGTAGCACCGCGCAGCTTCCCCGGACGCTCGGATCTGCCTTCGCGTTCGGAGCCGACAGCAGCCCGCAGTTGCTGGTGAACTTTGAACCGAGATTGAAGGACACTTACTACAAGGCGTGGTCAAGTGCCAATGTCAGTACAGCCACGCCGAAGCTCCTCGCCGTCCACGCGCTTCGCGTCAGCGCCAGTCTGTTCGGATCCACGGTCCAGCGCATGGCGGAATTCGACACCGCCAACAAGCTGAAGACTCCCGATCTATGGAAGGAATGGCCACTTGATTCAACGGAACGAACCGACCACGCATTTCTCGATCAGATCTACGACAGCATCGCGCCCGGGTCTTTGGCTGTTATCCAGTCAACTTCGTTTGGCGACACGCGGCGGC
>JBDTMC010000527.1:0-5355 GCA_039934475.1 Bryobacteraceae bacterium | reverse complement strand
GCCGCCGAAGCCGAAGCGCAGAAGCGCAACGTCCAGGTCACCATCTGCATTGTGGACGACAGCGGTAACCTGCTGTTCCTCCAGAAGGCCGATGGAGCCGGTCTCAACACCATTCAGTTCGCGCAGAAGAAGGCGCGGCACTCCGCGTTCTTTAAGGCGCCGTCGAAGAAGGGAGCCGACAGTTTGAAGGATGGTAATCTGCAGATCCTCGCGTTTCCCGATGCGTTTCCGAACCAGGGCGGCTTGCCGATCAATATCGACGGCCAACACCTCGGTGGGATCGGCGTCAGCGGCGCACCGTCGGAAGTGGATGAAGCCATCAGCCAGACTGCCATCGACGCTTTGAAAGGGAAGTAGCCATGCGTGCGTGGCTGTACCTCGCGCCGGCCGCAATGCTGCTGGCGCAAGCCCCCGCGACGAAGTACGACGAGGCGAGCGTGCCGGCGTACACGCTTCCGGCGCTGGTGGGTCCGAATGTGCCCGACGCGAAAGCATGGGAGGCGCGGCGGCGTCCGGAGATCTTCCGTCTGCTGGAAATGCAAATGTTCGGACGCGTTCCGGAAACCACGCCGAAAGTGGAAACGGGAGTCGCCTCAGTAGACAAGCACGCGCTTGAAGGTAAGGCTGTTCGCAAGCAGGTAACGCTGACGATGAACGGCAAGCCAGTCCACCTGTTGATCTACCTGCCGGCGAAAACACATGGTCCTGTCCCGGTCTTCGTAGGACTGAACTTCCCCGGCAACCACACCATCAACAAGGACCCTGGCATCGTCCTGCCGGACACCTGGGACCGCAAGCCCAAGAAACAACCCGGTACAGACGCGCAGCGCGGCTCTGCGGCAAGCCGCTGGCCGGTGGAGAAAATTCTCGACCGTGGCTACGGTCTCGCCACGGCCTACTACGAAGAGATCGAACCCGATTTCGACGGCGGTATTGAGTACGGCATCCGCGCGGGAACCAAGCCCGCCGCCGGGGAATGGAGCGCCATTGCAGTCTGGGCCTGGGGTCTCAGCCGCATCGCCGATTACCTGCTCACGGATAACGACATCGATCCGAAGCGCCTTATCTTGATGGGCCATTCGCGTCTCGGCAAGACAGCTCTCTGGGCCTGCGCCGCGGATAAGCGATTCGCGATGGTGATCTCCAACGATTCCGGCGAAGGAGGGGCAGCGCTATCCCGCCGCGAGATCGGCGAGCGTGTGGGCGACCTCAACCGCCGCTTCCCGCACTGGTTCTGCGCCAACTACAAACAGTATTCTGAGCACGAAAGCGAAATGCCCTTCGATTCCCACATGCTCCTCGCCCTGGTGGCCCCGCGATCGCTCTATGTAGCCAGTGCCGGCGAAGACCAGTGGGCCGATCCACGCGGCGAATTTCTAGGCGCGCTTTCGGCCAGCGTTGCCTGGGCTTTCTACGGGAAAAAAGGGATTGGTACAGACCGCATGCCTGATATCCATCAGCCGGTGGGAGAGTATGTGCGTTACCACGTGCGAGCCGGTAAACACGATGTTACCGACTACGATTGGGAGCAATACCTGGACTTTGCCAATCAGAAACTCAGTGCCAAACACTAAAAGGGGCGCCGGTTAGCGCCCCCCTCATCCGTATTGAAGTTTAACTACGACTTTTTAGCGGCAGCGGCTTTCGGTGCGGCTTTCTTCGCCATCGTCGGTTTGACGGCCTTATAGCCGGCTTTCTGCGCGTCGGCTTCGCTCATGAATTGGCCGCTCTTGGTAGCTCCGAAGTACTTGCCGTCTTTGTGATAGACCTTCGAGCTCAGGTTCACCCAAACCATACCCTTCGCCTTGGCATCCGCGATTTCGGCGGCTGTCGGTGCGGGCTTGGCGGCTGGCTTCGCAGCAGCGGGCTTATCCTTCTTCACGACTGCCGTCTTGGTAGCCGGGGCGGCCTTGGCCGGTGCCGCGGGCGTTTGTGCAAACGCGCCGGCGGTCAGCGACAACATAGCGGCCATTGCAGTGGTTGCGATCATCAATCTGTTTTTGAGGGTCATAGTGTTCTCCTTACACCTGACCCTTCAGACGCCGCTGTGACCGCGCGGTTCCAAGTCCGAATACAAGTTAATATGAAGGCTTTTCATATTTAAAAAGCCCTTCATCTAACTGAGGAGTAAGTAGGTTCTTAGTTCTAGTCGATATAACCCAATTCGCGCAAACGCTCCATCACCACCGCCTCGTCCTCTTCTGTCATGGACGCCTCGCCCACTGGCGCGACAGGCGCGGCGGCTACTTGTTGGGTGGCAATCTTCACCGGTCGTACCGCCATATGCTTCGGTTCGAAAATCGATGGCGGCACTTTGCCCTCCATGTCCTTGGGGACTGGCAATCCGAGGCTATACAACGTCGTCGGCGCTACATCCAGCAAAGACAGTTCGTTCGCCGCAAAACCCTTCTTCACGCCCGGACCCTTCGCCATGAACACGCCCACATGCCGGTGCGACCCAGCCACGGTGGCGCGCTTCTCCAGTGCGTGCGGAGCCGGCAGGATGGAGATTAAACCGCCATCGCGCAGCACCAGGGTGAGGTCGGGTCCGTACTTGCCCTGCGGACCGGGGAAGGCCTCTTCGCGCGTGTAGATCTCGCTCACTATCTGCTCGCCCGATTCCGGATCCTTCACCGTGCGCAAGTCGGCAATCAGCTTCGCCCGGAAAGCTTCGTACTCTTCCGGCTTCACACCCGGCTTGTCACCGCTCTCCATCACGATGTGGATGCCGTTGCTGGTCGGTGTCGTAGCGTAAGCCTTCGTCTTCGACCAATCCAGCAGCCACGTGTGCTTGGCCACTTGGCCCACGCCCAGCGGGGCATCGCTCGAGTCCCGTTTCAAAGCCGCCTCAGACCACGCCAGATAGCCGTTCTGTTCCAGCCACGTATTGAGGTGGAAGACTTCCCAGGTGGGTCCGAAGCCGTGATCGCTGGCCATCAGCACCGTTGCCTCCGGCCCGGCCATTTCCACCATCTGCTCCAACACCCGGTCCAGCTTCCGGTAATAGTCCAGCGCCAGCTCCCGCAGGTGCAGTTCCTCCGGCGTCTCCAGAGGCGTCGCGTCTTGCGGACACAAGTACCTCCAGCAAAGGTGCTGCAGCTTGTCCACGCCATCAAACAGAATCGAAGTCAGCTCCGACGGATCTTCCTTCGTGAGATACGCAAGGATGTCGAACAGGTTCGCTTCGCGGCGCGAGTGTAAATCGATCCACGGACCGTATTCGTTATAGCTCGCCACGCCCTCAATGGCCTTCTCCTCCAGCTTGATATCCATCGCCAGCTCACGCTGGTTGAAGCCGGGGATCGTCTTCAGCTTGTCCAGCAAATCTTCCGGCCAGCAGGCCAAACGCAATTGGCGCCACGGCACCCAGCCCGGCACCACGTAGCCATTCAGGTGGGGCGGCGGAAACATCGCCGGAAAATTCAAAGTGGTGACGCGCTGACCCTGTGCGGAGGCCAGTGACCAGATGGTATCGACACCAACGTCATTGGAATTAAAAAAGCGGATGTGCTTGTCTTCCGCCGAATCCATGCGGAAGAAATCGAATACGCCGTGCCGCCCCGGGCGCTGGCCGGTCATCAGAGACGTCCAGGCGGGCGGCGTCAGCGGCGGAATGATCGTCCGTAGCGGCGCGCGCACCCCGGTGGCAAGAAACGACTTCAGGAACGGCATTACGCCCTGCTCCATCAACGGATCCAGCAACGTCCAGGTTGCGCCGTCCAGTCCAATTAGTAGTGTCTTGATGCTCATGATCCTCCCGTTTTGCGGCTCCTCCCCAGGCGCCGCGGCAGGGGGAAGTGCAAATGCCATGATACCGTCTGACGTCGGCGTCTCAAACTTTCGCCAGCCGCTACCCGCGGTCTATCAAGCGGCCGGAACGTGCCGCTGCCGCATATCGTCCAAGAACTGCTTGCCGAGCAGAACGTTGTGATTCTTACCCGTTCCTAATGCGATGCCCGGTTTATTGTCGCCATGATAATCGGTGCCGCCGGTAACTATAAGTTTGTGCTTACGGGCCAGCTCCAGATAGAGAGCTGACTCTTCGGGCGACTGTTCGCTGTGGTAGACCTCAATCGCCTCCAGCCCATGCTCCATCAACACTTCCAGGAGGCGGGAAAGCAACATCGGATCCTTACCGAAAGGCAGCCGCACCGGATGCGCCAGGGAGGCCATGCCGCCGGCCTTGCGAATGCGCTCCACGCCCTCTTCCATGCTTGGCTCTTCGCGTTCTACCGCTGCTTGCGCGGAATCGGCCAGGTAGATGTCGAAGGCATCCTGGATCTTAGTAACATAGCCCTTCTTCAGCAGGATCTTCGCGAAATGCGGACGTCCGGTCAAGTTCCGGCCCAGCGCCTGCACTTCCTCCAACTGAATGTCTACGCCAAGGGAGTTCAGTTTCGCAATCAGATCGACATTCCGTTTGCGGCGGCCTTCCTGTTGCGTCCATAAGAAGTCGCGAAACTCAGGCGCAGGGTCGCCCTCCAGAAAGTAACCCAGGATGTGGACTGAACCAAGCCGCCCCATCTTCTCCACGCCGGGCAAGCGGGCGATCAGAGGCGCCTCAAAGCGCGTGCTCAACTCGATCCCGGGGACGAAGTCCAATCCCGCCTCGCGCGCCGCCACCGCCGCCAGGTCGCAGCCCACCATCGTGTCGTGGTCGGTCACGCCCAGAGCTTCCAAACCAAGTTCCATCGCCCGCGTCACCAACTCGGCCGGAGGAACGGTGCCGTCGGATTGGTCGGTATGTGTGTGAAGGTCGATCATGAATGAGCTTCTTCGTTGCCGTGGCCCATGCCCTGCAGTTGGTATTCCAGGCCGCTCAGAGTGGTTGCCTGCACCTTCGGCTTGGTCACCATCTTCCGCACGATACCCCAATACCAGGTCTCGAACCATTCAAACGGCGAGTAGCGCTTCAGGTTAATCAGCAGCTTCGCCTTGAATCCCACGATGTAGTGGAGGTTCGGACTGGACGCGCGCAGCGCGGTAAGCGCCGTCTTAGCCACCTCGCCGATGCCCCACTTGTTGCGCGCCATGATGTCGTCCACGATCTTCTCGTGCTGGCAGAACCACAAGTAGTACGGGCTCGATGGATCGATGGAACGCCGCCCTCGATTACGATTCACCGTGAAGTGCGGTGTGGCTACTAAACCCGGCTCGATACACGATACCCATACGTTGAAGGGCCGCATCTCTTGCCGCAAACACTCAGCCATGCCCTCGATGGCGAACTTTCCGGAGCAGTAGCCGCCAATGCTCATCGTGCCCATGCGTCCGGCCGCGGAGGTAGTGATGACAATCTTGCCGCTGCGCTGCTTCCGCATGATGGGTAGCAGAGCCTTGGTCACCGCCATCACG
>JBDTMC010000526.1:0-5369 GCA_039934475.1 Bryobacteraceae bacterium | reverse complement strand
CATTGCGGATGGTGGTGAACCCCGCCTGCAGTGTGTTGCGGGCATTCTTGACGCCAATCACGGTCTCCCGCGGAATCGAAATGCCCAAAGCGGCATAGCCGGAATGCTGCGGGTCGGAAGTGATGTGGTCATGAACGTCGATCAGGCCGGGCAGGCAGTAGCCGCGGGACAAATCGACCGTTGGCGCGCCGGCGCCCGCCGGACCCACCCTGGTAATCGCATTCCCCTCTACGGTCACATCGACGTTCGACCGTAGTTCGCCCGAAACCACGTCGAGCAGTTTGCCGCAACGCACCACCGTAGTCTCCGCCCCAAAGAGCGGAATGAAGACAAGAACGCCCAGAACAAATCTACGCATATGGTTTTAGGATACCGTCAGGCCAGCAGCCGCAGCGCTACCTCGGACCATCGCTCGAAGGGGATGAAGCCTTCGCCTCGCCGCTTCAATTCTGCGGCGAGATAAGTGCGAGCGAAGCGCAGTTCCGGCTTTACCCTCATGGCGGGTTTCAGGTCGGGAGGTCCATTGCCGGCAAACGCCACCTGCTCGTACTCGCGCTGCCCGTAAAGGACCGCCGCTTCCTTATCGATCCCCATCGTGTGGCAAAGGAATGGCGAATCGAGCGGCAGTTCCAGCACCAGACCCTCGCTGGGGCTGAATCTCCCTGGACTGGCGTGCACCGGAACATCCACGCCCGCCGCCTGAAGCACGCGATCGATGTACCACGACGAACCCGCCGACACCACCATCACATCCCACCCGGCTGCCCCAAGCCTTGCCACCATCTCGGCCATGCGCGCGTCTGGCTCCATCGACGCCAATACCTCTGCCATCGCCGCCTCATCGCAGCGGATGCAGCCGAAGATCCCTCGCATCGCTTCAAAGTGGGTGATGCGCCCGCTGGCGTAGAGAGACCAGTAGTCCGCCGGCGCCTCGCTGCGTGTCACTCGTGCCAAAGCCAGTTCGTAGAAATCGTGCTTTGTCACAGTCCCGTCAAAATCCGTCACCAACAGGTTGCGGCCGGCGCTCAATCGCGTTTCCCCCTCCTCCCAGGATACCTGTCGCGTTTGCGCCGCCCGTCAGGGTGGCAGATGATAATACGGAATGGACGTATTCACAGGTCATGCCGGTTGGATTGAGGCCATCTGCGGCCCCATGTTCTCCGGTAAGAGCGAAGAGCTCATCCGCCGCCTGCGCCGCGCGCGCATCGCCCGCAAACGAGTGCAGGCTTTCAAGCCCGCCATCGACAACCGCTATTCCGTCGATGAGATCGTGTCGCATGGCGATGTGCGGATGAAATCCGAAGTCGTCGGAGATGTAGCGGAGATCCTGACCAAGCTCGACTGGCGTACGGAAGTGATTGGCGTAGACGAATCCCACTTCTTTGGACAAGGCTTGGTGGACGTAGCGCAGCAGCTGGCCGATAGCGGCAAACAAGTAATCATCGCCGGTCTGGACACCGACTACCTCGGGCGTCCATTTCCTCCGATGCCCGACCTGCTCACCCTGGCAGAATCCATCACCAAGGTGCTGGCTATCTGCATGCGGTGCGGGAATCCGGCGAAACATACGCAGCGACTGGTGGACTCGGAAGATCTCATCGTCGTGGGCGCCAGCGGAGCCTATGAAGCACGCTGCCGCCGTTGCTTTGAACCTGGGCTACCGAAACAGGAGGTTCTGGAGTTCGCGCGCGCTTCGTTGCGCCCCTCCGCCGGCCCACAAACATGAAACCCGTATCGTGCCTAACTCCATCTAAATGGTAAAGTTGGAGTTGCAAACTCTGGTACTTTCAAGGAGAGAACATCCGTGAGCGAATCTCACCCCGCTTATCCCCCCCCTCAGCCCACCGGGCCCGGCCTGAAGATCCCCATCCTCTTCGGACTTGTCATTGCGCTGTTGGCCGCCGTGGTCTACATGTTCGTGCAAATCGACAACCTCCGCACTGAGATGGCGAAGATGCAGGAACAGATACTGAACGAAATCACCAGCGTCCGCGAGACATCCAGCGTTACCACGCAGACTCAGCGCCGCAACCTCGAAACGCTGCGGGATGAGTTGGAAGGCGCACGCCGTCAGGCCGCCATGGCCGCTGGTCAGGCGAAGGTAGATGCCACCAAACACGCCGAGGACTTGGCCAAGAAACTGGAAGTGGAGCAGGCCAAGCAGTCGGCGGAACTGAAGAAGGACATCTCTCAGGTCAATGATGTTGCCACTGCCGCGAATACCAAGATTGGCGAAGTGAACACCGAAGTGGGAACCGTGAAATCCGAAGTGGCCGCCAATAAGTCGGAGATGGATAAGACCATCGCCGATTTGAAGCATGTGACCGGCGATCTTGGTGTCACCAGCGGCTTGGTGGCGACCAATGGCAAGGAGATCGCGGCTCTGCGGGCCCTCGGCGAGCGAAATATCTTCGAATTTAACATCAAGAAGCAGAAAGACTTCACCCGCGTAGGCGACATCACGCTAAAGCTGGATAAGGCCGACATGAAGCGCAACCGCTACACCTTGCAGATCATCGCCGACGACAAGAAGGTGGAGAAGAAGGATAAGAATCTCAACGAGCCCATCCAGTTCTACACAGCCAAGGCTCGCCAGCCGTATGAGATTGTCGTGAATGAAGTAAAGAAGGACCAGATCGTGGGATATCTTTCCACGCCGAAGGTTCAGAACCTCCGCAACTAGGCCACCCGTTCCAAGGGCAGGTTATCCACTGGAGAGCCTGCCCACCCCGTTCCCTAGCAACCCGATGGCACCCGCAGCAGCAAATCCACTCGTGTATCGACTTAGTTCGCAAAATAACTGGTAAGTACTGGTAAGGACGCTCATTGACTTCCTCGCCGACTCCTGTCACTATCTTGATTCAAACTCTTAAGAAGGTAGTGCTCCAAGCCTCGGGTAAGTGGTTTGGTCGGTGTCTACGTGTATCTTCTCGTGGATTCTGGAGCGCCTAGTACTTTTTTAGTACGTTCGACGTTGAGAAATTACACAGGACGCTTAGAGTGAAGATAGGCACGAACGTATTACTCTGGTTTGTACTGTCCGTCCCGTTCGGTCTGGTAGTAGCCCGACTGCTGGCCGCATCGCGCGTCAAAGGATCTCTTCCCGACCCGACACCGGAACCCTTGTCTCGTTCTGAGCAAGAGCAAAAATTTAATAGCAAAGGGCCGCATCCATCCGTCGAAAGTCCCAAACCGGAAGTTGTCGAGGATCTGAGTCACATACGATCTGCCCGCCGCAGCGAGTAGCATAGATACAGGCGGTACCGACTCATTGAGCCTTGATAGTTGGGAAGAGACGTTCCGGCGTCATACGGCGAGCATTCGCTCCTTCTGGCGGCGCACCAGCGACGGCTTGAACGCCGAACAGCTTTGGACGCAATTCCGGCGGGAAACCAGCAGCAGCCTTAATCTGTATTCGGCGGAGACGGGACGTAACCTGCGTGAGGAGTGGGCTGTCCCCAAAGGTCGTGGCCGCGTTGTCACTGCCGTCGCTGGTGCGATGTACGACCGTCTAACTCCGGTCCGCCGGCTGCTGCTGCTGCTGGCGGTGGTGCTGCTGGTGCTTCCCGTCTTCCATTACACGAGTGACTCTGGTTTCCGTGCCTCTCCCAGTTCGACGCCGGCGGCCTTCATCCTGTTCTTGCTGCTGGTGCTGGAACTGGCCGACCGCGTCGGTTTGAAACGCGATCTTGAGATTGCGCGCGACATACAGAGAATGCTTCTGCCGGAAAGCCCGCCTGTTGTTGCCGGTCTGGATATCGCATTTGCTACCAAGCCCGCAAACACCGTTGCCGGGGACTATTATGATGCATTCCCGCGAGCCGGTACGGAGGGCTCCCGGCTGCTGCTGATTGTCGCCGACGTAGCTGGAAAAGGGATCCCGGCAGGACTGTTGATGGCTGCCATTCAAACCGGTTTCCACACTCTGGCCGCCGATCCACTTCACTTGGTGGAACTGGTCACGAAACTCAATCGTTCGATGTGTGAGCGCAGTGGCGGTGGGAGGCATTTCACTACGGCGTTCATCGCGGAGTTAGACCTTCCGTCGCGCACGCTGGAGTGGGTGAATGCCGGTCACAACCCGCCCCTGTTGGTGCGGCAAAGTGGGTCGATTGACCGGCTGGAAGACGGCGGACTCCCGCTGGGCGCGTTCGCTTTTTCACAGTACCGAAGTGGGTGTATCCAACTCCAGTCCAGTGACTCCCTCTATATCTATACAGACGGAGTTGTGGAAGCAGTGAACGAATCGGGTGAGGAGTTCAGCGAGGAACGGCTGGCGAATGAGGTTGCGGCGCTCAAGACCACGAATGCCGCCTCCAACCTGCGGCGTATCTTCGATTCCGTCGATCGGTTTGCCGGCGCTGCCCCGCAATACGACGACATCACTTGTCTTGTCCTCTGTGTCCGTGCGAACTGATCGGCCTATTCGGGGTCCAGGGTGTCTTTGAGCAGATCGGCCATTGCCGAAGTCTTCGTTCGCAGCAGATCCAGTTCGCGTTCCGCTGTGCGCAGTTGATCTGCCAGGTGCAAACAAGCCATCACGAACACACGGTTGGTGTCCATGTTGCGCGCTTTGCCGGCGATGGACGTCATTAACTGATCCACTGTGGCCGCGAGTTCCTCAGTTTCGCGAGGATCTCCCGCCGCCAGCAGCGTGTAAGGTTGTTGGAGGATCGTAATCCGGACTGGCTTCTTTTCAGGGGCGCCGTTGTCCATCGTCGGCGAACCGGCAGGCCGTGCGGCCTAACTCTCGCTGAGCAGATCCATCTGCCCCAGCAGCTTCTCGATGCGCGTGCGTACTTGCTTCCGCTCGTTACGGAACGAATCCATCTCTTGAATCGCGCGCGCCGCATCCGCCTTGGCTTCCGCGGTCGCTTTCTCGGCGTCCGCCTTCCCATCCAACGCCTCGTTCAATTGGCGTTGCAGGGAGTCGTTGCGCTGGCGGAGCTGGTTCACCAGCTCCACCGTCTTGAGAATCCGTTCTTCTAACCCGACTAAGGTGTCCCGGTCCTCGGCTTGCAGTGCCATCGGTTTAGGCCTTTGCCAACATCGCTTCCTTAGCCTGGCCCACCAACTGCCGGAAGGCCGCTTCGTCGTTGGCAGCGAGGTCCGCCAGCATCTTGCGGTTCAGTTCAATCCCGGCTTTCTTCAAGCCGCCCATGAACTTGCTATAGGAAATCTCGGCAGCGCGGCAACCCGCGTTAATGCGCACAATCCACAGTCTGCGGAAGTCGCGTTTCTTGCGCCGACGCCCCACAAAGGCGTATTTCAGCGCCTTTTCGACAGCTTCCTGAGCCGCCCGGTGCAGTTTGCTCTTTGTCAGGTAGAAACCGGAAGCCCGCCGCAAGACTTTCCTGCGGGAATCTCTC
>JBDTMC010000525.1:0-5372 GCA_039934475.1 Bryobacteraceae bacterium | reverse complement strand
CCCCAGAGCTTCATAGGGCGGACGCGCCAATCCTATACATAGATCCAGTGTAGGCCTACTCCGCCGGAGTTAGTCGAGCAGCATCAGCAGCAGCGCCTTTTGCACGTGCAGCCGGTTCTCAGCTTGGTCGAACACCACCGAACGCGGCGATTCCATCACCTCATCCGTGGTCTCCTGGTCGCGTTTCGCCGGCAGGCAGTGCATGAACACCGCATCCGGCCGCGCCTGCGCCATCAGCTTGCCGTTCACCTGATAAGGATGGAAAGCCCGCTTGCGTTCTTCGGCTTCGCTCTCTTGGCCCATGCTCGCCCAAACGTCGGTGTACACCGCATGCGCCCCGGCCACGGCTTCGTTCACGTCGTAAGTGACCGTAATCTCCGACCCCGAAACGGCAGCCAGGCCAACAGCCGTCGAAACGATTTCCGCGTCCGGCTCATAGCCCTTCGGGCACGCAATCGCAAAATCCATTCCCAACCGCGCCGCGTTGATCATCAGGGAATGTGCGACGTTATTGCCATCTCCCGCAAATGCCAGTTTCAATCCCCGCCAGTGTCCAAACTGCTCTTTCACCGTCAACATGTCGGCCAGCGCCTGGCACGGGTGGAAAGCGTCGCTCAACGCGTTAATCACCGGCACGCTCGACCAAGTTGCGAGTTGTTCTACCGTGTCCTGTGTGAACGTCCGCGCGACAATCCCGTTGGTCCACCGGTCCAGATTCCGAGCCACGTCTTTCAAGGGCTCGCGTTCGCCAATCGGACCATTGCTGACCACGCAATCGCCACCCAGCTGCTTAATCGCCAGTTCGAAAGTCAGCCGCGTCCGCAGCGAAGGCTTCTCAAACAGCAGCGTCAAGTAGCGGCTGGAAAGGGAGTGCGCATAACGAGCGGGATTGCGCTTTACCTGGCTGCCCAATTCGAGTAGATGAATCAGCTCATCATGGGACAGATCAAGGTCCCGGGTCAGATCTCCTGCGGAAATCCGGCCGATCGCATTGGCGGTGATAGGCGTGGCCACGGCAATCCCTCTCTGGACTGAATGTTTATTCAGTCAATTGAATAATTACACAGCCAACGCCGCGTTGTCAAGAATCTTGCGATGATGGAAACTTCATAGCATGACGCAACTCTTCCGCGGCGGCGACCCCGTCCCCCTCTCTAGCCTCGGTCCGTT
Organism: Bryobacteraceae bacterium; assembly: GCA_039934475.1. Lineage (GTDB taxonomy): Bacteria > Acidobacteriota > Terriglobia > Bryobacterales > Bryobacteraceae > JBDTMC01. The sequence continues at coordinate 4,202 of JBDTMC010000525.1, read as the reverse complement.
AGAATCCCAAGTCCTGCAGGCCTTGTGGACACTCGGGAAAAGTGGAGGTGGCGCCTATGCCCGCGAAGTTCTCGATGCCATCGAACAGCCACTGGCGTACACCACCGTCACCACAACGCTTGATCGCCTCTGCAAGAAGAACCTCCTTGAGCGCAGCAAGGTCCAGCGCGCCTTCGTCTACAAGCCCAAGTACACACGGATGCAACTGGACGAGTTGGAAGCACGGCGCGTCATCAGCAGCTTTGCCGGCGGTGGGCAGTTGGTTTCGTGCCTCATTGACGCTGTCACTCGCCAGGACGCTTCGCTGCTCGATGAACTGGAAGAGAAGATTCGTCGCCGCCGCGAAGATTTGAAAGGCGGCCAGGCATGAACTACCCCTATGCAGCCCGCGCCGTCATTCTCGCCTTCGGTTCCTTCTTCTTTCTCTACGCCGCCTTCGGTCTCGCCGTAGCGGCAGTTCCGAAGCGCTGGATCTGCGAGCGCCTCAGTCCGCGATCCGCCGCCAGCCTCCTTGTGGCTCTCCGCTTCCTGCCCGTGCTTTGCGCCCTGTCTCTAATCGCCGGCGTCGTGATTCCCGCGTTCCTGCAAGGAGAACTTGCCACCGGGGCCGAAACGGTTGGTTGGTTCATGACCCTCGCTGCCGCCGCCGGCGTCTCTCTCTGGATCCAGAGCCTGGTGCGATCCGCACGCGCTCTCTATGCCGTGCGCCGGCTGCAAGGGCCGGAACGGCAGTATGTGCTCGAAACCGGCGACCCGTTCCTCGCCGTGACCGGCATCCGGCGTCCGCACATCGTCGTCTCCCGTGGATTCCTCGAAGCGATACCCGCCGAGCAGCAGGAGGTCGCCATGCGCCATGAGATGGCCCACTTCCGAGCGGCCGACAATTTGAAAAGGCTGCTCATGCTGCTGGCGCCTCCGCTGGCTTTCGCTGCGCTGGAGCAGTCCTGGGCCCGCTACGCCGAACGCGCCGCCGACGATCGCGCCGTCCAGGGCGACCCCGAGCGCGCCGCGCTACTCGCCGAAGTACTCCTGCGCGTCGCCCGCAGCCGCGCCAAAACTTCGCCTGTGTTGGCCAGCGCCTTGGTCGGATCGGCCTCCGAGATTCACGCCCGTGTCGAGCGTCTTCTCGCCCCGCAACGCCAAGCCGATCATAGTTTCTCGCTGCTACTCCTGGCCCCTCTACTTCTTACCGCCTGCCTAGCGGCCCAAGGCGCCACCGAATCGCTCTTCACGCTCCTCGAACGCCTCCTCCACACCTAAATAAAGGAAATAAAGGGGTCAGACCCCTTTATCTTCTTAATCGAAGAACTGGCGATCCTCCGCCGCCAGGTGCGCCTTCGCTGCCGCCACCCGGAACGTCACCCCAAGACCCGGCTTATCCCACACATCGATAAACCCGCCCTTCATAATCGGATTCGGCAGCCCATCCACAATGTCGTACCACCAGTCCGGCTGGCCCACCGGATACTCAAACGCAATGTAATTCTGTGGCAGCGCCGCCGCCATATGAACATGCGCCGCCAGCCCGATTAGCCCGTCGAAAATTCCATGCGGCGCCACCAGGATGCCGTGCAAGTCGGCGTACTCCGCAATCCACTTCAACTCCCCGATCCCACCAACATCCTCCGGATCCGGCCCCACCACATTCACCGCCTGTTTCTCAATCAAATCCTTGAAATTCTCCCGCAGATAGATCTGTTCTCCGGTGTGAATCGGGATTGAAGTACTCTGCGTGACTTCCCGAAATAGTTCGGCATTCGGATACGGCGTGTAATCTCCCGTAATCAGATCTTCCAGCCACGTGATCCGCAGCGGCTCCAGTGCCCGCGCAAACGTAATGGCGTCCTTCACCATCCACCCCGGCCCGCAATCCAAAGCCAGCCCGATCTCTTTCCCCAGCACCTTTTTCATCGCCTCCACGCAGGCGATGACATGATCCAGCCCCCGTTCGGTCATTAAACCCCGATCCGCATGCGACGCCCCCTTCCGCGGTTCGTCGTACCACATATCCGGCAAGGCGCGCATCATCGCCGGATTGTGAAACCCCACCGCCTGCTTGATCAGCGTGAACCCCTCTTTGGCCTCCTTCATCTTCGCCACATTCTCGGCGTAGTCCTGGGGCATCTGCCCCGTCATCGGAAACCGCACGCCCCCGTTATACGCCCGCACGCGATCCCGAATCTTCCCGCCCAGCAGCTTGTACACCGGCACGCCGGCGGCCTGCCCGGCGATATCCCACAGCGCAATCTCAATCGCGCTCACCGCCGATCCCCACGGCTTCGACGCCCCCATGCGGCGGATCTTCATCATCACTCTCGCCACGTCCGTCGGGTCCTCGCCTAAGAGGTAGTCCCGATAGAACAGCACCATCGGTTTGAGATAGGGCTTTGTGGACTCCGCCTGCCCATACCCGGAAATCCCCTGGTCCGTAACAATACGAACCACCGGATTCTTCCCGATCACAGCGCATCGCAGGTCCGTGATCTTAATCGCCCCCCGGCCCGCCGCAAACGACGTTGCAGCCATCCCGCCCGACAGCGTTCCCACAAACCCTCGCCGCGTCCATTCACCCATGATTTCCTCCCGTGGATTTACCCGGCACCCATTCAATCAACTCTCCAGCACAATCCGCAACTTCCCCGCCAGCACCTCGGGAGTAAACGGCTTCTGCAAAAACTCAAACCCGTCGTCTCCCCCCTCGCCCGGCTCTGTCTCCGCATACCCCGAAATAATCACCACTCTCATCCCGGGGCGCTCCGCCTTCAAGATCCGCGCCAACTCGCGCCCACTCATCTTAGGCATCACCGCATCGGTCACCAGCATATGAATCGTATCCTCGAAACCCCTCGCAAGCGCCATCGCCTCCGGCCCGCCGTTCGCCGACATCACTACGTATCCGCAATTCTTCAGCATCTCCCCGGTAATCTGCCTCACCGCCTCCTGGTCCTCCACCAGCAGCACCGTCTCCCACCCTCGCGCCGCCACCACTGCCACACTTGCCGCAGCCAAAGGCCCCGCTGTCCCCGCCATCTTCGGTAAATAGATGTGAAACGTTGTGCCAGCGGCTAGACGGCTGCGCACGCCTATCCACCCTCCGCACTGCCGCACAATTCCATACGCCGTAGCCAGCCCCAGTCCCGTTCCTTTGCCCTGTTCCTTCGTAGTAAAGAACGGCTCAAACACCCTCTGCTGTACCTCCTCGCTCATACCCGTCCCCGTATCCGACAAGCTGAGATACACGTACTCACCCGGAGGAACCCAAGGATGCTCCTCCGCCCCCGTCTCGTCCACCGTAAAGTTCCTCGTTTCGATGCGCAGCACGCCGCCGTCGGGCATCGAATCCCGCGCATTTAACACCATATTCATCAGCACCTGCTGCAACTGCCCTGCATCCGCCATCACCATGCCTAAGTCCGAACCGAGTTGCAGATCCAAATCGACGTCCGCCCCCATCAATCGCCCGAACATCTTTTCCGCCTCCACCACCACCAGGTTCACATTCACCGCCCTGTGCTTTACCACCTGCTGGCGGCTGAACGCCAGAAGGTTCTGCGTCAGATCCGCCGCCCGCTCCGCCGCCAGACGAATCTGTTCCAGTGCTTCGCGCTGCCTCTTTGCCTCGCCAACCTCATCCAGCAACGTCGCGCTATACCCCAGAATCACTGTCAACAGATTGTTGAAGTCGTGCGCCACCCCGCCCGCCAGTCGCCCCACGCTTTCCAGCCGTTGTGCCTGCAGCGATTGCTCCTCAATCCGCCTCCGCTCCGTCATATCCCTCAGCGCCGATTGCGTCCCCATCACCCGCCCGGTCCGCTCCACCGTCGTCACCAGCGCTTCCATCCAAATTCGCGTTCCATTCGCCCGTATTCCTTCGTATTCGAATCGTTCCGGAGCGCTCTCACCGCGCACGCGCCGGCCGTGATACTCGCGCACCGTCTTCTTCCATTCCGGCGCCGCAATCCCCTCCAGCGTGACGTTCGCCAGGTCGCCCTCCGCCAGGCCAAACCACTCCAGAAACCGCGGGCTCGCAAACACAATCCGTCCGTCTATGTCGTCCACCACAATGGCGTCGTTGATGTTTTCAACCAGCCTCTTATAGCGGAACTCACTCTCCCGCAATGCCTCTTTCGCCGATTCCTCCATTTGGGCGAGCTCCCGAACCGTCGCGTCAAACTGCGTGCGCGCATAGCTCCATAGCCCTG
>JBDTMC010000524.1:0-5384 GCA_039934475.1 Bryobacteraceae bacterium | reverse complement strand
ATCCTCACCGCGAATTACGGCGCGGAGTACGGACGCTCAGGGAACGGTCAGGTTCGCATGGTGACCAAATCCGGCACCAAGAGCTTTCACGGCACATTCTACGAATACTTCCGCAACAGCGCCATCGACGCCAATAGCTGGGACCGCAACCGGAACGCTTCCACCAACTTCGTGGCGCCCTTCCGCTACAACCAGTTCGGTTACAACGTCAACGGCCCGGTCACCATTCCGAAACTCTTCAACCAGAGCCGCGAGAAGCTGTTCTTTTTATGGAGTCAGGAATGGGTGCGGCGCCGCTTTGAAGACACCTTGCAGAACCGCGTCCCCTCCCTCGCCATGCGCGGCGGTGACTTCAGCGAACTCCTCTCGCCCAATATCTACTACAGCGGCTCTCGCACCATTAAGGACCCGACTACCGGTCTACCCTATGCCGGCAACATCATCCCGGCCAGCCAGCTAAGCCCGAACGGCGTAGCCTTCCTTAACACTTACTACGCACCCAACGGCAGCTACGGCACCAACACCTGGCTGAAAGTTCGTCCCGGCTGGCAGAACCAGCGCAAGGACAACATTTCGCTTGACTACAACCCCAGCCAGAACCAGGTGATTAAGTTCCGCGGCAGCAACTATTCGTATACCGCGCTCGATACCAGCCGCGGCTACGCCGATTACGCGATTACCAGTTGGGACCGCCCCAACCAGACCGCCAGCCTGGGCCATACCTGGACCCTCAGTCCCACGATGATCAATGAGTTCCTGCTCGCCGGTTCGGTGGATCGCGTACACATCGGCGTCGATCGCGAAGGCGAACGCTATCTTCGTTCCCGGCCGGGAATCACGTATCCCTATATCTTCCCCGACAAGAAGGAAATCTACGATAAGATCCCGACCATCGAAATCCCCAATCTGGGAACAATTGATGGCGGCCCGTACCCATCCAGTTCGGCCGGCCCCATCTACCAGATCTCGAACAATTTCACCAAGGTCCGTGGTAACCACACTTTGAAAGCCGGCGTCCTGTGGGAAAAGTCCGGCCAGAACGACTTCGACCAGATCAACGTCAATGGCGTCCCTGGCGGCACCAACAACCAGAACGGCCGTTTCATCTTTGACGATACCCGTCCCGGCGGCGCTCCCGGAACCGGCACTGGCGTGGCCAACGCGGCTCTCGGCCTCTTCTCCACTTACGCCGAAATCGGCCCTCGCAGTTTCACTCCATACCGCAGCCACATGTTCGAGTTTTTCGCACAGGATGCGTGGCGCGTGAACAGCAAGCTGAAGATCGAACTCGGGCTTCGCGGCACATGGATGAACGGTTACTACAAGTCCCTGTGGGGCAACATCGCCATCTTCGATCCGTCCAAATACGATCCGTCGAAGGCGGCGGTGGTTGATCCCAAGACCGGTAACATCATCAGCGGCGACCGCTTCAACGGCGTAGTCATTCCCGGCAAGTCCTTCCCGGATGCCGGTAAGGGTCGCGTTCCCGCCATCGACAGCGGCCTCTACGACCGGCTCCTCAGCGGCGGCAGCCCTTACCCCTCTGAGAACCAATTCGACGTCGTCCCGCGTATCGGAATCGCCTACTCCGTCACCACCAAGCATGTCCTCCGCGCCGGCTTCGGCGGCTTCATCTCGCGCCCCGGTGTGTATGACAGCGTGTTCCTGGGTGGCAATCCTCCCTGGCAGCCGATGGTCTCCGTAACCAATGGTTTGGCCGACAATCCGGGCGGCACTACCCTCACGGCCTTCCCGCAATTCTTCATGACCATCGATCCGAAATACCGCATTCCGCGCAGCTACAACTGGAACCTCACTTACCAGCGCGAACTCACTCGCGACACCACGGTGGAAGTCGGCTATGTCGGCACTGTCGGTAACTATCTGTCTCGCGAGCGCGACCTCAACCAACTGCCCACCGGCACCACTTTCAAGACGGAAAACACCGGCGTCAACGTCAACGCTCTGCGCCCCTTCCCCGGCTTCGCCAACATTCCGATGCTGGAACACTCGGGCCGCAGCACCTACAACGGCCTTCAGGTGGAATTGAACCGCCGCTTCTCCAAAGGTCTGCTCTATGGTTTCGCCTACACTCTGTCGAAAACCATGGACAATAACTCCGGCCCGCGCGACGGCTTCATCGACGTCTACAACCAGAGCCTGAACTGGGGCAAGTCGGCCAATGACAGCCGTCACGTCGCCGTAGTCAACTTCGTGTGGGAAATGCCCTTCTTTAACAAAGGAAATCGCCTTAAACGGCTCGCCCTGGGTGGTTGGCAGGTCGCCGGTAATACGCAGTTTCAGACCGGCGCACCCATTACCATTCAACGCACGGACGACTACCTCGGCATCGGTTCCAGCAACAATAAGCCGTGGAACCTAAACGGCGAAACCAGCTTGCCGAAGACGTTTACGGATCGCAACGCCCAACTGAACTACAATGGCGCGACCAACTTCTGGTTCAGCCCCACTGTCAACGGCCAAGCCTGGGCAACCAAGCCTGACAACGGTGCGCTTCCCAACCAGAACCGCAACTCGGTAGGATTCAACAATGTCGGGTTCCAAAACTGGAACCTCGCGCTGTTCAAGGCCTTCCGCATCACGGAAACGCAAGCCCTGCAGTTCCGTGCCGAGGGCTTCAACTGGTTGAACCTGGCAAACTGGAGTAGCGTTGAGACTAATCCCACCGCCTCCACCTTTGGTATGGTGACCACGAAAACCAGCCAGCGCAACATGCAGATGAGCTTGCGCTATTCGTTCTAAGCCCAACAACAGACCGGGCGCTGCTTGCGGGCAGCGTCCGGCTACCTGGCGACCCTTCCTTCCGTGCACAATAGGTCATGGCGAGTTCGGCCAAGCCTCCCTGTGACGACGCGGTCATCCTCTCTGGCAAGCCTGCGGCATCCACCGCCCCGGTTGCGGCCCCATGGATACTGGCGGCCACCATCCTCGGCTCCAGCATGGCGTTCATTGACGGCACCGTCGTCAACGTTGCCCTTCCCGCCCTTCAGGCCTCTCTCCACGCCACTATCGCCGACGTCCAGTGGATCGTCGAAGCCTACGCCCTCTTTCTCGCGGCGTTGCTCCTCACGGGCGGCTCCCTGGGTGACCTCTACAACCGCCGCAAGGTCTACATCACCGGTGTCATCCTCTTCGCCGCGGCGTCCGCCTGCTGCGGCTTCGCCGGCTCCGTCCGCGAGTTGATCATCGCGCGCAGCCTCCAGGGCATCGGCGCGGCCCTCCTCGTTCCCGGCAGCCTCGCCCTGATCAGCGTTTCGTTCCCCACCAGCCAGCGCGGCCGAGCCATCGGAACATGGTCCGGCTTCACCGCCATTACCGCCGCCATCGGCCCCGTCCTCGGCGGCTGGTTCATTCAAAACCTCTCCTGGCGCTGGGTCTTTCTGATCAACGTGCCGATCGCCGCTGTCGTCGTTGCCTTGGTCGCGCTTCGCGTTCCCAATAACCCCAGCCCGTCGCGCGGAGTCGCCCTCGATTGGCCAGGGGCCTTGCTCACTACGCTCGGCTTGGCCGGAGTCGTCTACGCATTCCTGGAGTCATCGCCCCTCGCCGGAGCATTCGGTATCGTCGCCCTGGCCGCCTTCCTATGGGTCGAATCAAGATCGAAAACACCCATGCTCCCGCTCGGCCTCTTCCGGTCGTCAGATTTCGCCGGAGCCAACCTCCTCACGCTCCTGCTGTACGCAGCGTTAGGAGGAGTTCTGTTCTTCTTCCCGCTCAACCTCATTCAGGTGCAAGGCTATACGGCGACCGAGGCCGGCGCGGCCCTCCTCCCGTTCATTCTGCTAGTGTTCGTCCTCAGCCGCTGGTCCGGAGGCCTCCATAAGCGATACGGCCCGCGCGCGCCGCTCATCGTCGGGCCTCTTATAGCAGCCGCTGGCTTCGCACTCTTCGCACAGCCCGGCATCGGAGGTTCCTACTGGACGACCTTCTTTCCCGCCGTTCTGACACTAGGTTTGGGAATGGCAATTGCTGTGGCGCCCCTCACCACGACAGTGATGACGGCAGTGCCTTCCGATCGCGCCGGAGTGGCCTCTGGAGTCAACAACGCCGTCTCGAGAGTCGCCGGCCTGCTCGCCATCGCCGTATTCGGCCTGATCTTGAATACGACGTTCAACAGGGCCCTGGACAACCGGCTGGGCGCCGCGCGGTTTGCCTCGGAGCGCCCCAAACTGGCGGCGATCGAGACCACCGATGCGCCGGCGCGCCTAGCCATTCAGGAGTCGTTTCTCGAAGGCTACCGCGCGGTTCTCTATATCGCCGCGGCGCTCGCCGTGGCCAGCTCGCTAAGCGCCGCCGCCCTCATTGGCCGCCGGACAACGTAGAGTCGTTAAAAGGATACGGAAGTCGATCGCGTTTACGCCAGTAGTTCCTTCACCACGCTTCCGTGCACATCGGTGAGCCGGAAATCGCGGCCCTGGAAGCGGAACGTAAGCTTAGTGTGCTCAAACCCGAGCAGGTGCAGGATCGTCCCATGCAGGTCATGCACGTGCACTTTGTCTTTCACCACGTTGAAGCCGAGGTCGTCGCTTTCGCCAAATGTGATTCCCGGTTTGATACCGCCACCGGCCAGCCACATCGTGAAGGCGTTCGGATGATGATCGCGGCCGTCGTTGCCGCCTTGAGTCATGGGCGTGCGACCGAACTCACCGCCCCATACGACCAGCGTATCTTCCAGCATGCCGCGCTGCTTCAAGTCCTGGACCAGCGCCGCGCATGCCTGATCGGTGTCGTGGCAATTCTTAGTGATGTCCTTAGTCAGGTTGCCGTGCTGGTCCCACGCCTCGTGATAGAGCTGCACGAAACGCACACCGCGTTCCACCAGCCGCCTTGCCAGTAAGCAATTATTGGCGAAGGAAGGCTTGCCCGGCACGGCTCCGTAGGAATCCAGAATATGCTGCGGCTCCTTGGTGATATCCATCAACTCGGGTGCGCTCGACTGCATGCGGAACGCCATCTCGTAGGAGTTGATTCGCGTTGAAATCTCCGGATCGCCCACCGTGTCCAACCGCATCGTGTTCAGAGATTTCACCGTGTCCAGCGTATCCCGCTGTAACTGGTTATCCACGCCCGCGGGGTTGGAAAGATACAACACCGGATCGCCGCTGGAACGGAACTGCACACCCTGATACACAGTCGGCAAGAAGCCCGAACCCCAGCAGGAGTTCCCGCCGCTGGGGCCCTTGGCGCCCGAACTGAAGACCACAAACGCGGGCAGATCCTTGCTCTCACTGCCCAACCCATAGGTTACCCACGAACCCATGCTCGGACGCCCAAATTGCTGGCTACCCGTGTTCATCAGCAACTGCCCGGGAGCGTGATTGAACGCGTCCGTCGTCATACCTTTGACGATGGCTATGTCGTCC
>JBDTMC010000523.1:0-5385 GCA_039934475.1 Bryobacteraceae bacterium | reverse complement strand
GTTATAAGTCTTTATTGACTTATGCATCCCCGACAGCCGGACCCAGCCGACTGTCTGCCCCTCTGAGTAAAGCCCCGGGTTCCCAGACCCGGGGCTTTCGTAATTTTGGGGGTAAGGGTGAGCGCCAGTCAATGTCTGCCCACCCTGTGAAGATTGCCCCGCGGTGGGGGAAATGCCCCGCGGACTTTGACCCAAACGGAGCCAAACATCCTGTTAAGTTGTTGGTTCTCCGTGAGAACGGTTTTGGCCGGCAGCGTGCATTAGAAAGGGCAATCATAAGTCTTCATTGACTTACCCCAACGGGCTGGACCCAGCCAGCCGTTAGCCCCTCTGAAGCCCCGAGGTTCCCAGACCCCGGGGCTTATCTCATTTTGGGGCGGCCTTTTCACCAACTGCGGGGATTCACACAGGCAACGGGAGATTGCGCAGTGAATTTGCCCCACCAGTAGGTCTTCGAAAAGCCAAACCATTGATTTAACTCACGAAGTACTTTGGCATAGGACGTGCACTGTTAGAAGGCAATCATAAGTCTTCATTGACTTACCACAAAACGGCGAGTCCCAGCTCACCGTATGCCCCTCAAAAGCCCCGAGGTTCCCAGACCCCGGGGCTTTCTCACATTCGGACTGTTGCTTCTGTGTTTGATTATTTTCCTCTCGATTTCCACTGGTTTTCCACAGTTCCCTGTTATGCGTTGCTTCCGGCCAAACTGTGCAGGTTTCCGCTTATCGTGGCCGCGGTGGAATGGGGGTCCGGGCGGACTGGATTTGTTAGAATTGCCAAGTAAATCCGGTCATTCCATCCATGAAGAAGAAATCGGGAGCCAACCCGCGTCCTCGTGTCGAGGCTGTCAGCAAACCGCCATCCTCTCCACGGTTTGCACGGATTCAAGCCTTGGCTCTGTGGCTTCGGCCGATAACCGCTCTGCTGGTAATCATCGTCTGCATCTGGTTCTGGTTCGTAACTTATGGATCGGGACGTCTCTTTGCTCCCGAAGCTTTTGGCCAGTTTTACGATAGCTTGGCCGACAGCTTGAAGGACGGCCGACTGGATGTCAGCCCAGCAGTGATCTCAGGCGAGGCCTATGTTTACAAAGGCAAGTCTTATGGATACTTTGGTCCAACGCCGGCTCTCGCCCGCATTCCCCTAACGGCCCTGTTTCCGGACTATGCCGGGCGGTGGAGCCGCTTTTCGGTCTTCCTGGCGGCACTGGCCCATCTGTTGGTGCTTTTGGCTGTGCTGAGGCACCTCACTATGCGACCCGGATCGTGGCTAGTCCGAGTATTGATAGTGGCGCTTACACTCGGCTCCACCTTGGTCTATGTCGTGTCCCGATCCTATGTCTACCACGAGGCAATCGTCTGGGCTTCGGCCTTCGCTTTGTGGTCCTGGTATGCGATGTTACGGTTTGTGGACGGGCAGCGGACCAGTTGGTTGGTGGGCGCCTGCCTTTTTGCGGCGGCGTCGTTCTTTGCGCGAGTGACGGTGGGAGCGGGTGTTCTGACGGGCCTGCTCGTCCTCTTCGTTGCCGCTCCGGGACAGGCAAGAATGAGGAATCGTGTATTGATTGCCGCGTGTCTCACCTCGTGTAGTGGGTTGTTTTTTTGGATGAACTATTCGCGGTTTGGAAGTATCGCGGAGGCGGTGCCGTACAAGTACTACATACAATCGACCCCGCAGCGGCTGGCTCGCGTGGGAGGCACCATCATTCATCCGGAGATCTTCCCGTTTCAGATGAGGGAAGTATTCGCCGGCCGTGGTTTGCAGTTCCGCAAGGCCTTTCCGTGGCTGGAATTTAGCGCTTATATACCAGAATCCCAATGGCCTGTCCACTATGACTTTATGGATTCGCATGCCGGCATTCTCTTCATAGAGCCCGGTCTAGTCCTCTTGGCCGGTTTTGGTTTGACGTCGGGAATGCGGGAGGATCGCAACCGGCGGGAAAAGTTGGCGATTACGCTGGCGCTGTGTGTCCCTATTTTGGCCTTGGGAATCGTCGCCACGCTTTCGCACAGATATCTCCACGATGTGTATCCCATACTGTTTGTAGGGTCGATATACGGCGTGAAGCGACTCATGGAATTGCCCGCCAGCGGATTCCGAACTACGCTGCAGTCTGTGAGTGCGGTATTGCTGCTTCTGGCGGTTCCCTCCAATATGGCTCTGGCCCTGGTGGCCCAGCGCGAACAGGGTTTCGCCATTGATGAATCCGCGAAGAAGGACTTCCACCAGATGCAAGTCTTTTTCAACCGTTTACTGACTGGAGGCCCCGGTGTTCCAGTGAAATGGAAACTAACGGATCCAGTACCGAGTATGTTGGACAAGGGCCTGGTGGCACGGGCTGATTTCGGAGCGGGGGTGACCGGGCGCTACGAATTCGACGGGCGCGAATGGCGCCTGACAGCGGGTACAGACGGGCAACGGATGACGTTGCAAGTTGATCTGACAGGCGTGCCTGAGGGCCGATATACCTTGCTCTCCACCGGCTTGGCGGGAGCTTGCGACGTCTTGATGTTGGACTGGCGCGGTAATAAGTCTCAATTCAGCTTGGACCATTGGACCGAGAGCGTGACTTGGGGCGAAGCGTTCGCGGCCAGCGGAGACAGGAGACACCACGTGGTGGTGATGATGGACCGGTTGAATGGCCGGGTAGCAGTGGAGTGGGACGGGAAGCAGGTTTACCAGCGAGTGATCACCCCGCATCCGTATGATCCCAAACTGATCATGATCGGACGCAGTCCAGCCCCGGACGTCCACCCGCCCCCGTTTCCTGGTGAGCTTGTCAGGCAGTGAGGGCGTGGCCGGCGGGATATGAGCGCCAGGCATCGAGCATCGCTGAAACGATGAATTTGCCACGGTCGTAGGCTTCCGCCAAAGCGTCGCGGCGATCGTCAGGAGACAAGTGGGACCCGAACCGGTACAACTGCTCGAACGATTTCCCGGCGACCCAGGTTCCCGCGTAGGCGATGGCTGCCTTCGGCAACAGGCCTGCTCCCAGCGGAATTTTGGAGGCGAGGGTGCGAGCGAGCGAGCGGAAGCCAAAGGCTCCGGCAATCAGCATCGCGACTTCGGTCCGCTGCTCCGCGTACCCCGGTTCGCGGTCGCTAGCGGCGGCCAGCAGGAACGCCATCCGGATCTGGTTGCCGGTGAGGACGGTTGTGTCGGACGCGAATTCGCCGATAGCCCATGGCAGGCTGACCCATCCGGCAATGGCGCTGGGCAAGGCCGTCGCCAACGCACACATAGCGTTTTCACGAGCGATTTTACCGACGATCTCGTGCGATACCTCGCTGCGAAAGGCCGGGAATCGCCGCGCCAACGGCAACTGTAGATCCTCGTGTCCGTCAATCACATCGAGCACGGTGTAGCGTGGGTGGCGAGTGTTGAACACGTAGGTGTTGGGTTCGTCGACGCGCATGCCCTCTTCGGCGAGAATGAAGTCCACATCGTCCGCGCCGGCATCTTCGCCAATGCGGTAAACGGACTCCAGCGACGCGATCCGTTTTTCCTGAGGAAGTTCCGGAGGCGCCAGAAAGTCCTCCATCACGGCGAACGCTTCGCCGTAGGAAGCCAACAGACCAATGCGGACGGGACGGTCCGCCGCCTTTCGGACGTCGGCGGGGTTGAGAGCGGACAGCGCGGCGCGAACTTCACGCAAAATGGGTGTCGACATATGGCAAATCCTGAGCGGAGGCCCACATTGAACTTTCTGAGCCGAAGGAACGAAACACCACCTTGAGCCTCTTCTGCCATTCTATGCCAAGGCCGACCCGTTGCACTTCAATCGATGGATTGAAGTAGTGAATGACAGTGGCGGCGGTGGGATGGAAACGCAGGGAAGGGCTGACCAACAACAGGCGCGGCGACTGTGCCTGGAGGGGAAGGTCGGGGAAATAGCCATTGGCCGAGAACTCGCCGCGACGAGCATGCCAATCCACACGCATCCAGTAGTCCAGTGCCTGAAGGGGCAAGTGAGGATCTTCGGAAGCCTTGAGTTCGATCACGGTGAGACGGCCCGCACGGTCGGCGGCCAAGAGGTCAATGACGCTCCGTTCTCCAGCGGCGAAGGCGGGCACTTGGCCGTAGAGCGGATCCGGGAGCAGCGTAGCATCGATCTCAGCGAGGTTCGACCGCACCTGGCTTTCGAGCCAAGCTTCCGGATAGCGACGGTGCAGGGGATGGTTGGCGTCGGCGTCCGGACGGCGCAGCCGGGCGAGTTCGGCAACTAGGGCCTCTATCTCAGGCAGCGTACCGGCGGATGCAGGCTGACGGAGATCGAGACCGAAAAGGAGATGGCCGGCACGATGCGTGGCGAACGGGAGACCGCGGATGCGGAGGGTGAGGGAGCCATCGCTTTGGGCGATGGTTTCGACGCCGGGCAGCGCCGCAACCTGGTGTAGCAATGGGTGTTCCTTGCCATCGGGCCGGCGACGGATAGGTAGGTCCGTATCGAGGTTCCCGCAGTCGGCCGGGTCAAAGGCCACTTCGTGTACTCCTTCCGAATAGACGAACATCGAATACCGGGCCTTGTGGGTGTCAAGCAGCCGCAAACGTCGGGCGGTGGTGCGATGTCGACCTTCGGGAACGAAGACGGCGAGGCCGGACACTGTGAGGTCAGGTTCGCGGGCGCGCAGATAATGAAGCCAGATGAGGCCGTAGGTGAGGCATGCGGCGGGGTCGGTGGCCTCAGGAGGGGAGGCGATGGCGGCCCATCCCATCGTGCCGCGGCGAACCAGTGCGCGCGGGAAGGCGGGCGAGAGGCTGTGCTCGAGGTCGGGCTCAGCACTCAATTCGGCGATCTTCCATCCCGCAAACTGGCGGGAAAGAAAGCGGCGCAGGACCTCGCGGAAGACATTGCGGTGATTCTTTAGGGTGTGACTCTGAGTTTGCGGGCGGGCCGTGTCGAGGAGAGTGAGAGCGCCGGCGCGTTTGCCGAAGTGCTCTGTGATCAGTTGGAGACGCCCTGGTTTTGCAGTTTCGATAGCGGTAATGCGCCGGGCGATGGTGCGGTGGTCGTCCCAGGCGACAATCGTCAAACGCGCGGCCGGGTCGAGCGAATAGTTGCCTGGAGTGAGAGCAAGGGGGTCTTCGCCCGGCTCGACCAGGGTGGGACAACCGGCTGTACGCAAGAACTCCAGAATGGCGTCGCGAATCTCTTCGGCCATAAGCTGATAGTGGCCGGACGGCGGAAGTTCGCTCATGGCGGCTTATAATTGCTACGGTGGTGCGTCCTGAAAGACGCGTTGTTCTCACAGGTGGAAGTCCTGTCCGGGTAAGCGCCGAAGCGCCCGGTAGCAGACTCCAGCCGGCAGGAGAGATCCTGTCGAGCCAAGCGGAGTGTCGAAAGCCCTTGAAAGAGAGGGGAGCAAACCAGCGGGCCGCAAC